>CAZLEO010000257.1:9343-13525 GCA_964558555.1 uncultured Rickettsiales bacterium | reverse complement strand
TGGGCTGGCCGGTCATCGAGAACGGGCAGGCGCCGGGCCGGCCGATGTTGCCGGTGAGCAGGTGGAGGTTGACGATGCTCCACACGTTGTGCTGGCCGTGGATCGACTGGTTGTAGCCGATGCCCCAGAAGGTGACCACGCCGCCGGTGCCGCGGGCCTTGCCCTTGCGCGTCGCGTCGGCCCAGTGGCCGGCGATGGTGCGCACGAACGACGGCTTCAGGCCGGTCATGGACTCGGTCTGCTCGGGGCTGTAGCGAGCCTTGACGCCGGCGATGTAGTCCTGCCAGCCCTCCACGTGGTCGCGCAGCAGGTCGTAGGCGATCACGTCCTCGTGCTCGGTGATCAGCACGTGGGCGATGCTGTTGAGGAACGAGATGTCGGCGTTGATCACCGACGCGTGGTAGCTGTTGTCGGGATCGATGCCCTCGAACCCCTGGACCGTGCCGGTGCGGCGCGGGTCCACCACCAGGGTCGGGATGCCGGTCTTCTTCTTGTGGTCGGCGGCTCGCCAGAACACGATGGGGTGGGCCTCGCGGGGGTTGTGGCCCCAGAACGAGATGAAGTCCGCCTCCTCGATGTCCTCGTAGCACCCCGGCGGCGTGTCCGAACCCAGGGACTTGATGTAGGCCGTCACCGCCGACGTCATGCACATGCGGGCGTTGGCTTCCATGGTGTTGGAGCCCAGCACACCCTTCATGAACTTGTTCTCGAGGTACTGGCCTTCCAGGGTCAGCTGGCCGCTGCCGTACAGGCCGATGCTGTTGCCGCCCTTGGCCTTGGCGATGGCCGCCATCTTCTCCGCGACGATCTTCGAGGCCTCCTCGTAGGTCACCTCGCGCCACACGTCGGGGTCGAAGCGCCCCTTGGTCTGGGACACGTGGCCCGTCAACGGGTCGCTCATGTCCTTGCGCACCAGGCACGCGGTCAGGCGGTCCTCGTACGTGGGCTCCCAGGCGGTGAGGCCCTTGATGCACTGGACGCCCGCGTTGACCGCGCTGGCCTGGTCCGGGACCATGCCCACGATCCGGCCGCCCTCGGTCTGGATCACGGTGGCGCACCCCACCCCGCAGTAGGGACACTGGGACAGGAACTCCTTGCGGCCCTCCCCGGCGGCCGCGGGATCGACCTGGACCAGGTCCTTGCCCTTCTCCCCGTGACAGGCGACCACCCCGTGCAGGGCGAGCCCGCTGGACGCGGCAAGGGACATCTTGAGGAAGTGGCGTCGGCTGCGACGGCTCATCGTTGTCTTTCCTCCGGCGGGACCGTGCCCGCAACTCTTCAGAAGCGCTCCGTGGAGCGGATGTACGCGACGATGTCGTTGATCTCGGAAGGGGTCAGCTCGGCGAAACCCTGGCCGCCGAACGCCCACGCGCGCATGGCCGTGCCGTCACGGCCGCGGGCGGCGGTGGCCTGCACGAAGCCGTCGGATGCGGCCTCGTGGAACCCGCCGTTGGCAAGCGCGGGCGCAGAACGACCCTCGCCGGCGGCACCGTGGCAACCAGCGCACAGATCGTGAAAGGCGTCCTCGCCTAGCTCGGCGTTGCCCTGGACCGTGGCGCCGTGGGGCTCGCCGCCGGTGGCGGCCGAGGACTGGCGCAGGAAGGTGATGATGTCGGCGATCTCGCGCTCCTTCAGCGGCGTGATCCCGTGGGGGCCGAAGGACTTCATGGCCCGCTGGCTGCGGCCCAGCACCACGGTGGTGGCGATGAAGCCGTCCGAGGCGGTGCGTAGGAAGGTCTCACCGGCGATGGCCGGCCCGTGCAGGCCCAGACCCTGGTCGCCGTGGCACCCCGAGCAGGTGGACTGGAACAGGAATGCGCCGTAGGCCGGCGATCCCGTCGCCCGGTAGTCGCGGGCGTCGTGGACGAACAGGGCGGACGCCGCCGCAGCGGAGAGGGCCGCGCGGTTCGGGGCGTCGGCGCTGTCCAGCCACGCCACCAGATCGGCGAGCTGATCGGCGTCGAGCCACGGGTGCGCGGGCATGGCGGTGCCGGCGCGCCCCTCGGCGATCGTGGCGGTCCAGAAGGGGCCGTCGGCGGCCAGCAGCAGCTCCTCGGCGGAGAGGCTGGGGGCCAGATCCGTGCCCTCGGCCCACAGGCCGTGGCAGCCCGCGCAGTGGTGGCCGAAGGTGGCCTCGCCGGCCGCGGGCCGGGCCCACGGGAGGGCGAGGGCGACCTGCTCCCAGGACGCCCCGGTAGGCTCGTCCTGCGCGAGGAACGCCAGGATCTCCTCCACCTCGTCCTCGGTCAGGCCCGACGCAGCACCCCACGACGGCATGTTGCGGCCCGGCCGCCCCATCTCCATGGTGTCGCGCAGGTAGCGGTCCGAGGCCACGGCCAGCATGTCGGCGTTGCGCACGGCCGGCGCGGTGGTGTCCATGGACTCCACGAGCTGGCCCTCGCCGTCGTCGCCGTGGCACGACGAGCACAGCATGTGGAACATGTCGGGGCCGGTGGTCGAGAAGTCCCGCGCGCCCTGCAGCTGGATCAGGACCGTCTGGTGCGGCAGCTCCTCCATCGGTACTTCGGGCTCGCGGATCGACAGGATGTACGTCAGCAGCGCGTCCTCGTCCTCGAGCTCGAGCTGCAGCGGCGGCATGACCGAACCGGGGGAGACCTCGGCGGGCCGGCGCAGGTGCTCGCGCTGCCACGTCTCCAGATCGTGCTCTCCGCGCACGCTGGAGAAGTCCCGTGAGTGCAGGGCGGTGTCCGCGGCCTCGGTGAGGTCCACACCCACGTCCCCACCCACGCCGCCGATGCGGTGGCATCCGCGGCAGCCCAGGTCCATGGCCAGGGCCTTGCCCTGCAGCAGCTTGGGCGCGCCCACCAGCGTGTCGAGGTAGTCCAGCAGCGCGTCCATCTCGTCGTCGCGCAGGTGGCCGAAGGACATCATCTTCGAGCCCTCGACCGTGGCCACGGGATCGCGCAGGTGCTGCTCGTGCCAGTCGCGGTCGTACCCCTTGAGGGCCACCCCCGAGAGATCGGGGCCCACGTCGCCGCCGTGGCCGTCCACCACGTGGCAGGCCTGACAGCCGTGCAGCTCGAACAGGTACGCCCCCACCTCGTTGTCGGCCAGGGAGTGGGCCCGCGCCGCGTCCCCGTGGCAGCCGCCGCAGGACGCCTGATGGAAGGCCTCGGGTAGCATGGGCTCGTTCCAGTGGGCCACGTGGCCGTGGGCCGCCTCCTCGGTGGTGGCGCGCCCCTGGCCCCGGTGGCACAGGGTGCAGCCCATGGTGTCCACGTCGTGGTGGATCTCGGGGTGCTCGCCGAACAGGGCGCCGCCGCCGGCGAGGGGTTTCGCCTCCCCCATGGCCACGTGACACGTGGTGCAGCGGTCGGCCGTGCCGAGATCCGCGCGCCAGATCTGCTTGAGCCCCACCTCCATCGGCGGCACACCCTGTTCGCGCGCGAGATCGTTGTACTCGTGCTGGATGCGACGCCACTGGCTGAAGTGGGACTTGGCCGGGGCGATGGCCAGGGAGCCCACGAAGAGCACCGTGAGGACCGTCAGCGCCCGGATGTTGCGGTTCAGCTGCCGCTGGATGTCGAGCTCGCCCATGATCAGTAGACCCCATCCACCCACGGCAGCGTGAAGCTCCACCCCGGGCCGCGGAAGTACACGCCGATCACGGTCAGGACGACCTCGGCGACGACGAACCACACGAAGATCCAGAACGCCAGGCTGCGGGTGCCCAGCCAGCGCATCACCTTGCCGTCGCTGCGCACCGCGCCGGGCAGCATCATCGGTACCGCCACGGCCACGGTGGTCAGGATCAGCGGCCACACCGAGTGCTTGGCCACGAAGTGCAGGAACAGGCAGATCAGGAGCACCGATCCGCCGACCATCCACAGCTTGCGGGCGCGGTCGGTCTCCCACAGGGGCCGGCGCTCGAGGTTGACGTCGAAGTACGGCACGATCACCAGCGCGATGATCACCAGGCCCGGGATGAGCACGCCGGCCACGAACGGCGGGTAGTAGTGCAGCAGCTCCTGCAGGCCCAGGAAGTACCACGGCGCCTTGGACGGGTTGGGGGTCATCTGGGGGTTGGCCAGCTCCTCCAGCGGCGCGTCCAGCACCAGGGAGATCGCCACGGTGACGAGGCAGACCGCCACGATGGTGATGGCCTCGCGCACCAGCAGGTGGGGCACGGTCATCACCATGGGCTCGTCGTGGACGTCCACG
>CAZLEO010000257.1:0-9333 GCA_964558555.1 uncultured Rickettsiales bacterium | reverse complement strand
TGGGTGCGGGCGGCGCGCACCCGCTGGGGGGGCAGGGTCACCCCCTGGGGCTGGGCGGGGACCCCCCCCCCCGGCCGGCTCTCCTCCTGGACCACCACGAGGCGGGTGGGCGTCACCACGGCGTCGTCGCCCGGCTCGACGGTGAAGTCGCGATCGCTCACGCCGACCTCCTCTCGTCGGACACCTCGACGGGCCGCACGCTGCGCGTCCGCTCCTCGTCGGGGATGTAGATGCCGCCGTCCTTGCGCACCCGCCAGATGTGCATCCCCATCAGCACCACGGTCACCGCCGGCAGGATCACGCAGTGCAGCACGTAGAAGCGCACCAGGGTGTTCTCGTCCACGGAGTTGCCGCCGAGCAGCAGATACGAGATGTCGCCGCCGAACACCGGCGTGGCCTCGGCCATGCGGGTGCCCACGGTGACGGCCCAGAACGCCAGCTGGTCCCAGGGCAGGAGGTAGCCGGTGTAGCTGAGCCCGACGGTCAGCACGAACAGGAAGACCCCGATCACCCAGTTGAACTCGCGGGGCGGGCGGTAGGCGCCGGCGAAGAACACCCGCAGCATGTGCAGGAAGACCGCCGCGACCATGCCGTGGGCGGCCCAGCGGTGGATGTTGCGCAGGAACAGGCCCGACGAGACCACGAACTCCAGGTCCTTCATGTCGTCGTACGCCCGCGGCACCGACGGGTGGTAGTACAGCATCAGGTAGAAGCCGGTGGCCGTGAGGATGGCGAAGAGGATGGCGCTGATGCCGCCGAGGTACCACGTGCGGGAGAACGCCATGGCCCTCACGCGCACCTTCACGGGGTGGATGTGCAGGAAGAAGTTGGTGAACACGGCCAGGGCGCGGTTGCGGTTGGTGTCGCGCAGGCCGTGGCGCAGCACCGACCGGACCACGCGGTTGTCCACCAGCGTGTCCACCAGCGGTCGGGGCGGGGCCTGGTCTTCGTGGGTCGTGCTCATGATCACACCGCCAGGGAGAAGTCGTCAGCCGCGGGTTTGAGGGTGTCCACGACGAGCTGGCCCGACTCCAGGGTCAGGGTCAGCCGCTGCAGGGGCGCCGGCGCGGGGCCCTCCAGCACCACACCGGTGGCATCGAAGGAGCTGCCGTGGCAGGGACAGACGATGCGGTTCTCGTCGGCGAGGTAGCGCGTCATGCAGCCCAGGTGGGTGCACCGGGCGTTCATGGCCACGAAGCCTTCGGGCGCGTGCAGCAGGTACAGGCGCTGCTCGGGCAGCACGACGAGCTGGCCCACCGGGATCTCGCCGGGGGCGCCGAGCTTGAAGCGGGTGGGGGGCTCGAACAGCACGTTGGGCCGCAGGAACCGAACGGACGTGATCAGCGCGCCGAGGGCGGCCACGCCCGCGGCCGCCACCGTGACCTTGTTGAGGAACGCGCGCCGGCTCACCTCTGCTTCGGGTGTGGGCACGCGCAGGTCGTCCACCAGGCCCATGGATCTCTCCTTCAGAGCCGCTGCTCGCAAAGCGACAGCAGCTGTTGTTCCCCGTCGCGGTACCAGCCCTGCATGGTGATGCAGCTGACCGGGCACCGGCGGGCGCACAGCCCGCAGCGGATGCAGTTCGTCTCGTCCTTGAGCAGGGCGGCGCCGGCGGCGCGGTCGAGGGTCAGGGGCTGCCCGTCCGCGGTGCGCAGGACCTCCTCGCCGCTCACCGCGCGGGCGACGCGCTTCAGCGCCACCAGATCGATGCAGTCCACGGGGCACACGTCCACGCAGCCGCCGCACTGGATGCACTCGCTGCCGGCCATGCGGCGCGAGTCGAACACGGTGTTGATCCAGCAGTGCAGGCACCGGGTGCCCTCCTGCATCGCCTGGTGCTCGGTGTAGACCTTCTCCACCTGGGCCGTCTCGGTGCGGTGGCGGACCTCGATGGTGGGGATGACGTTGCGGGGCACGTGCTCGTAGTCGCCGCCGGCGAAGGGGTGCCCGTAGCCGTGGGTGTCGAAGACCCGCACGGCGACCCTGTCCTGGGCATCGACCCGGGCGGTGAGGCGCGAGTCGATGGACCGGGCCGCGCGCTTTCCGTCCGCCACGGCGTCGATGACGATCCGCGGCCCGAACGCCACGTCCCCGCCGGCCCAGACTCCCGATCGCGTGGTCTCCAGCGTCCGCGGGTTCACCTCGACGGTGTTCCAGCGCGACAGCTCCATCCCGTGGGCGCGGCCCAGGAAGGACAGATCCGCATACTGCCCGGTGGCCACCAGCACGGTGTCCACGTCGAGCACGAACTCCGAGCCCGCGATCGCCTCGGGCCGCCGTCGCCCGCTCTCGTCGGGGGGACCCAGCTCCATCTGCTGGCAGCGCAGGCCCGCGACCTTGCCGTCGCGGCCGACGATCTCGGTGGGGCCCGTGAGGAAGAGCACGTTGATCTCCTCCTCCACGGCCTCGTGGATCTCCATGTCGTCGGCGGGCATCTCCTCGCGGCCGCGCCGGTACACGATCGTGACCTCGGCGCCGTGGTCTCCGGTGGTGGGGCGGGACGCGGCCAGGGCAGCGTCGAGCACCACGTAGTCGTGCTCCTCGTCGGGGATCTGCACGCTGGAGATGCGGCGCGCGCTGCGGGCGGCGTCGAAGGCGGTGTTGCCGCCGCCGATGACCGCGACGCGCTCGCCCATGGACACGGGCAGCCCGAGGTTGTTGTCCACCAGGAAGTCGATGGCCGTGACCACGCCGTCGAGATCGGCCCCGGGCAGCTTCAAGGTGGCGCCCTTGCGGCAGCCACACGCGACGAAGACCGCGTCGTGGGTCTCGACGAGATCCTCGAAGCCGATGTCCCGGCCGATCTCCACGCCGAGGCGGATCTCCACGCCGAGGAACTCGATGAAGTCCACCTCGCACTGGATCAGCTCGCGCGGCAGGCGGTACTCGGGGATGCCCATGCGCATCATGCCGCCGGTGACCTCGGCGGCCTCGTACACGACGACCTCGTGACCCATCAGGGCCAGGTCGTGGGCGCAGGACAGCCCGGCCGGGCCCGCGCCGATCACGGCTACACGGCCGGGGTTCTCGGCGATGGGGCGGGGCCGCTCGACCACCTCGAGGATCTGCTCGAACGTGTGCTGGCTCTCCACGCCGAAGCGCTCGGTGACGAACCGCTTGAGCGCCCGGATGCTGATGGGCGAGTCCAGGTCGCCGCGACGGCACACGGACTCGCAGGGGTGCGCGCAGATGCGCCCGCAGATGGATGCGAAGGGGTTGGGCCGCCGCGCCAGCAGGTAGGCCTCCTCGTAGCGGCCCTGGGCGATCAGCGAGACGTACCCGCCCGCGTGGGTGCCCACCGGGCACGCGGCGCGGCACGGCAGGTTGGTCCCCAGCCAGTGGGAGTTGACCGGGCGAGCGCCGGCCGTGGCGTCGGTGGAGGTGATGGCTGTGGCGGCTCGGGTCATCGTCGGTTTGCTCGCGTTGAAGCCTCCAACCATGAGCAAGGGGCGTGCCAGATGCGTCAGGACGTGTACGGCGCCGGATCGGCGTGGAGGGGGGGGCCGTGGATCGGTGCGACCGTGGCCCGAGGTAACGGGTGGAAAGGTGACGGTGTGTAGAAAGGTGACGGTCCGGGCTACTTCACGTCGGACAGCCCGTATCGCTCGATCTTGACGTAGAGCTGCTTGCGCGAGATGCCCAGGATCTTGGACGCCTGGGTCTTGTTCCCGGCCGTGGCCGCCAGGGCCCTGGCGATGGTCCGCCGCTCCGCGTCCTTGAGGGAGACGGGCGTCTCCCCGTCGTCGAGCGCGCGGGTGTGAGGCGCGGCCGCGGCGCGCTGGGATCGCAGGGCGAGATCGCCCTCGTCCACCAGGGAGGTCGGGCAGACGAAGCAGGCGCGCTCCACGGTGAGCTGCAGCTCGCGCACGTTGCCGGGCCATGGGTGCGAGGTCAGCGCGTCCAGGGCCGAGCGGGTGATCCCGCGGACGGCCAGCTCCGGGTGCTGGGCGGCCGTCTGTTCCACGAAGTGCCGCGCGAGCAGGGGGACGTCCTCGGCGCGCTGGTGAAGCGCCGGCGTCTGGATCACGAACCCCTGGAGTCGATAGAACAGGTCCCTGCGCAGCTGCCCCTGCTCCACGGCGCGGTCCAGCGGGATGTTGGTGGAGGCCACGACCCGGATGGAGATGGGGACCTCGGTGCGCGCACCGACCGGGCGCACGGCGCGCTCCTGCAGCGCCCGCAGCAGCTTGGCCTGGGCGCTGGGCGAGAGCTCGGTGACCTCGTCGAGGAACAGCGTGCCCCCCTCGGCGGCCTGGAACAGGCCCTTGCGGTGGGTCGTGGCGCCGCTGAAGGCGCCCTTGCGGTGGCCGAAGAGCTCGCTCTCCATCAGCTCCGACGGCAGCGCCGCGCAGTTGACCGGGACGTAGCTGTCCAGGGGATCCCCGCTGAGCCTGTGGACCGCGCGGGCGGCGAGCTCCTTGCCCGTTCCGGTCTCCCCCACCAGCAGCACGGTGGCGCGCGTGCGAGCCGCGACGGTGAGGTTCTCGTACAACCGCTGCATGGGCAGGCTGATGCCGACCATGCCGCAGAAGCGATCACGCTGGGCGGCCTTGCGCTGCAGCGAGGCCAGCTCGTCGAGCAGGCACCCGTGCTCGGGCGACGTGTTGCAGTAGCGCTCACCGAAGTAGGCCTTGGCGCGAAGCGCCACCCAGGAGTGGCCCAGGGCGTCGAGGCGCTCCTCCACGATGTCGGCCGCGGGGCCGGCGGGGGCGTCGAGCACGGCCTTCACGGCCTTGCCGAACAGGTGCAGCGTGAGGGGGAGCTCGGCAAAGGGGACGCGCTGGTCCCGCGCCTCGAGGCTGCGGTCGTGCATCCAGCGCACGAGGTCCTCGGTGGCGCGCTGGGCGAGCTGGCGGCCCATGCCTCGGATCTCCTGCGCATAGGCGGCGTGGAATGCCCGCCGATCGAAGTAGGCGCCGGAGCCCAGACGACCGCTGTACAGCTCGTACCAGCGGTCGAGCACGGTGTCCGTGTCCCCTTCGAGGAGGCGGCCCACGCGGCCGAGCTTCTCCACGCAGCCGGGCACGGCATGGAGCACCAGGGCGCAGTGCCCCCCGTGGCCGGCGCACAGACGCTCTGGCTGGATCTCCCCGCTCATTTTTCAGCCCTCTTTCAGTATTCCGGACCCGAAAGACTACTATATGAGTAGGATTCACCCGTGTCGAGGACCATCTTCGACACGATGGGCACGGAACTTGCTCACGTGGTGGCCCAGGAGGACCGGTGATGAAGCTGGAAGAGGGCAGTCGCGTGGCCGTGGTCGGGGGTGGACCGGCGGGCTCGTTCTTCGCGCTTCACCTGCTGGAGTTCGCGCGCCAGGCGGGCCTGGGGCTGAAGGTGACGCTGTACGAACCCAAGCGGTTCGACGCGTGCGGCCCCGCCGGTTGCAACATGTGCGCGGGGATCCTGGCCGCGCCGCTGGTGCACAACCTGGCGCGGCTGGGGTTGCAGCTGCCCGAGTCCTCGGTGATGAGCCGGATCCGCTCGTACTGCATGCACTCGCCGTTCGGCACCATCGAGGTGCCGCAGCCGCACCCGCTGGAGCCGATCCTCAGCGTGTACCGCGGCGCGGGCCCGTCGGGAGCCGAGCTCGGCGGACGGGTCAGCTTCGATCGCTTCTTGCTGGGGGCTGCCGCGCAGCGGGGCGCGCGGGTGGACCGGCGGAGGGTCGACGACGTCCACCCGGGGCCGACCGGACCGATCCTCGTGGTCGACGGGGAGCGGGAGGACTGCGAGCTGCTGGTGCTGGCCGCGGGCGTGAACTCCGTGCTGCCCAGCCGGGTGCTGCCGCCCTACCTGCGGCCACCCACGCGGCGCATGGCCCAGGACGAGCTGCGGGTGGGCGCCGACGCCATCGACGAGATCCTGGGCAACCGGGTGCACATCTTCTCCATGCCCGGGGATCGCCTCGACTTCGGCACGCTCATCCCCAAGGGGGACTACATCAGCGTCTCGTTGCTGTCGGGGCTGTCCCGGCCCATGGGCATGGACGAGTTCCTGGACCACCCGCGGGTGCGGGCGTGGCTGCCCGATTCGTACGAGCGCAGCTGCGGCTGTCGGCCGGCCATCGCCGTGGGGGCGGCCCGCCACCCCTACGGCGATCGCGTCGTCGTGGTGGGGGACGCCGCGGTGACGCGGCTGTTCAAGGACGGCATCGGCACCGCCTTCCACACCGCGCGCGCCGCGGCCCGAACCGCCGTGCTCGGCGGCGTGTCCGCCCGGGACTTCCAGCGCGGGTACCGGCCCCTGTGCACCCGGCTGAGCCTGGACAACGGCGTCGGACGGTTCCTGCTGGGAGTGCACCGGCGCGTGGAGGGATCGCGCCGCTTCTTCCAGCTCCAGGCGGCGGTGATCGAGGACGAGAAGACCGCGCCGTACCCGGCCCGCCTCCTCGACCAGGTGAGCTGGGGCATGTTCACCGGGGCGCTGTCGTATCGCGGTATCCTGCGGCGCGCCCTGTCGCCGCGGCTGTGGTGGGCCTTTGCCCGGGCCGCCCTCAAGCGGAGACGGGCCGCCGGGAACGGAGATCGAACCGTGGTCGAGAAGCGCCGCCGCAAGAACGTGGTCATCCTCGGCGCCGGCTTTGCCGGGGCCACCACCGCCGTGAAGCTCGAGAAGAGGCTCCGCCGGGATCCCGACGTCCGCATCACCCTGGTCAGCGACGAGAACTACTTCCTGTTCACGCCCATGCTGCACGAGGTGGCCAGCGGCCACATCGAGACCCGCCACATCGCCGTGCCCATCCGCAGGCTGCGGGGCCGCCGGCGCTTCGACTTCGTCCAGGCCGACGTGCAGTCGGTGGATCTTCAGCGCCGCGTGGTGGTCACCCACCGCGGCGAGCTCCCGTTCGATTCGCTGGTGCTGGCCCTGGGCAGCGTCACCGACTACTCGGCCATCGAGGGCAAGCGCGAGCACGTGCTGGGCATGAAGTCCCTCACCGACGCCATGGCCCTGCGCAACCACCTGATCCGCATGTTCGAGCGCGCGGACGCGTCGGACGACGATCCATCGCAGACCCTGACGTTCGTGGTGGTGGGCGGCGGCATCACCGGCGTCCAGGCCGTGGCCGACGTGAACGACCTCGTGCGCCGGGCCTTGCCGCGCGAGTACGTGCGCATCCACCCCGACTCCATCCGCGTCCTGCTGATCCAGGACCACGACAGCGTGTTGCCGGAGATGCACCCGCGCATGGCCGTGGCCGCGCGCCGCACCCTGGAGGAGGCCGGGGTCGAGGTGCTCACGGGCACCGCCGTGACCGACGTGGGCGACGGGTGGATCCAGGTGGACGGCTGCAACCGCATCGACACCGACACGGTGGTCTGGGCCCCGGGCATCCAGGCCAACCCCGTGGTCGCCGCGCTCCCCGTGGCGCGTGACAACCTCGGCCGGGTCGTGGTCAACGACCGCCTCGAGGTGCCAGGGCACCCCGGCGTGTACGCCCTGGGCGACAACGCCCACCAGCCCCACCACGTCACCGGCGAGCCGCTGCCCCCCACGGCCCACATCGCCATCCGCCAGCCCCGCGCCGTGGCCCACAACGTCGTCGCTCATCTGAGGGGCGGGAAGTCGCGCACCTACCACTACTGGCACATGGGTCAGATGGTCTCACTGGGCCCTCGCGCTGCCTCGGCCGAGGTCTTCGGCGTGCGCTTCCACGGCCTGAAGGCGCGGCTGTTCTGGCAGGCGGCCTACTCGACGCTGATGAAGGGGCGCTACAACCGGGTGCGCGTGCTCACCGACTGGGGGTTGGGGGGCCTGTTCGGCCGGGACAGCACGCTGCTGCGGCGGTGGTGAGGGGGATCAGAAGTCCCAGTACCCCGACTGGTCGAAGACGTACGAGTAGTAGTAGGAGTCGTAGTAGAAATCGACCGTGTGCGCGCCCCCCGTGGTGGCGTAGTACCACCAGTACCAGGCGCTGCCGTAGTAGCCGGTGTAGTACAGGTAGATGGTGCCGCCGCTGATGTCGACGCCGAGCTCGTAGTTGCCGTCGGCGAGGTCCCAGCACCACATGCACGTGCCGTTCTGGGCCACGGTGGTGAAGGTGATGTCGAAGGTGAAGTCACAGCTGGGGCAGTTGGTAGTCGGGGTCCCGATCAGGACCTGCTGGACGAAGTAGTCCATCGAGCCGCCGACGGTCTCGACGGTCTCGGACAGGCCGGTCATGGGCCCGCTCAGACAGGTCGGATCGTAGGCGCAGTCGGAGTCGTCGCAGTCCGTGTCCCCGTCCCCGTCGTCGTCCACGCCATTGGCGCACTCCTCGGGGTAGAAGAAGTCCCAGTAGCCGGTCTGCTCGAAGGCGTACGTGTAGTAGTAGCCGTCGTAGTAGAACTCCACGTCGTGGGCGCCGCCGGCCGTGGCGTAGTACCACCAGTACCAGCTGCCGTAGGCCGTGTAGTAGAGGTAGACGGCCCCGAGGTAGTCGGAGAACCCCATCGCGTAGACGTCGTCGTCGAGGTCCCAGCACCACGCGCAGGTGCCGTTCTGGGCGACGGTGGTGAAGGTGATGTCGAAGGTGTAGTCGCAGTCGGGGAAGTTGGCCGCGGCCGTGCCGGCGAGGTCCTGGCCGTGGAAGTACGTCGGTGCCCCGCCCACGGATTCGCGGGTCTGGGCCCAGCCGGTCATGGTCGCGTCGCCGACGCACACCGGCTCGGAGGTGCAGTCGGAGTCGTCGCACTCGGCCAGCCCGTCGCAGTCCCAGTCCGTGGCGTCGCATTGCTCGGGGGCCCCGGGGAAGACGTCGGCGTCGAAGTCGTCGCAGTCGTCGATGCACGCGAGGTGGCCGTCGCCGTCGTGGTCGGCCTCGGCGTTGGACAGCGACCCGTCGCAGTCGTCGTCGAGGCCGTTGCACTGCTCCGCGGCGCCGGGGTGGATCGACGGGTCGGTGTCGTCACAGTCGGCGTTGCACAGCAGCCAGCCGTCCCCGTCCTGGTCGGCCTCGCTCCCGGGGATGATCAGGTCACAGTCGTTGTCCAGCCCGTCGCAGACCTCCGGTGCGCCCGGGTGGACGGCGTCGTTGAAATCGTTGCAGTCGCCGTCGCAGATCATGAAGCCATCCGCGTCGTCGTCCATCTCCCCGGCGGCCAGCGCGCCGTTGCAGTCGTTGTCGCGGCCGTCGCAGGCCTCGGGCGCGCCGGGGTAGGTACTGGCGTCGCCGTCGTCGCAGTCGACGTCCTCGGTGTACCCGTCGCCGTCGGCGTCCACCGCCGGCGTGGCGTCGTCGTCGTCGCCGGGTGTGGCGTCGTCATCGTCGTCGTCGCCGGGTGTGGCGTCGTCGTCGTCGTCGTCGCCGGGTGTGGCGTCGTCATCGTCGTCGTCGCCGGGCGTGGTGTCGTC
>CAZLEO010000256.1:0-13565 GCA_964558555.1 uncultured Rickettsiales bacterium | reverse complement strand
CTCGGGGGTAAGCATGGAGCTGTTCGCAGCCGAGATCGAGCCACGCGTGAGCCTCGGACAGGTGGTCGAAGCGGTATACGGACAGGCTCCGGCTGGGGTAGGACCGATGGGTGAAGAACGGGGTCGCGTCGCCTCCCCAGGCGTCCTGCATCCGGGCGTCCAGCGCGGTCGCCACGAACGCGGTCGGGTCCGCGTCGTCGAGGTCGAGGGCCTCGGCCCCATGCACCACCTCGGCACCTCGCATGTACAGATCCCCGTGGTACGCGGTCATGGGGGCGTCGGTGAAGATGTCGAGGTCGATCAGCGCGTACAGCACGAAGGGTCCTCCACTCGCCTCTTCATGGATGCCGCGGCCGATCGTGTCGATGACCGACAGGTGGGCCGGTCCCCGTTCCAATGGCGGTTGGTCCATCCCCGAGTTCGTGGGTACGGTCGTGGCCGCCACGGAAACCCACAAGACAGCGGCCACGGGAACGACGGCCACGGCGGCCACGCCCAGGACGATCACCCGGGCAACCCTGCGGAGTCTCCCGAGGACAGCTTCCAGCGACACGACCGCTACCCAGCCGAGGATCAGGGCATGCAAGGGCAGCATGGGGCCTGCGTGGGTGCACCGGATGTGACCGAGCCCCCAGCCCAGGCTCAGCAGGACACCGTATCCGGCCAGCAGCCAGCAGACCAGCAGCCCACCGCGGTCGAGCCGGCGCGCCGTGAACCACCTCAGTGCGGTCGCCACGACCCCGCCCGCGGGCCCGGCCCACAGAAGGAACCGTGCATTCTCGGGCCATCCTGTGGCCAGCCCATTGATGACGCCCGTCATCAGCCAGAGGCGGTCCTCGTTCCGGGCAATCAGGTCCGCGGTGATCTGGCCGGGGGCCGAGACGATCAGGTTGTGGAGGTTGTCGATCACCATCGGGGTCAGGATCAACACGCCCAACGTCGCGGACTCGGCGACCCGCCGCCACCCCTGTACCTGGACCAGCCGAGGCAGGAGGACAGCGGCCGGGAGGGCGGCTGCCAGGGCGAAAGGATGCCAGTGAACCGCCACGGCCAGCGCAGCGGCGAGGCCGAACAGGGCGGCGCGGGAGGGACGGCTCAGGGCGATGGTCGCCATCCACACGGCGCAGGCGACCAGGACCGGCGCCTGGTAGGTCCACGCACCCGATTGGGGATGGTAGACCAGGATGGGCCAGGTGCTGTAGAGGAACGCCGCGATCAGCCCGACGGGCCAGCTGTGGAGGCGGCGGCCGGCCAGGCCCAGCGGAACGGCCCCCAGGCCGTGGATCAGCGCGTTGAGCAGCCATACCTGCCGCAGGCTGCCGGCCATTGCCACCAGGGGCACCATGATCCAGGGCTGGAGCATGCCGAAGTGGAATCCCACGGCCTCGCCGCGGAGGGGGAGGTGCTCCAGGCGCAGGATGGAGATCGCCCTCAAGGTCGGATGCAGGCCGTCCTGGGTGAGGCACGCCGGCTCGACGATCCTCAGCCGCAGCCAGCAGCCCAGTCCCGTGAGCGCGACCAGGACCACCCACGGGATCCTTTCGGCGATGATGCGCATGTCCCCTTGCACCTCGTCCATGTCGACCCAAGCTACGGAGTTGTAGCACGGACCGGGGGTAGGTCCTGGATGACATCTGGAATAGCCGTGTTCACTCGCGCCTTGTCCTTGCCAGGAACCGTCGAGGGGAAGGAGGAGCGAATCGGTGCTGGAGGCTGTCCTCGAGTTCGTTCTCCAGGTCGTGGCCCGATTCCTCGGCGTCACCGTGATCGCGCTCGCGGCGTGGTGCGGCACCGGATTTCGCACGAGCTACCTCGTCGAGTGGAGGAGGCTGTTCGACAAACACGACGGCGCCTATTCGTGGGTCGACCTCCTGGGCCTGGTGGTGCTCGTGGCGGGCCTTGCCACCCTCGCCCTGTCGGTGGTTCTCGTGACCACGGCCTGAGCCGGCCTTGGTTCAGGGACGAGAAGGTGGGGCGTCACTGCGGCGCGATCTCGTCCGTCCCGCGGCGCCGCGCGTAGCTCTCGTAGATCCCGGCACAGCGGGGCGACAGGCGGCACCCGGCGCAGGCGTCCGGCTTGACGTGGCCGCGGTCGGTGGGCAGGGCGCGGAAGTCGTCCCCCTCGAGCAGGTGGATCTCCTCGCGCACCCCGGCGCAGTCGAGGAACGGCGTCGTCGTGCACAGGGGCAGGCCCTCGACCACCACGCGATCCCGCTGTGCGAATCCCTCCAGCGCCGCGGCCACGGCGTCGGCCAGCGCGGTGTAGCTGTCGAACACCGCCTCGAAGTGGTCCAGGGCGCTGCCCGAGGGCTCGACGACGTTGACCACCATCACGTCGACGCCCTCGTCGGCCAGCCGCTCCAGCAACTCCCGCAGGGTCCCTGCGTTGCGGCGGGTCACCACCGTGCTCGAGATGAGCCGGATCCCGCGAGAACCGCCGATCCGATGCACGTTGCGCAGGCCCTGGAGCGTCTGTTCGAAGGCGCTGCGGGCGCGCGTGAGGGCGTCGTGGAGTCGAGGAGAGGGGCCGTGGATGGAGATCGTCACCTCGGTGAGGCCCGCGTCGATCAGGGAACGGCAGTACGCCTCGTACGCGAGCCGGCGGCCGTTGGTGACCAGCCCGATGGACTCGTACCCGGCGCGCCGGGCCATGGCCACGAAGCGCGGCAGATCGGGGTGGATCGTGGGCTCGCCGCAGGTGAACAGCACCTCGCGCAACCCCACGTGTTCGGCCAGCAGCGCGGCCACGCCCTCGGCGTCGGCGTCCTCGCGCCGCGCGCGATCGTCGAGGCAGAAGATGCAGTTGTTGTTGCACCTTGCGCTGACCTTGACGTGGAGGCGACGTCGCATACGGCCAGTGTAGCGCCTAGAATGGAACTTCATGAGTGGCGATCCCATCCAGGAGCACCTCACCCGAGCCATGGCGCCGGCGCAGACGCCGCGGCGCGTCGTGGAGGAGCTGTTCGCGGCCGCGCACGCCTGGATCGCCGAGGGGGAGCCGGCCGTGCAGCGGGTCCGCCGACCCCACCGCGACGGTTCCCTGGGCACGCGCCTGGCACGCCACGCGGGGGCCATGTTGCGCAACGGCGCCGACCTGCCCGCTGCGCTGGACGACGTGCTCGTGGCGTTGCTGCACCGGGGCGAGCGGGCCGCCATGGCCGCGGACCGCGAGGGCGGCGAGGGCGGCGATCCCCTGGACGTGCAGCCCATCGCCCGCCGCTATGCCGACTACGCCGAGCGGCTCGCCGCGGGTCGGGAGCCCCGCCCCCGATCCCTGCGCAACACCCGCGGCAACCTGCAGCTGATGACCACCCGCCGCTGTCAGCTCCGGTGCACGTACTGCCCCGTGGTCAAGGGGGACGGGGACATGCCGCGGGAGATCATGGATCGGTCCGTGGACCTGCTGCTGCGCACGCGGCGCGACGCGGTGCGGCTGGACTTCTCCGGCGGCGAACCGCTGCTGCGCCGTGACGAGGTCCTGCGCACGGCCGACCGCCTCATCGAGCGAGCGGGCGACCTGGGCAAGCGCGCCGACTTCTACATGGTCACCAACGGCTTCGAGCTGACCTTCCCCCTGGCCGTGGAGCTGCGCGAGCGGGGCTTCCGCGTGGAGTTCTCCCTGGACGGCGAGGAGGCGCTGCACAACCGCTGGAAGGTGGCCGTGGACGCCGGGGACAACCCCTACGAGCGCACGCGTCACGCCATCGACGCGGCGCTGGCGGCGGGTCTCGACCACACCGTGGTGATGGTCGTCACGCCGGCGACGGTCTCCGAGCTCGAGCGCAGCTTCGCGCACCTGGTCTCGTGCGGCATCCGGTCCATCGACGTCAACTACGCCATCGGCGCGCGCTGGCAGGGCGACCCCCTGGTGTCGTACCTCACGTCGCTGGAGCGCGCGATGCGTTCGATCCGGGCGCAGCTCGAGGACGGCGAGATCACCCTGGGCAACCTGGACTCGCGCGTGGAGCCGGCCGTGCTCAACGCCGAGTGGATGGTGGACACGGACGGCTCGCTGCACCTGATGACCGAGTGGGCGCTGGAATCCAGCCGCCCGCCCGGCGCCGACGACCTGGCCGTGGGCCACGTCGCCAACCTCGGCAGCTGGGACGACCTGTACGCGGGCCGCTTCCACGCCTACCACACCCTGCTGCGGACCTACGGCTGGAACGACGCCCGGCTGCGGCAGGTGCTGCACGACAACGTGTCGGCCGGGCGCGCCGTGGCCCGTCACCTCACGTCCCTGTCGTGGAGCTGGCGGTGACCCGACCCGCCGACCTCACGGTCACGCTGAGCTGCAACAACCGCTGCCCCTTCTGCCCGCGTACAACCCTGCGCCACGTGGCGGCCGGTGACGATCTGGATCGCCGCCTGCAAGACCTGCGGTCGCGATCCCGCCGCGTGGTGCTGACCGGGGGAGAGGTCACCGTCCTGCCCGACGTGGAGGGGCTGGTGCGGCGCTGCCGCGACCTGGGCTTCGAGGAGGTGGGGATCATCTCCAACGGGCGCGCCCTGGCCCGGCCCGGCGCGGCCGATCGCCTCGTGGAGGCGGGGCTGACCGAGGCGTGCGTCACCGTGTACGACCTGCGGGCCGAGGTGCACGACGCCATGACCGGCGTGGAGGGCAGCCTCGCCGAGACGCTCCAGGGCCTGGATCGCCTGCTGTCGTTCGGGCCGCGGGCGTTGCCCGTGCGGGTCAACACCATGCTGTGCGCCCTCAACGCCGCCGGCCTGATCGAGACCCTGCGCGGGCTCGCCGCCCGCGGCGTGGGCGGCTTCCTGGTGGGCGCAGCGGTGCTGTCCGACGGCTTCGACGAGCCGGTACCCCACGCCGAGGTGGCGCGGCTGGGACGCGCCGCGGCTGCGGATCCGGCGCTACGGCGCGTGCCCGTGGTCTGGCGCGGCTTCCCCCTGTGCGTGCTGCGGCCCCTGCCCGGCGTGGTCTGCGAACCCCAGGACGTGGACACCGCGTCGGTGGCCGGGGACGACCTCGAGGCCTACTTCGCCGAGTTCGCCTCCCACTACGTCCACGTGGACACCTGTCGCGACTGCAGCGAGCGCGATCGCTGCCCCGGCCTGCAGCGGCGGCACCACGCGCGGTTCGGGGAGGACGGGATACGACCCCTGGACGGCAGACCCTCGGCTGCGGACCGGATCGGCAGGGTAGGGGCCTGGCGGGATCCGGGGCGACTCGCGATCACCCCTACCAGCGCCTGTCAGCTGCGGTGCGTGTACTGCAAGGTCGAGTTGGGCCGGCGCCACGCGACCCCCGACGTGCTCGACCGCGCCGTGGACCTGCTGCTGACCAGCGAACGGGATCGCCTCGAGCTGCAGTTCTTCGGCGGCGAACCCCTGCTGCGTCGCGGCGAGGTGTTCCGCACCATGGATCGCGCCCGCGACCGGGCCGCGGCGCTTGGCAAGCGCCTGAGCTTCACCCTGACCACCAACGGGCTGCTGCTGGACGACGAGGTGTTGCAGCAGCTCCAGCGCCACGACGCGCGGGTGCTGTTCTCCTTCGACGGCCCCCCTGAGGCCACGGCCCGGTACCGTCCCCTGGCGGGCGGGAAGGACACCGGCGCCGCCGTGGAGGACGCGCTGCGGCGGCTCGTGCGGTCCGGCCTGCCCCACTTCGTCAACATCGTCGTCACCCCTGACGCGGCCGCCGACCTGGTGCAGCGGCTGCAGTACGTGGCCGATCTCGGCGTGCGCACGGTGCAGCTGTGTTACGCCACGGGCTCCGGCTGGGATCGCGCCGCGCGGGCCACCTTCTGCGCGGCGCTGGAAGACTGCGTCGCCCTGGCGGCCCGGCTCGCAACGCAGGGGCGGCCCCTGCGTATCCAGAACCTCGACAGCGGCGCCGAACCCACCGTGCTGAGCAACGACCTGCTCGTGGACGTGGACGGCGTCCTGTACGGCGACGCCGCCCTGTTCGCCGAGAAGGTGTTCCCGGGGCTGCGCGACGCGTACCGCATCGGCCGCGTGGACGAGCTCGACGGCTTCGACGGGCTGCGGCGGTCGCGCGAACAGAACCTGCAGGCCCTGACGCGGCTGTACCCGTCCGGGACGCCCGTGGGCCGGGTGCTCGAACAGCTGCTGGAGCTGGGGCTGGCCGTGGACGCCACGGTCCGGCGTCTGCGCGGCGACCGGACCGAGCGAAGCCCGACGCGCGACCACAACCCGCTGCTCGACGCCGTGCTGAAGCGGTCGGTGGCCCAGCAGGCCCACCTGATCCGCACCCGTCCCGAGATCCTCAAGTTGCCGTTGCTGCTGCTGGACAACCCCTGCACCCTCGACTGCGTCTTCTGCAAGGCCAAGGACCTGCCGCCCACGCCACGGGTCGAGGCCGAGGCCTGGCTCGCGGGCAACGACGACGTCGGCCTGCCCCGGCTTGGCCTCGTGGGCAACGAGCCGCTGGCCCACCCCGATATCGACGCGCTGATCGCCACGGCGCGGGGTCACGGCTTCCGCCGCTTCGAGGTGCTGACCACCGGCCAGCCCCTCACGGACGCTGCGAGCGTGCGCGACCTCGTCAGCCAGGGCGTCGAGGGCGTCGCGCTCCCCCTGTTCTCCACCGATCCCGAAGTCCACGACGCCATCACCCGCACCGCCGGCAGCCACCGCGACACCCTGCGCGCCATCGACAACCTCCGCGCCGCCGGCGCCGACGTCCACGTCCACGCCAACCTTCTCCAGCAGAACCTCACCGGCGCCAACGCCCTCGAGCGGTTCGTCCTCGACGATCTCGAGCTGCCGTTCTGCCTCATCCCCGTGCGCCCCAAGGACGCCAACCTGCCCTACGACCGCCTCGTCCCCCGTTACGCGGACATGGTCGACCAGCTCCACGTGAGCACGCTGGTGGCCTTCCCCCTCTGCGTCGCCAGCCGTATCCAGGACCCGGCCCTCGCCCCGGCGGACATCATCGCCGACGTGCTCAAGGTCTACGTCCTGGATCAGCCCTTCACCAAACCCCCCGCGTGCGCGAAGTGCAGCCTGCGCGCGCGATGTGCGGGGACGTTCCAGGTATACGTGGATCTGTTCGGCACCGAGGAGCTGCGGCCGGCGTAGCCACTCCGCGACAGAAAACCTTTGCATGAACGCCCATCATCGCGTATCAGGAGCGTAACTCTGATATGAGTTACTAAGGATGGTGAGGATCATGCATCGGTCTGTTCGCGCGATCGTCGCAGTGCTCGGGATTGCCGGGGTTCTGTGCTGGATGGGGTGTGCCGGCGTCTCCGAGGAGGCCTCCGACGACGTGGAGTCCGCCCGCGGCGGCGTGATGGAGAGCATCGACGGCTGGGGAGACGAGCTGCTCGACGTGTACTTCGTCCCCGGGGGTACGGGGCTGGAGGATCGGATCGCGGACGAGGTGGCCGCGGCCCAGACCGAGATCCGGGTGGCCATGTACAACCTGCGCAGCGAGCGGCTCGGGTATGCGCTGCTGGAGAAGCAGCAGGCGGGCGTCGCGGTCGAGGTGCTGTGGGACGCCAAGCAGATGGAGCAGGTCTACAACACACTGGACGACGAGTTGATCGCCGCGGGGCTCAACGTGGTGCCGGTGCTCAACGAACGCCACGAGTACGCCACGCTGCACCACAAGGTGGCGGTCATCGACGGTCGGATGGTGATCACGGGCTCGGCGAACTGGAGCGTCAGCGGCCTGGAGTACAACGAGGAGACGGTGATGGTGGCCGACTCCCCGGTGCTCGCCGCGGAGTACGACCGCGAGCTGGACGAGATCCTGACCGGCTGGAAGGACTACCGACCTGGGGCCATCGACAGCGGCGCCCAGCTGTACTGCTCCCCCGAGGACAGCCTCGACGACGTGATCCGCGCGGAGATCGACGCGGCCCAGGACCACATCTACGCGGCCGTTTTCTCGTTCCGCCTCAGCGGCCTGGCCGACGCGCTGGTCGATGCGCACCAGCGGGGTGTCGAGGTCTACCTGATCACCGACGAGAAGCAGTCCGTCACCACGTCCGTGGACGAGATCCTCGAGGACGCCGGCGTTCCGGTGGTGGAGGCGCTCAACGCCACGACCCCCTACACGGCCATGCACCACAAGTTCGTGGTCGTGGACGGTGAGACGACGCTGGTCGGCTCGTACAACTGGACCTTCACCGCGACCGTGTCCAGCTACGAGGACCTGCTCGTGATCGAGGATGACGCCGAGGTCGCCGCGGCCTTCGAGGGGGAGTTCGGGCGGGTGTGGGACCGCTACAGCGACGAGGTCAACCCGGTGACCACCACGGCCACGGTGGACGTGGCCGCCCACTGCGACGCCACGGCGTGGGGCGACACGCTGGTGCTGGTGGGGGATCAACCGGAGCTCGGGTCGTGGGACCCCCACTCGGGCGTGCGCCTGTCCGGACACGGGTGGCCCACGTGGACCGCTCAGGTGGACCTGAGGGCGGGATCGGCCTTCGAGTACAAGCTGGTGCTGTCGAGGGCCGACGGATCGGTCCAGTGGGAGCAGGGCGCCAACCACGCCGCCGTGGTGCCCACCGATCCCTGCGAGACCCTGGAGATCGCCGATGCGTTCCGCCACTGACCTCGCGGCCCTCGGCCTCCTGGGATGGGTCCTCCTCGGCGCGCCGGGTTGCGCGGGTGAGAACACGGACGACCTCGACGCGGGGGACCGGCAGGCCACGGCGCCCACCTGGCTGCTGGACGTCGAGGGCCACGGCACCTGGACGGAACAACCCGACGTGGTCAACGCCTGGCTCGACGCCCGGGTGGCCAACGTCCGCTACCACAAGCGCGTGCTGGTGGAGGTGGCGGCGCCGTACGACGAGGCGTGGATGCGCACCCTGCACGTGGCCGAGTACCGCGAGACCCTGCACGACGGGTGGGAGCGCTGGGGCGCGGACACCCTCGAGATCTTTCCCACGGGCGGCCCCAACGGCGCCGAGCTCACCGGCGACGTGGTCGCGCGGGTGCGGTTCCAGCACGACCTCGACGGCGACGGCGCCGACGAGATGCTCACCACCGCGTGGGTGTCGATCCACGGCAATGGCGCGGTCGCCTGGCCCCCGGACGACGTGTGGACCACGGATATCTCCTCGCCGGCGAATCCGCCGGACGAGCCCGCCGAGCCCCTCGCGCTGTGGTCGCCCTACGAGGACCCGGGCCGCGAGGTGGAGGACCGGATCGCCGCCGTCATCGACGCCCAGCTGGCCGATCCCCTGGGGCGGCACACCCTGCACGCGGCGGTCTTCAACATCGACGACCCGGGTATCGTCGATCGACTCATCGAGGCCCACGCCGCGGGCGTGGAGGTCCGGCTGGTGTTCGACGGGCGCAAGTTCCGGCCGTACTACGAGTGGTACACCGGCGACGACCGCCTCCTCGAGGCTGGCGTGCCCCTGCTGGGGGTGGTCCGGGCCGGCGGCGCCATGCACGACAAGATCGCCCTGTTCGACGGCGAGACCGCGGCCACGGGGTCCTTCAACTGGGAGTGGGGCGCGAGGTACGAGAACCACGAGCTGATGCTGGTCTCCCAGCAACCCGACCTGGTGCGGGCCTATGCGCGGCGGTTCGAGGCCCTGGCCGGCGGCGTCCGGCTCCCCCGCGAGCATGCCCACGACCCGGCGGACGCGGTCTCGGTGAGCTTCGCCCCCGACGAGGAGCCCCACCGCGTCGTGGGGGCCCTGCTCGACGACGCCGAATCGACGATCCACATGGCGATGTTCACGGCCAAGGACGTCCAGTACGTCGAGGACGGGCAGACCACGTCGCTGCTGACCAAGCTCGTCGAGGCCCACCAGCGCGGCGTCGAGGTCATCGCCGTCATCGACCACGGGATCCACGAGGCCGCCGAGTACTACGGCCGCGTCAACGAGGACGATCCCACCGACGAGTGGCTCGAGGATCAGGGGGTGACCGTGATCCGCGCGGACAACCCCAACGGCCCCTACGCCTCCATGCACCACAAGTACCTCACCATCGACGGCGAGATCGCGGTGCTGGGAGCCTTCAACTGGTATCACGACGCGGCCTTCCTCAACGACGAGGACCAGGTGGTGTGGCGGGACGAGCAGCTCGCCGCAGACCTCGACGCCGAGTTCGTCGACCTGTTGCGCCGCTACGACGCGGGCTTCGACCCCGACGACTGGCCCCGGACCACGCTGGCGTTCGACGCGTACTGCGATCAGACCCAGTGGGGGGAGCTGCTGCGCGTGGTGGGGGACCACGCCGAGCTGGGCGAGTGGGATCCGGCCCTGGGACTCCCCCTCGATCCCTCGGCCTGGCCCAGCTGGACGGGGGACCTGTCCGTGCCCACGGGGACGCGCATCGACCTCAAGCTGGTGATCACCGGCGATCACGGGGCCGCCCGGTGGGAGTCGGGGGAGGACCGACACGTGCGCGCGTTCGGGGACGACGGCGTCGTCGAGACGACCCTGGCGTTCCGCTAGCGGCTCAGGGATCGTCCAGGCGGTACGCCCCGACCTGGTCGTCGGTGTGCTCCGGCACCGGCAGACAGCGCTCCACGCACTCGGTGAGGGAACGGTCGGTCGCGTCGATCCCGGTGCGGTGCAACACCAGATACCGATACCCCGCACCGGCGAGCTCCTCGACGCCGTCACAGCGGCCCAGCGTGCACTCGAAGGCGATGTGGCGCAGGTCGCGACCGAACAGGTGCTCCGTGGGCAGCGTGAGCGCATCGGCGAGCTGATGGGCGGCGGGGAGGTGGTACAGGTTCACGTCCCGCAGGCTGTACGGCACGAACTTGTCGTGGGTGAGCTGGTAGAGGTGATAGGGGCCGATGGAGCGCGCCGCGGCGGCCACCGGCACGTCCAGGACCGCATAGTCGTCGGGATCCTCGGCCAGCTCCTCGTAGAAGCGAGGGACCTCGATCTCCAGCACGGGAACGTGGAACGGGCCGGCAGGGTAGTGGAGCCCGACGTCCAGCACGATCAGGGCCGCGATCACCAGCGCCGGCCACGGTCGCGGGGGGCGGTCCCCCCTGCGGCGGCCGAGCCACACCGCGATGGCCGCGCCCATGGCCAGCAGCACCACGGGCTCGAAGCGATACGGGTGGGAGATGGAGTTGAGGATCGGCAACCGGCACAACAGCCCCGCGGGCAGCCTGACCGGCCCCCCCAGCAGCTCGGGCGCCCAGCCCGCCACCTGCAACACGCCGCCCATGCAGAACACCAGCCCACCCAGCGCCAGCCACCCCCAGCGGCGAGCTCGCCGTGATCGGATCACGGCCAGGATCGTCACGGCGATGGCGACCAGGCCCAGGTACATCTCCTCCTGGTAGATGCGGCTGTGGAACGCGTCGGTGGGCCACAGGAAGTTCACCAGGTCCTGTACCGCCCAGTCGTCCAGGAGCTCCACGTGCTGGCCCACGGCGATGCGGTCGGAGCGCCCCGGGATCAGGGTCAGCGGGTGGTTCAGCGCGTACCGGATGGCCGCGGCCATGGGAGCGATGCAGGCCGCGGCCACCGCAAAGGCCAGGCCGCCGTGGACGCCCCTGCGCCACAGGGGGCCCACGGACAACCGCCTCGTCAGCATCGAGAACGCCGCCGCGAACGCGGCGAACACCCCGGAATAGGGCGAATTGGCGAAGCACAGGGCCACGGCGATGCCCACGGCCGCCGCACCCCACAGATCGAGCCGCTCGCGCGCAGCCAGCCGCTCCGCGGCGATGACCGCGGGTACGATCCACGCGTACGTGGCCGACTCGGGGGGGCCGTAGATGATGTGGCTGACCATGTACGGGGACAGGGCGAACAGGAGCGAGCCCGGTAACGACGCCCACCAGCTGCCCGACAGCCGGAACAGCAGCATCATGGCGAACACGAACGCCAGCGCCACGTTCAGGGCCATGGAGGCGCCGTGGATGCCGATGGCCCCGAGGAACGGGTACAGGGGCAGCGTGAGCACGATGTTGAGCATGCACAGCGAGTAGATCCGCCCGCCGTCCTCGAATGCCGTGCCCTGTACGATCACGGGGAAGGTCTGTTCCTCGACGATCGTCTTCTGGGCCCGGTAGAACAGCCAGGCCGTGCTCGCCTGCTCGGACTCGTATACGCCGGGGAGCCTGACATTGGGTGCGGGCAGGACCGGAGCCAGGACGGCCACGCCCAGGACGGCGCCGAGCGCGATGGTGGCGGCGAGCTGTCGTCGCGTCACGGCCGGTCCCGGCCGTCCAGCGCCCGCGCGAGGTCGCGTCCGAGGTCGAAGGCGCCGGCCATCCCAGCGGCGTCTCCGCGCACCGCTCCTCGTTCCAGCGCGCCATACGCGTACAGCTCGCCCACGTGCCGCACGCCGAAGTCGGCGAGGTTGCGCTCGAAGAACGTGCGGATGATCGACGCGTGGGGCCCCTGGGCCTCTTCCTGGACCACGACCGTGCCCGCGACCTTGCCACGCAGCAGCGGGTCCATGGTCACGGGATCGGCGGTGAGGTCGAGGCCGGCCAGCGGCAGCATGCGGTCCCACAGCGTCTTCATCAGCCCCGACACGTTCCAGAAGTACACGGGGGTGGCGAACAGCAGCCCCTGCGCGGCGACCATGCGCTCCAGCAGGGGGCCCACGTCGTCGTCGTGCTGGCGGCAGGAACCGGCGGTGCAGGTCATGCAGCCGAGGCAGGGCGCCATGTCCAGATCGATCAGGCGCACCTTGACCGCCGACGCCCCGGCCGCCGCTGCACCGCGCAGCACCTCGTCGACGAGCACGTCGGTGTTGCCGCCGGCGCGGGCGCTGCCGACGAATGCGAGGAGATCGGTCATGGTCCGTGGCCTCGATGCATCGCCCCCGATCCTACGTCAGCGCGCACGGCCTGGGGACCGCCGAGCTTCGTGCGCGCGTGAAAACTGATAATCTGCCCGGCGAGGACCCCCAACACACGAGGACTTCCATGAGCCGATCGACCCTGTGTTCCTCCCTGATCGCCGCACTGCTGGCCCTGGCGGGCTGCGCGGACGTGTACGACGAGGCCCCCTCGCTGGGGCTCGACCCCGGAACGATGGATTTTGGTGCCACCCAGTCCATGGGAGCGGTGCTGGAATCCAACGTGGTCCTCACCAACGAGGACGCCCGCGACATCTCGCTGCTGGAGGTGGTGGTGGACGGTGACACGGAGGTGTTCGCCGTGACCACCCCGGGTGGTGCGGCCATCGAGCCGCCCATCCTGCTGCAGACCGGGGAGACCTACACGGTCATGGTGACCTTCCTGGTGCCCGACTACAGCGCCGACTTCGCGGCCACGGCCACGTTCACCTACTCGTCGGCCGTCGAGTCCGGCGGCTGCAACTGCGACTCCTACACCCAGGAGTTCGGCACCTCCGTGCTGCAGATCGCGGGCTCGACGAGCTGCGACCTCGACGGTGACGGGTACGACGGCCTCGATTGCGAGGGGGACGACTGCGACGACGACGATCCCGCGGTCCACCCCGGCGCCGAGGAGGTCTGCGACCAGGTGGACAACGACTGCGACGGCGACGTGGACGACGGGTTCGACGCGGACGGGGACGGCTACCTGAGCTGCGAGGACGACTGCGACGACGGCGACGACACGGTTCACCCCGGTGCGGAGGAGATCTGCGACGGCGTGGACAACG
>CAZLEO010000255.1:0-13597 GCA_964558555.1 uncultured Rickettsiales bacterium | reverse complement strand
GACGACGACGACGACTCCTCGGGCGACGACGACGACGACGCCTCGGACGACGATGACGATGCCTCGGACGACGATGACGACACCGCGGACGACGACGATGCCGCGGATGACGACGACACCGACACGGACGACGATGACGTCGCGGACGACGACGACATCCCGGCCCCCTCGGACGACGACGACGCCACCAGCGGGGGGTGCGAATGCAGCAACTCCTCCGCCTCGACCTCGGCGCCCTGGTGGGTGCTGCTCGGCCTGCTCGCCCTGGCTCGGCTGCGCTGTGCAGCCTCGCGCACGTACCCCTGAACCCGCGCACGTCGCCCCCGTTCACCATGACGTTCACCATGCTGAGACGTAGTGCTGTTGTCCGGTCGACAGCGGCTGATATGCTGTGCCATGGAGGACGAGGAGGCGTCGATGCGATTCGATATCACGGTCCTGTTTCTGACCGCTGCGGTGTGGGTGGGGCTCGCCTGTAGCGACCAGGAGCTACACGTGGCACCCGAGGAACAGGTGCCGGCCATCGAGGTGGATCCAGGGGAGATCAACTTCGGCATCATGGAGACGGGCTCGCAGCTCTACCAGGACGTCACCATCACGAGCGTGGGTCCGGTGGATCTGGAGATCTACGAGTTCCAGATGGACGCGCCGGAGAACTTCGAGCTGATCACGGACGAGGAGACGTTCTTGCTCAGCCCGGGGGCGGAGAAGGTGATCACCGTCGGGTTCACGTCCCAGGGGGACGGCGAGGACTCCGGTGTGCTGCACATCATCAACGACGACCCGGCCAACGGCGACGCCGAGGTGCTGCTGGGCGGCGCGGGTATCGCGCCGGCCATCATGATCGACCCGCCCGTGTGGGACTTCGGCGAGCACGACGTGGGCTGCGAGGTCACCCAGGACATCCTGGTGCGATCCGTGGGCACCTACTCGCTGACCATCCACGACTTCTCGTTCCTGTCCACGCCGTCCCTGTCCGCCATGACCCTGTACACGGACGAGCTGTACAACGGCATGGAGCTCGAACCCGGCGAGTCCGCCGCGGTGTCCATCAGCTTCATCCCCGAGGACATCGTGTCCTACCAGGGCACGCTGCTGGTCACGTCCGACGACCCGCGCGACGCGTCCGCCGAGGGCACCCAGACCGGCCTGGGCAGCGCCGGGGCGTGGTTCCACGACCACTTCGTCCAGGAGGGCAACAACTGGACCGACATCCTGTGGGTCGTGGACAACTCGTGCTCCATGGACGACGAGCAGGGCCAGCTCGGCGACGACTTCGTGTACTTCCACGGCATCATCAACACCGCCGGGGTGGACTACCGCATCGCCACGGTGACCACGGACAGCGACGACTTCCGCTGCGCCGGCTGCCAGCACGGCTACATCGACCACTCCACGGCCAACGGCGCGCAGCAGTTCGAGCAGAACTGCCACGTGGGCACCAACGGCAGCGGTACCGAGCGAGGACTGAAGTTCGGTTACGACGCGCTGGTGCAGGCCATCAACGAGGTGGCCCCCAACGACCACTTCTGGCGTGAGGACGCCGGGCTGCGGGTGGTGTTCGTGTCCGACGAGCCCGACCAGAGCGGCTCGTGGTCGTCGTACCTGTCCAACTACCAGGGCTTCAAGAACAACCCCGACCACGTGATCCTGTCGGCCATCTGCGGCACCAACGGCACCACGGCCACCTCGTGCAGCGGCGGCGGCGGGTCCGCGGACGCGGGCACCGGCTACGTGGACGCGGTCAACGCCACCGGCGGCATCCTCGCCAGCATCTGCGACTCGGACTGGTCCGCCGCGCTGACCAACCTCGGCTGGCTGTCCATCAGCCTCGCCGACACGTTCCCGCTCAGCGAGGAGCCGGTGATCCCCTCGACCATCACCGTGGAGGTCAACGGCGTGCAGGTGACCAACGGCTGGTACTACGACGCGGGCCTGATGTCCGTGGTGTTCGAGCCGGGGTACGTGCCCGAGGACGGCGACGTGATCGACATCGACTACGGCGTCCCCGGCAACTGCGACGGCTGATCGCGGCCGTTTCCGCTACCCTGTTCCTTCCATGAGAATCCCGTGCCTCCCCGTTTGCCTCCTTGCGCTCGTGCTGCCGTGGACAGCAGCAGCCGAGGACAGGGGGTGGATGGGCGTGGTGTACAACGCGCAGCCGGACGGGGCGCGGGTGAAGCTGGTGCTGCCGGGCACGCCGGCCGAGGGGGCGGGGCTGAGGATCGGCGACGTGCTGCTGGCGGTGGACGACCGGCCGCTGGCCGGCCTGGACGTGATGGGCATGTCCGAGGTGCTCACCGGCGGCGTGGGGAGCACGGCGCGGCTGCGGCTGCGGCGGGGGCGGGCCGAGCAGGAGGTGTCCCTGGTCCGGATCGCGCGGCCGGACGACGACGAGGTGCAGCGGCTGCGCGTGGAAGCGGAGCTGGCGGCGGCGCCCCCCGAACGGCGCGCCATCGTGCGGCTGGGCAAGCTGTCCGCCGAGGCGTCGGTGGAGGACGTGGTGGGGGTGTGGCGGTCGTACCTGGACGAGCAGGGCGACCGCAAGATGAGCGAGCCGGTGGCGCTGATGGTGGTCGATCGGATCGCCGGGATGGAGGGGGTGGAGGGCCGCGTGGAGGCGATCCACGGGGTGCTGGACGAGGCGGATCTGCAGATGGCCGCGCAGCCGAGGTATCACCGCCGCGTCGCCGGGGTGCTCGCCGACATGGACCCCGCCGACCACGCCGGCGCCATCGACCGGGCGCGCAAGGGGCTGGATCTGGCCGGCGCCGATCATCGCGAGCACCCGCAGCTGCAGCGGGCGCTGGCCGCGTCGTTGCTGGCCACCGGGGACGTGGAGGCCGCCCTGGTCGCCTCCGAAGCGGCGCTGGCGACGTGGAGACCCCCGGCGCTGGCGTGGACGGGGCTGGACGGGGTCGAGCAGCACCGGATGGTGGTGGACGGCAGCTCGTCGCTGTCGCGGCTGCGCGCCGAGGTGCTGGCGGCGGCCGGCGACCACGGCGGTGCGCTGGCGGTGCTCCAGGAGCGGCTGTCGTACCGCCACGACGAGGAGACCGCGGCGCTGCTGGAAGCCCTGGGCGGTCCGGCCGTGCCCGCGCCGCGGCCCCTGGGGGCGCTGGATGCGGAGCCGTTCCCGGCCTTCGACCTGCCGTTGCTGGGCGCCGAGGGGCGGGTGGGCCTGGACGACCTGCGGGGCAAGCCGACGCTGGTGGTGCTGTGGGCGTCCTGGTGCCAGCCCTGCCGCGCCGAGCTCGAGCACCTGGCGGGCGAGTACGCGGCCCTGGCGGAGGCCGGCGTCGAGGTGCTCGCGGTGAACGTGATGGACGAGCGGCCCGCCGCGCTGGGCACCGTGCAGACCCAGGCGTGGCCCTTCCACGCGGTGATCGACGAGGTGAACGAGCTCACGGCGGCGCTGTCGGCCACGTCGGTGCCCCGCGCCTACGCCCTGGACGCCCAGGCACGGGTGATGGCGAGCTACCAGGGGTACTCGGCGTCCACGGCGCGGGACCAGGAACAGCTGCTGACGCACCTGGTTGGCGGCGAGGCGAACGCCCCGCACCTGCTGGAGGTGGAGGTCGGGGCCGAGCGCCTGGAGCTGGTGTCGTTCTTCGCGCTGCCCGGGGCCGAGCACCTGGCCCGGACCCCGCGCGGCGAGGTGCTCGTCGGCACGGGCCGCGGCCGGATCCTGCGGGTGGGGGAGGGCGGCCTGGCGGACGAACGCGAGACAGGCACGAGCCTGCGCGACGTGCTGACCCTGCCCGGCGGGACCTGGGTCGGCGTGGGCAAGAGGACTGTGACGTTGGTGCCGACCGAGGGGGAGCCGGTGAAGCTGGGCGACGGCTCGGCGATCCTGGCGGCGGCCGCGGTCGGGGGACAGCTGGTGGTGGCCCCGGGGGGGCGCAAGGCGCTGCGGGCGTACGACGCGGCGGGTGAGCCCACCTGGACCGGTGGCGACGAGGCCGTCACCTGGGCCCTGGCGGGCGTGCAGGGGTCGGGTGGGGAGGAGATCGGCCGGCTGATCCCGGGCGGGGTGCACCGGCTGGGTCGCGACGGCTCCGACCGCGGGTCGTTCCCCCTGGCGTCGCGCGAGTCCGACATGGCCGCGGTGGACGACGGGCTGCTGATCTCGTCCTACCTGACCGCGGCGAGCCAGGGCGACCTCGACGGCGACGGACGGCTCGAGACCGTGGTGCTGCTGGACAACCGACAGGTGCTGGGCCTGTCACCCGAACGAGAGGTGCTGTTCCGCTTCGGCCTGCCCGTGGACGGCGACGTGCTGTGCGCCGACGTGGACGGCGACGGCCGGGACGAGGTGTGGATCGCGTCGTCGGCGGCCGGGGTGGGGTGCCTGAGCTTCAGCCCGTGATCAGGCCCGCCGCCTCGTCGGCCAGCGCCAGGCACGAGGTCAGGCCGGGGGATTCAATGCCCGCCAGGGTGACCAGCCCCGACGGGCCGCGGCGCACCACGAAGTCGGCGAAGCGGTCCTCGCGGTGCAGCTTGGGGCGCATGCCGGCGGTGTCCGGCTGCAGATCGTCGGCGGTGATCCCCTCGAGGTAGCGTGCCACCGCCGCGGCGAACGCCGGCGCCCTGGCGTCGTCCACGGCGTAATCCAGCTCGTCGACCCACTCGGTGTCCGGCCCGAAGCGGATGCGGCCGGCCAGGTCCACGGTGGTGTGCACGCCCAGCCCCCGCAGGCCCTCCTCGGGCACGGGGTACACCAGCCCCCGGACCACGGGACGGGTGGTCCAGAAGTAGCTGCCCTTGCAGGGGTGGACCTCGAGGTCGTCCTCGCCGGCGAGGCGGGCCACGGCAGCGGCGCCGAGGCCCGCGGCGTTGATCACCTCGCCCGCCTCGAAGGTGTGGACGTCGCCGCGCAGGGGGCGCACGGTCACGGTCCAGTGGTCTGCGGCGCGGTGCAGCGCGATCACCTCGCTGCCGGGCAGGACCAGGCCGCCGCGGGCCAGCACGGAGCGCTCCAGCGCCGTGATCAGGTCGTCGGACGACACGATGCCGGTGGCGCGGCTGAGCAGCCCGGCCGTGGCGCGTACGTTGGGTTCGCGCTCGCGGACCTGCGCGCCGGTGATGGGCTCGAGCCCCTCGACACCGTTGCGCCGGCCCTGGTCGAGCAGGCGCTGCAGGTGGGCCTCCTCGGCCTCGCTGGTGGCCACGATCACCTTGCCGCACACCGCGTGGGGCACGTCGTGGCGCTCGCAGTAGGCCACGAGCCGCCGCCGCCCCTCGACGCACATCCGCGCCTTGGCCGAGCCGGGGGGGTAGTACAGGCCGGCGTGCAGGACGCCGGAATGCCGTGAAGAGGTCTCCTGGCCGGGGCGCACGTTGCGCTCGAGCACGGCCGTGTCCAGGCCGCGCCGCGCCAGGGCCCGCCCCACGGCGAGCCCCACCACGCCGGCGCCGATCACCACCACGTCCACACGACCGCCGTCCACGGCCACCTCCAACCCCAGTTCGAGCCTCGATCCCTACCCCCCGGTGATACACTACCGGGCCTGGAGGTAGCCATGGTGCTGCTCGAGTTCAGCATGGCCCCGTTCGGCAAGGGCGAGAGCCTCAGCCCGTTCGTGGCCCGGTCCCTGGAGATCATCGACAACAGCGGCCTGCCCTACCAGCTCACCCCCATGGGCACCATCATCGAGGGGGAGTGGGACGAGGTCATGGAGGTGGTCCGCGCCTGCTTCGATCGCATGAGCCAGGACTGCGACCGCATCTCCACATCCATCAAGATCGACCACCGCGACGGCGCCAGCGGTCGCCTCCAGGGCAAGATCGCGTCCGTGGAGTCGCGCGTCGGGCGCAAGCTCAACACCTGAGGGAATTCGTGTGACCCGGCTGATCCTCCTCCTCGCCTGCGCCGCGCTGGGCTGCTCTGCCCCGGACTTCGAGGCCGACGTGTCGGTGCGCGTGAGCGAGGAGATCCCTACGGTGGCCGTGGTCGAGTGGGAGCTGGTGAACCCGGACGCCACCGACGCCAGCGTCGAGTTCGGACCGGATGACGAGTACGGGTTTCACGCGGTGGGTACGGTGTACGGCGACGGGCGCGTGCGCGCGACGCTGATGGGCATGAAGCAGCTCAGCACCAACCACTTCCGCGTGGTGGAGACCGTGGACGACGAGGCCCTGGTCGGCCCGGACCAGACCGTGGAGACCGGCGCTCTGCTGTGGTCCCTGCCGCCGCTGTCGCTGGACGTGCACGACGAGCTGCGGGCGCACGACGGGTTCCTGGTGACGTCGATGCTCGCCCAGCCCTCGGTGGCGGTGATCATCGACTCGGACGGTGACTACGTGTGGGCGCACCAGCCCGAGGTGGCCTGGGACACGCTGTTCATCCCCCGCGTGGCGCTGTCACGCATCGGCGACTGGGTCGTCTACCACGCCGCTGCCTCGGCCCTGGGCGATCCGGACGACGAGTCGGTGGAGCGGGTGCTGATCCGCGTGAACCTGGACGGCTCCGACGAGGATCTGATCCCCGTGCCCAACGCCCACCACGACTTCGTCGAGCTCGGCGACGGCTCCTTTGCCGTGCTGGTGCGCGACCGCCGCCTGGTGGAAGGCGAGCTGGTGGAGGGGGACCAGATCGTCGAGTTCCGCCCCGACGGCTCGGAGGTCGTGGTGTGGTCCGTGTGGGACTACGCCGAGTACGACCCGGACGAGGAGTACGGCGAGGCGGGGTCCGGCTGGTCCCACGCCAACGCGCTGCGCTACGACGGGCACGAGGGCGTCTACTACGTCTCCCTGTGCAACTTCGACTCCATCGTCAAGATCGACCGCGACACCGGCCGCGAGCTCTGGACCCTGGGCGGCGACCAGAGCCACTTCACCAACGGCGGCGGCCAGACCACGTTCTTCTCCCGCCAGCACCACTTCGAGGTCCTCGACGAGGGCATCCTCGTGTTCGACAACCGCACCACCGACGAGCGCAGCTCCCGCGTGGTCGAGTACCGCCTCGACGAGGACCGCGGCATGGCCGAACTCGTCTGGGAGCACGAGAACGACCCCCCCTGCTTCGCGCTCGCGCTGGGGGACGTCACGCGGCTGCCGTCCAGCGACACCCTCATCACCTGGAGCTCCGTCGGGCAGATCGACCAGGTCACCACCGGCGGCCTGCTCCGCTGGCGCCTCCGGTCCGACATCGGCGCCGGCTTCGGCTACACCCAGTACCGCGAGGTCCTGTACAACCTCGACCCGGACACCCACCCCTCGACCTCGTCCGGTGGCACCGCGGCCGACCTCCTCGGCGGCCTGCAGCTCGGCAAGGCCGTGGGCACCGTGGAGGAGCCGCCGTGATCCGCGCGGGCCTGCTCGTCGTCGGCCTGATCCTCGCCGGGTGCGGCTCGCCGGACCTCCAGGTGGCCGCCACCGCGGCCGTGTCCCCGGCCATACCCACCGTCGCCACGGTGCAGTGGCCCGTGGTCCACGCCGACGCGGACAATGTCTTCGTGGAGTTCGGCGAGGACACCTCGTACGGCCGGCGCGTTCAGGCCGAGGTGGACGAAACGGGCACGGCGCGCGCGGTGATCCTCGGGCTGAAGCCCGGGCAGGCCTACACCTACCGCGCGGTGGAGGTGAAGGGCGAGGAGACGTTCGAGGGGCAGGCCGAGAAGCTGGCCACCGGGATGCTGGCCGTATCCATGCCCTCGGTGACCGTGACCGTCGACCAGCCGGGCCGCGACCGCGGCTACCTCGTCACGTCGCTGCTGGCCCAGCCCTCGGCGGCGGTGATCTTCGACGCGGACGGCGACTGCGTCTGGGCCCACCGGCCCGACGTGGACTGGGAGCGGCTGTACATCCCTCGCGTGCGCCTGTCGCGTGTGGGCGAGTGGGTTCTCTACCACGCCGCCACCACTCTGGGCGCGGAGGAAGAAGGCGTGGAGGTCCAGCGCTGGATCGTCCGCGTCAGCCTCGACGGCACCTCCCAGGAGGTCGTCTCCATCCCCACGGCGCACCACGACTTCATCGAACTCGGCGACGGCACCATCGCCACCATCGCCAAGGACCGCAAGACCGTGGGCGACGAGGTGGTGGAGGGGGATCGCATCCTCGAGGTGGGCTGGGACGGCTCCGAGCGGCAGATCTGGTCCACCTGGGACCACTTCCATTACGACCCCGAGGGCGACTACGGCGAGCCCGGCTCCGGCTGGACCCACGCCAACGCCCTGCAGTACGCCATGCGCGAGGACGCCTACTACCTGTCCCTGCGCAACCTCGACACGATCGTCAAGATCGACCGCGCCACCGGCGAGGTCCGCTGGACGCTCGGCGGCGAGGGCAGCACGTTCGCGGTGCCCGATCCGCCGTTCCAGCGCCAGCACCAGTTCCGCGTCATCGACGACCACATCCTCGTCTTCGACAACGGCACCCCCGAGAAGATGGACTCCCGCGTCATCGAGTACGCCCTGGACGAGTCCGCCGGCACCGCCCAGAACGTCTGGGAGCACCACAACGATCCCCCGCTGATGTCCATCGGCATGGGAGACGTCGAGCGGCTCCCCGACGGCAACACCCTGATCACCTGGAGCGGCCCGGGGCAGATCGACGAGGTCGCGCCGGACAGCCGCGTCCTGTGGCGCCTCCAGGTCGAGATGGGGTCCGGGGTCGGCTACACGGTCTGGCGCCGCGCCCTCTTCCCCGCCGTGGGCGTGCCCCTTGCCCGCTCCCGCTGACGGCCCTAGGCCTTGTGCATGCCCGACATGCACCGCCGAGCCCTGCTCCATCGTGGCACCGCGCTGATCGCCGCGGCCACCGCTGGCGGCATACCGGACGACGCTTGATGGGGATGAGCTGACCGTGGATCTGGACGAGACGATCTAGCAGCGTTCGACAATACGTCCCCTCGGACGTGACCCTCAGGCAGTTCCACCCACCCAATCCTCCCAATCGATCCGCTTTCCGGATCAATAGACCAGGTCTTCTATCCAGACTGCCTGATTCGATCCGAAATCCGGATCGCTCGGGGAAGTCTGGTGTGGCCCGTGCGGCTGGCCTCCATGCGGTCCTCGGATACCCCCTCCGGTCGTGTCGCCCCGAAGTCCCACGCGCGAAGCGCGCCTTGAAGGCAACGGTCCGCGCCAGCCAGGTGTAGCGGAGTAGCGAACAGCCTCTAGAGCGCGATCTCCAGGTACACCGCGTCCTGGTGGGGGTTGAAGCGGTACGAGGGGATCTCGACGAAGCCCATGGAGTCGTAGAGGTGCCGGGCGGGCTCGAGGCGGACGAGGGTGTCGAGCCTCATCGTACGGTAGCCGGCGTCCCGCGCGACGACCACGATGGCGTCGCCGAGGAGGCGTCCGACGCCGGCGCCGCGGGCCTGGGGGAGGACCACCATGCGCTTCATCTCGCAGGCGCCGTCCTCGAGGGGGCGCATGGCCACGACCCCGACCGGCTCGTCGTCGTCCCACGCCAGCAGCAGGCTGCCGCCCGGCGGCGCGTAGTCGCCGGGCAGGGAGTCCAGCTCGCGCGCGAAGTCCTGGAAGCCCAGGTCGATGCCCAGCTCCACCGCGTACACGGTGAACATGCGGTGCACCGTGTCGAGGTCTTCGGGGATTCGCGCGGGTCGGATGTCCACGGCCGGGGAGTGTAGCAGAGGGGGGTGAGGGTGAGGGTGAGGGTGGGGGCTACTGGCCGCGGGAGTCGTCGCGGGCGGAGGCCTTGCGGGACTTGGAGACGCTGGAGCGGGCGGCGGGGGCCGCGGCGGCCTCCTCCATCTCGATCATCAGGCCGTCGAGGTCCGCCTCCATGTCCATGTCGGCGGCGGCGCCGGCGGCCATGTTGAAGCGCTCGGTCTCCTCGCGGGCGGTCATGACGATCTCCTCGGCGCGCTTGTCGTCGCCAGCGGAGTAGGCCTCCATGGCCTCGGTCACGGCCTGGGCGTTGCGGACCTTCTGGACGGTGGCGCCGACGGTCATGTCCACCGAGGCGACCTGCTGGGCCTCGTCCGCGCTGAGCTCGGCGGCCAGGCCGCGGGCCATGTTCACGTTGCGGCCGTCCACGGCGTCGGTGTAGGCCAGGCCGATGGCGGCCAGCGGCATCTGCGCGGCGTCGGTCGCCTGGACGCCGATGCGAGCGGTGACGGTCATCTTGCGGCCGCCGATGAGGTCGCCGATGCGGGCGGTGACGCGGTTGCCGGACTGGGTGAAGTCGTAGCCGTAGACCTCGTACAGGGTCACGCCGTCGGACAGCTCGATGGTCAGCGTGGAGTGCAGGGCGGCCACGCGCATCATGCCGTAGATCTCCTGGCCGAACTGGTAGGCCATCTGGTCGCCGGACTCGATGAAGTAGTAGTTGCCGCCCGCGGCGTCCGCGATGGCGGTCATGGCGTTCTCGTTGTAGTCGAGGCCGAGCCCCATGGTGGTCACGGAGATGCCCTGGTCGCCCAGGGTGCGTGCCGCCGTGGCCAGCTCGTCGTTGCTCGACGGGCCCACGTTGGCGATGCCGTCGCTGAGCACGATGACCCGGTTGAGGAACTCGGCGTTGTAGTTGGCCCGCACCTGGTCGGCGCCGGTGGTCATGCCCCCGTACAGCGCGGTGTTGCTGCCGGTGTTGATGCGGCTGATGACCCGCTTGATGCGGTCGGGGTCCGTGGCCAGCGTGGACTCCTGCAGCACCTGCACGTTGGAGTCGAAGGTGACGATGGAGACCCGGTCGTAGCTCTCGAGCTGATCGATGATCGACATGGCCGCCTCACGGGCGTAGCCGATCTTGTCCGAGCTGGCCATGGACCCGCTCTTGTCGATCACCAGCGCGATGTTCATCGGCACCCGCTGTGTCGCCAGCAGCTCGTCGGGCGTCAGCTCCACGTTGATGTACACGTCGCTGTGGCTGTTCTGGCCCAGGACGTTCTGGCTGAGGTTCGCGTCGAATCCCACCCGCTCGGCCGCCGGCGCGATGGCCAGCTGCCCGAAGGCGGTGAAGGGGATGGCGAGCAGCGCGAAGAGCAAGATGGCGATGGTGCGGGTCATGGCGTCTCCTCCGTGGTTCCGTCCGGCTAGGACAGCGGGGGAGGCGGAGAAGTTCCGAAAAAAAGGGGACGTTCGCAACTAAGCAACTTTTTCGCCGGCCGAGCCGGCGAAAAAGTTGCTTAGTTGCGAACGTCCCTTTTCTCCTTGCCGTTGCGCTCCGCCTGGTCGAGGAGGTCGCCGATGGTCTGGCCGTCGAGGCGGTCCAGGGCGTCGCGTGCGGCGGATCGGAAGAGGGTGGCGACGCGCTGGGCGAGGTGGCCCTTGACCTCGGCGGGGGCGGCGAGGGCGTGGCGCTCGGAGTGGGCGGCGACGGCGGCGAGGTCGAGTTCCTTGGGGGGGCGGGCCGGGACGAGGCCGCCGGACTCGGTGCGGAGCACGAGCTTGCTGCGGATGAGCTCCTCGGTGAGGGAGGGGCCCAGGGTGGTGGGGATACCCACGGAGGCGGCGAGCTCGCCGGGATCGGCTTCGGCAGAGGTGCCGGCGCGGAAGCGGCGGGCGATCTCGGCGAGCATGAGCACGAGGTAGAACGAGCGGAACGACCGGGTGATGAGGGCGGCGCGGCGCTCGTCGCGGCGGGTGCGGGGGTACTGGAAGACGTAGGCGGCCTCGGCCGAGAACAGCAGCACCACCCACGAGAAGTAGACCCAGATCAGGAACAGCGCGACCGTGGCCAGGCCGCCGCCGAGCACGGCCTGCATGGACGAGATGTTCTGGACGTAGTAGACGAACAGGCCCCGCGAGACCAGCCACACCAGCGCGCCGAGGAATCCCCCGGCCAGGGAGGGCACGAACCGCGTGCGCGTGTGCGGGAGTACGTACAACAGGAAGAAGAAGGCCAGCCAGGTGAACGCGTAGGTGATGCCCAGCCGCAGGGGCGCGGAGAGCACGGCGTGCATCTGGAGGCGGTCGGCGAGCACCCAGCCGCCGGCGATGAGGGCGGGCACCAGCGTCAGGGTGCTCCATGAGACCATCAGCTTGGACACGTAGCTGCGGTTGCGCTGGACGCCCCAGATGACGTTGAAGCTGCCTTCGAGGGAGTTGAGCAGCACGGTGGCGGCGAACAGGAACAGCAGCAGCCCGGGCAGGCTGAGGCGCTGGAGGTTCTGCGTGACGTCGTCGAGAAGGACCATCACCTGCTCGCCCACCGAGGGGATGAAGTACGAGACGATGGCCTCCTCCGCCCTCGTGCGCAGGTCCTGGTAGCGGCCGAAGGCGGAGAAGAAGGTGAAGCCCAGCACGGTCATGGGGGCGAGGGCGACCAGGGTGGCGTAGGCCAGCGAGGCGGCGTGGGTGAAGCAGCGGTCGCGCTGGAACTTGCGGGCCACGCCGGTGCAGAGGTTGACCAGGGTGAAGGCGACGAGCAGGGGGCCGGGGGGCTCGTCGATCTCGCCGTCCACGTAGGCGTGGTAGCGGCGGATCAGGCCGCGGGGGGGGACGGGGGTCGGCGAGGGGGCGTCGGGGTACACGGGGCGGGTGGGTCCCCTACGACCGGCGCGCGCGGCGTAGCGCGAGCACGGCGACCAGGAGCAGCGCTCCCGCGGAGGAGGCGCGGGGACCGCTGTCGAGGTCGCAGCCGGAGCAGCTCACGCCGGGATCCGTGGTGTCGTCGTCGTCGTCCGCCGGGGCGGCGCAGTCGGGGTCGGTGGAGTCGCCCATTCCGTCGCAGTCCTCGTCGATGCCGTTCTCGCAGATCTCGGTGGCGCCGGGGTTGGTGCCGTAGGCGTTGTCGTCGCAGTCGTCGCCGAAGGGGCCGCCGTCGTAGCCGTCGCCGTCCACGTCGGCGAGGTCCTCGCCGTCGCAGTCCTGGTCGATGGTGTCGTAGGGGACCTCGACGGCGCCGGGGTACACGCTGGCGTCGTAGTCGTCGCAGTCGGTCCCGCCGCAGCCCATGTGGCCGTCGTGGTCGTAGTCGAGGTCCTCGTCGATCTGGCCGTCGCAGTCGTTGTCCTCGCCGTCGCACAGCAACTGGCCGACGGGGTTGGTGACGGCGTCGTTGTCGTCGCAGTCGCCGTCGCAGATGGTGTAGGTGTCGAAGTCCATGTCGGCGAGCTCGTCGGTCTCGGGGTCGCAGTCGTTGTCGATCTCGCCGTCGCAGATCTCCTCGGCGCCGGGGTAGACCTGGCCGTTGTTGTCGTCGCAGTCGTCCTCGCACTCGGAGAGGCCGTCGTTGTCGTTGTCCTCCTCGGTCCACTCCAGATCGCCCAGGCAGTCCGAGTCCACGCCGTCGCCGCAGATCTCCTCGGCGCCGGGGTGGATGGCGGCGTTGGTGTCGTCACATTCCTCGCAGCTGAAGAAGCCGTCGAGGTCGTTGTCCACCTCGTAGGCGGCGGGGGATCCGTTGCAGTCGTTGTCCACGCCGTCGCACAGCTCCAGGGCGCCGGGGTAGGCGCTGGCGTTGTGGTCGTTGCAGTCGCCGTCGCACACGGACCAGCCGTCCAGGTCGTCGTCGGCGACCTCGTCGACCACGCCGTCGCAGTCGTTGTCGTAGCCGTCGCAGTCCTCGGGCGCGCCCGGGTAGGCGCCGGAGTTGCCGTCGTCGCAGTCGTCCTCGCAGGTGGTGACCCCGTCGCCGTCCACGTCGAATCCCTCGTCCACGTCGCCGTCGCAGTGGTTGTCCACGCCGG
>CAZLEO010000254.1:0-13698 GCA_964558555.1 uncultured Rickettsiales bacterium | reverse complement strand
CAGAGCCTGAGCCAGAGCCAGAGCCTGAGCCTGAGCCTGAGCCTGAACCCGAGCCCGAACCCGAGCCCGAGCCGGAACCCGAGCCCGAACCCAAGCCGGAGCCAAAGCCCAAGCCCGAAGCCAAACCACCGGCCGAGCCCGAGCGCCTGCCACCGCCCTGGCTGGCCGAGAAGTGGGCGCCGATGTTGCCGCTGATCTCGGTGATGATGGCCGACGGCACGCCCAAGCCGGCCGAGCAGGAGTACGTCGGTCAGCTGCTCGAGGCGTTCAACTCACCGCCAGTGCCCCAGGGGATGATGCGCGTGCACGAACCCCACGACACGCCCATGCCCCGCACCAAGCGCGACCGGCTGCGGATGATCGAGTCGATGGTCAAGCTGGTACACCTCGACCAGAACCGTACGGGCATCGAGATGCAGATCGTGCGCAAGTACGCGACCGCGTGGGACATCAGCGAGAAGTGGGTGAAGCACTACGACGACGAGTACGGCAAGCAGTACTCGTCCGGCCTCAAGCGCCTGTGGCGATCGTTCAGCTCCAAGCTGAAGTGACCCGGTAGCGGTTCACTCCCCGCTGGCCCCCTCCTCATCGACCGGGACCGATTCAGGCCCAGCCGCCTCGTCGGCGTCCGGCTCCTCGGGCATGGCCATGTCCGGGGGCTCCATGCGCACCTCGATGGGCTCGATCGCCGGGGCCGTCGTGGGCTCGGCCGGCGTGGGCGTGGCCTCCACGGGTTGCTCGATGGGGGCCACCGCGGGCAGGGTCACGAGCGCCCAGGTCTTCCAGACAGATGGCCAGCGGTGCGGGCATGGTCCCTCCTGCAATCCCGCCAGTGTGGCACAGCGCTCGCTGGTGACTCCATTCAGGTGGAGTGACGCCTACCAGATCTCGAGCTCGTACGAGCCGTCCTCCCAGGGATTCGCCGACGTGGCGACGATGGTATAGATGCCGTGGCTCGTGATCTCGTACTCCAGGTAGGCGTCGTCGTCCTGCGGATCCGCACCATTGTCGTCCTCGGCCACGATCTGGCAGGCGGGATCCAGCAGATACAGGTAGGCGTCCAGCCCCCACTCGCGCTCCCACATGCCGATGTGCACGGTGGTCCCGGCCACGCCGATGAACTCCACGTCGTCGAAGTAGTGGTCGGCACCGGCGGGGCCGTTGCTCTCGTCGTTCCAGCTGATCGTGAACTCCACCCAGCCCGGCACGGAGATGGTGTTGTCGTCTCCGTAGCAGTTCTCGCCAGGCACCAGGTCGTCGAGTCCGTCGCAGTTGGAGTCCACGCCGTCCCCGTTCGTCTCCAGGGCTCCGGGGTGGACCGTGTCGTCGGCGTCGTCACAGTCGTCGCACACGTCGGAGCCGTCCCCGTCGTTGTCGCCATGGATGTCGCCGTCGCAGTTGTGGTCCACCTCGTCACACAGCTCCTCGGCGCCGGGGTGGATGGTGTCGTCACCGTCATCACAGTCCCCGTCAGCCTCGGTGTATCCGTCACCGTCCAGGTCCTGTGGACCGGAGGTGTCGTCGTCGTCACCCACCGCGTCGTCGTCGTCACCCACTGCGTCGTCGTCGTCACCCACCGCGTCGTCGTCCCCGCCCACGTCGTCGTCACCCACGGTCAGCGAGCCACTGCAGCTGACCAGGATCAGGGCGAGCCCGACGGCGGAAGCGCAGGCGCCCACGCCGATCACGGCCCACCACAGGGTGTCCGTGGTCCGGCTGGGTTCGCGCGAAGGAATGGTCTCGAAGATGGGATCGTCTTGCGCGCCCTCGGGGCGGGTGGTCATGGCGGGCCTCCTGCGGCTCTGTTCGTCGACTAGCACGACGTTGATCCAGTGCGGGAGGGGACAAAAAAAGCCTCACCTGCGACGCGCGGGTGTCGTGATACCGTGCCCATGGGAGGTTTCCATGCGCGAGTGTGTCTCGAATGTGTGCGCGTTGATTCTGGTTCTGGCCATGGCGCTGCTGGTCCAGGGCTGTGCCGAGCCCGTGTGCGACCCGGGCGCAACCCAGCTGTGCACGTGCGACGGCTCGGACGCCGGCGCGCAGATCTGCGAGGAAGGGGGCGACCGCTGGGGGCCGTGCGACTGTGGCGGCGGAGGCGACGACGACGACGTGATCGGCGACGACGACGACGTGATCGACGACGACGACGCGGCCGACGACGACGCGGCCGACGACGACGACGACGCGGCGCCAGGCTGCGAAGACGCCGCGGTGGACCACGACTTCGAGTCCGGCGACCAGGGATTCTCGCATTCGCAGAGCGACGCCGGGTTCGACGATCCGTGGGAGCTGGGCATCCCGGCCGAGCAGGCGTGCCACTCGGGTGACGCCTGCTGGACCACGCGCCTGGACGGGGACTACGGCGACTGCGAGGCTGGCGCGCTGGTCTCGCCGACTCTGGATCTCTCCGCGTGCGCGGGCGAGCCCGACGACGTCGCGCTGACGTTCTGGCACCTGTTCCGCTTCGAGGCGGGCACCCAGGCCCACTACGACGGCGGCGCCGTCCAGATATCCGCGGACGCGGGCCTCACCTGGACCGACGTCACGCCGGATCCCGCCTACACCGGCACCATCGAGGGCACTTACGACGAATGCGGCGGCACGCCGACGATCAATGGGCTGGAGGGCTGGTCCGCGGTCATCGAGGGGGACGACTGGGTCCAGGTGCGCGTGGAGATCGCCGACGAGTTCCGCACCGACGGGTTCCGGGCGCGGTTCCTGTTCGGCTCGGACCGTGGCGTCACGGACCAGGGGTGGTACGTGGACGACGCGGCGGTCGAGGTCGAGTAGCCGGGATCACTGCAGCGGCGCGGTCCACCCGTCGCCATCCACGTCCAGGAAGAACGCGTTGGTCGCCGCGTAGGGTCGGGCGCCGCGCCAGGTGTCGTTCAGCGGTGCGGCGCCGTCCACCTCCACCACGAACCAGGCGTCCACGTCGCTGTCCACCTCGATGACGTCGTCGAACCACACGCCGTCCACGGCCGGGCCGGCGAGCTCCTGCTCGAACACCACCTCGGAGCTGCGGTACACGCGCAGGGTGCCCGGCTGGATCCACTCCGGCGACGCCACGGTGACCTGCAGATCAGCCGTCGAGCCGACCACCGTGTCCCCGGGCAGGGCCGAACCGTCCACGGTGGCGCGCAGGGTCGTGCCCACGGCCACGACCACGTGACCGTTCTCCAGCGCCCCTGTCAGCTGCCCGTCGGTCACGCCAGTGGGCGAGTCTGTGCCCAGGTACACGTCGGTGCGACCGAGGCCGCAGGGGATGAAGCGGTAGTGGCTGTCGGATACGCCGGTGGGTGTGCGGATCACGCCGTGGTCGAGGAACGCGAACCAGTCCTCGCGGATGTCCTCCACGTCGTCCACGCCGCCGTTGACCAGCTCGAACAGCTCGAAGTCCGACGACCAGTAGTCCTCGTCGTCGGGCTCGCCGGTCTCGGGATCGAAGCCAGCCATGTGGAACATGCCCGGCGACCGCGGGTGGTTCACCTGCAGCAGGGCGTCGGGACCGGCGGCCTCGCGCATCTTCTCGAACAGCTCCGACGTCGTGCCCTGGTCCACCCACCAGATCGGCGCGCCACCGTTGACCTCGGTGAGGGGCTTCGGATCCATGGGGAAGGTGTTGAAGTGTCCTCGTAACAGGGTGGTCACCTCCACCCCGGGCACCACGTGGACGCGGTCGGCCAGACCCAGCGCCTCGGTCAGCTCGCGGTACTCCACCAGGGCGTCGTGGTCGGTGGTCACCGGGATCTCCACGCCGGTGCAGGCGCAGGTGATCAGCCGATGCTCCATGGGCAGGGCCCCGTCGAAGCTGGGCGCGCCGTGCAGGTGGGAGTCCATGGACAACCAGCCCTCGCGGGGCACCACCTCTTCCAGCACGATCTGCACGTCGGCGGCCTGCCCCGAGGTCACCACCACGTCCGCGACGGTGGCGTAGTCGTACCGCCAGGAGTGGCCTGCGCCCACGGATACGGTGCCCGGCACCAGCGGCACGTCCGCCACGCCGTCGGCGGTCCAGGCCCAGGCCGCGCGGGAGCTCGTGGGCACGCCCAGCGCGTCGCGTAGCTCGGCAGGGACGGCGGACTCGGGAACGGCGTCCCAGCGGATCTCGATCACGGCGGGCAGCGGATCGCCGGCGGTGTCCACCACCTCCACGTGCAGCTCACCGGGCGGCTCCAGCAGCAGGTTCACATCGGCAGCGCCGCCGCCCACCAGGTCGAAGGGGCCCGCGGCGACCTCGGGACGCCCCGCGGCAAAGGGCAGCGCCACGCCCTCGACGTCGCCGCGCAGCACCTCCAGCTGGGCGCCGTTGACCGTGGCCGCGGTGAACGGGCCGTAGCGCCCCGCGCCCGTGGGCATCTGCACGCGTTCGTCGTCGGCGCGGGCGACCGCATAGGCCGTCCAGGCGCCCGCGGGGAGCTCGGCTCCGTAGGCGCCGTCCTCGTCGGTGGTGGAGAAGCCCCCGACCAACCCGTCGGCGACGAAGTGCAACCGCACGCCAGCGATCCCTTCACCGGACACCGCGTCGGTGACCTCGCCAGAGACCGCACCCAGCGCCTCGCCGGCCGCGCGACGGCGTTCGGCTTCCACCGAGACCGCGTCAGGTCCCACGGACACGTGGCTGATCAGCGTGACGCTCGCCTCCGGCGCGATCTCCACCTGGCCGTGCTCGGCCAGGACGATCCCGAGTTCAGCGGCCATCTCCGTGATGGGGCCGGCCGCGAACATGCCCTGGTCGGGCCACAGGGAGTACGTGGCCTCGCCCTGCTTGCCCGTGAACGCCATGCAGGGGAGCTCGTCCCCCGAAGGACCGTCCAGCCCGGTCCCCGGCGCCCACGGCAGCAGGTCCTCGCCCGACGCGAAGATCCCCGCCTGCGGCGACGTCTCGATGGTCTCGTCTCCCGTGTTGGTGAGCGTGGCGGTGATCATCAACGTCGGGCTGTCCGGCGCCAGCTCGTAGTCCACCACCACCGCCAGCCCCAGGTCCCCCACGGTGGGCTCCTCGAACTCCAGCATGCCCTGGAACCAGGTCCAGGCCACGTCCGTGCCCGTGGCCCGCACCACGGCCGCGCCGCCGTCCGAGCCGTCCGCGATCACCTCCACGGTGTCCGCATGGAACAGCCGCGCCAGGTCGAACGCCAGGAACAGGTCCTCCACCGTGTCCCGGCCGAGCATGCCCTCTGGGCGCACCAGATCCAGATCGATGAGGTTGCCCCCAGCGTCCATGTACCCGTGGCTCGTGTACGGCCCCTGCACCACGAACTGCACGAGGTGGTTGTAGACCTTGACGTCGCCGGCTCGCCCCTCGGCGGTCAGCCCCCCGAACAGGGCTGCCTCGCCGTCCTCGCCCTCGCGCACCACGCCCGCGCGCGCCTCGCCGGGCTGGGCCGGGACCGAGGGATCGGCGCCGAGGTCCGCGCTGTCGTCGTCGTCGCCCGCGCTGTCGTCGTCGTCCGCGTGGGTGTCGTCGTCGGCGGGGTCGTCGGGGTCATCGTCGCAGGCGATCCAGAGCAGGAGGCCGAATCCGATGATGAAGGAGAGGATGAACCGGTGGAATCTGATCACGGGCGGAGTCTAGCACGCTGGTATCCTCGTCCCGGGAGGTCCCGGATCATGGATGGACGACGACTCCGAGCCGCCGTGCTGACGACGGGGCCGTGAGGTAGGCTGTTCCCATGGGGAGTTCCACGGTCGACGGGCTTTGCACAGGCACCCTCGGGCTGCTCCTCGCCCTGGCGATGGGCGGCTGCGAGCAACTCGTGTTCACCCCCGACGACCGCGGCGACCGCGTGCCGGATTGGGACGGGCCGGGGGAGGCGCAGGATTCCCTGCAGCTCGACGGCGCCACGGCCGACGCCGCCATCGTCGGTACGCAGCCCTACCACACGGTTGGCGAGCACGTCGTCGTGGCCGGGGATCTCGACGGCGACGGGCACGACGACCTCCTGGTCACCTCTTGCGAGAGCCCGGGGCGTTCGGTCCACGTGCTGCTGGGCCCGCTGGCGCAGCACGTGGAGATCGACACCGCCCACGCCCAGTTGACCCACAACACCCCGGACGCGTGGAGCGGGTGGTCCATGCTGGGGCTGGGCGATCAGGACGGCGACGACCTGGACGACTTCGCCGTGGGCTCGCCGGGGTACTGGATGGACCACCCGCACGGATTCGTCCGGGTGTTCCTCGGCCTGCCCGAAGGGATCCAGCCGATCCTGGAGACGGGCTTCGGCCTCGAGGAGGAGGAGTACGGCGACGGAGCAGGCACTTCGCTGGCCCTGGCCGGGGACGTGGATGGCGACGGCGCCGACGACCTGCTCGTGGGCGCCTCGCAGACCAGCGATCGCGGCGCGGTGTACGTCTGGCCGGGGCCCGTGACGTCGGGCGGCTCGCTGGCCCTGGCCGCGGCCCGCCGCGCCGCCGCCGGCGAGGACTGCAACCTCGGCGCAGCGGTCCTGGGCGCGGGGGACGTGGACGACGACGGCCTGTCGGACGTGGTCGTGGCAGAGTACGCCCTCGCGGGAGTGGCCCCGCGCGCCTACCTGGTCCTGGGCCCGATGTCGGGGGAGATGGACGTGCAGGCGGCCGAGGCCACGCTCGTGGGCGTGCCGCAGGAGTCGTGGTCGCACATCGAGCTGGCTGGCGGCGAGGACCTCGACGGCGACGGTCGCGAGGACCTGATCGCTGCGCAGGCCCCCCACGGGGGCGGGGGAACCGACGACGATCTGTTCATCCACTTCCTGCGAGGCCCCCTGGACGGGGAGATCCTGCTGGCCGAACACGAGCACGTGGTGACCTGGCACGACGCGATCGCGACCTATGAGGTCATCTCGATGGATCTGGTGGGTGACCAGGACGGAGACGGCCTGCGCGAGGTGGCGGTGGGTCTGCCGCGCTTCCAGCTCGAGGATCAGGGCTACGGCGTGGCGTACGTGATTCCGGGCGACCTCGAGGGGAGCTGGGCCATCGAGGAAGCCGGCCCATGGGTGAGCGAGGCGCCCGGGTATTTCTTCGGCTTCGACGTGGCCGGCCTCGGCGACGATCACATGCTGGTGAGCTCCCCCTACTCGTTGACGCCCTACAACAGCGCCGGCACCGTCTACAGCGTCCGGCTCGATTCGCTGGCGTTCTGAACCGCCCCGTTCAGTGGGAGGCCAGGTAGAGCTGCTCGAGCCACAGCCGCTCGGGCCTCCAGCGCTCCCACAGCAGGCCGTAGGGTGCGAGCCACCCCACCGTGTCCACGAAGTCGCAGCCGCCGCGCTCGGTCATGGGCACGCCCGGCGAATGGGCGCAGCAGTCCTTGATGGTCCAGTGTGCCGCCTCGTGCGACAGCAGCCGCAGGGGATAGGCCGGCGCGGTCGCGTGGGCCTCGGCTTCCCTCCGAAAGTCCCAGAACTCGTAATCGCTCGATTGCTCGACGCGTTGCTCGATCTCGGAGACGTCGAGGTCGGCGTAGGTCCCGCCGCGCTGCCACAGCTCCAGCGATTCGACCCAGTGGTGGCCGGTACTCTTGACCACGAACAGCTCGCCGTGGTTCTGCGCCGCCATCTGGTCCGACGCCGGCGTGCCGCAGTAGATGGCGTCCCGCGACCGATAGTCGACCAGGGTCTCGAGGATCTGGCCGTAGCTGGGGTACGAGGAGTCGAACCTCCTGTCGAGCTGCTCGTCCATGTAGGCCTCGATGGTGTAGGCCTCGGCGATGGCCTGGTCGATCAGCTCGAGATTCGTGCCGGCGCACACCTCGGCGTCCCAGCCCGGTGGGGAGCACGCCACGAAGATGGCGGGCAGCGCGATCCAGCTCACCCGGCGCGTCAGCGACATCGCACCTCCGGCTCGGGTCCCTCGAGCAAGGTCGGGTTGGTGACTCCCCAGCACACCACGCCCCCGGCTGTGGTGACGGCGCAGGCCGTGGTGTCGGACAGGTCCAGCGTCTCGTACGTCCCGCCGCGGGGCGCCTCGTCGACGATCTCACCCTCGCCCCAGCAGCGGATGCTGCCGTGGGTGCTCAGGGCGCATCCTGCTCGCTCGTTCACCGCCACGTGGATGAACCGGCCGGCGGGCGTCGCCACATCCCACCCCCAGCAGGCGAGGACCCCGCCGTCGGTCACGCCGCACCCTCGGTCCACGACCATGTCGAAGCTCGTAAAGCCCATCCCCGACAGGGGTACCGGGCCGCCGTAGTAGCCCCAGCAGGTGATCTCCCCGTGCTCGTCCAGCGCGCAGCTCGCCGACCGAACCGGGACCACATGGACGAACCGGCCCTCGCGCCTCCCGCAAGCCGCCCCGAGGTCCGCGTCGGGATCGAAGGTGGGGTCACACCCCCAGCACACGACGTCGCCGCCCTCGTCGAGGCCGCAGTTGTGGGTGGGTCCCGCGGCCACGCTCACCAGGCGGTCGGCTGGAGACAGCCGCGGCGCCAGCTCGCTGAAGTCGTCGAACCCCCAGCACAGCGCCTCCCCGTCCTCCCGCACGCCACAGGTGCGCCCCTCGAAGACGTCGACGGCCACGAAGTCTCCCCGCGGTGGAGTGCACGGCGCAGCTGTGTCCAGCCAGTCGCTGCCGATCCAGTACTCGCACCCGAAGCAGCGGACCTCGCCGTCCTCGGCCAGCGCACAGGCGCGCACCTCGTAGACCCCGTCGCCCCAGCCGGTGGCCGAATCCACGGCAACGTCGGTCCACCGCTTCTCGTGGCGCTCCACCTCCCGGCAGGCGCCGGTCGACAACAGGACAACGAGCATCAGCAAGACCGGCCTGGGATTCGTCACCCTTCGATCCTACCTCGCCGGACTGCCGTCGAGGTCGCCTGCTAGCATGGAGCCATGGGGGCGCTCATCGGTCACCAGCGGCGTATGCTCGGCATCGGAGTGGGTCTCACTCTGATCCTCGTGGGTTGCGAACAGCTGGAGTTCACCCCGGACGACCGCAGCGACCGAACGCCCGAGGGGACGGACCTCGGAGACCCGCTCGAGGACATGGTGATCGACGGCGGAGAGGCCGACGGAATCCTGATGGGCGCGGCGGGAGGCCAGTACGTCGGCGATCACGTCGGCCTGGCTGGCGACGTGAACGGCGACGGGTACGAGGACCTGCTCGTGACGACCTGGGACACCCCCGGCAACGCGACCGCCCTCGTGCTCGGGCCCATCGAGGGCGAGGTGTCGATCGCCGACGCCCAGGCCCACCTGAGCAGCGAGGACAGCGGCGCCTACGTGGGCTGGGCCTACGCCGCCCTGGACGACCAGGACGGGGACGGGCTCGACGACTTCGCCGTGGGTGTACCCGGATTCGGGCTCGCCGATCCCACGAGCTTCGTGCAGGTGTTCCTGTCGATGCCCGAGGGCAACCTGGCGATCGAGGACGCGGGGTTCGCGCTCACCGAAGGGGAACCGGACAGCGGCGCAGGAACGTCCCTGGCCGCGCCGGGAGACGTGGACGGCGACGGCGAGGACGACCTGGTCGTGGGCGCGCTGCGGCTGGGTGACGGGGGCGGCGTCCACGTCTGGCCCGGGCCGGTGATCGAGGCCGGGAGTCTGGCGGACGCGGCCGCGGTGATCTACGGGGTCGTCGAGGGGTGCGCAGCGGGCTGGTCCGTGGACGGGGCCGGGGACGTGAACGACGACGGCATCGCCGACGTGGTCGTGGGCAGCTCCTGCGACGAGGGTGTGGCTGCCAGGGCTCATCTGGTGATGGGCCCCCTGAGCGGCGACGTCGACCTCACCGTGACAGAGGCCTCGTTCGTCGCACCGGGCAGCGACCGCATCACGGCGCTCGTGCTCGCCGGTGGCGAGGATCTCGACGGTGACGGCCACGAGGACCTGGTGCTGGCGACCGAACTCTTCGGGCACGTCGGGGACGACACGGAGGGGGCCTTCGTGGTGCGCGGCCCCTTCTCCGGGGCGATCGATCTCGCAGACGCGGACGCCTGGATTGCCCCGGACGAGCCCACGTCTGTGAGCTTCGACCGGGTGAGCCTGGCGCTGGTGCGGGATCTCGACGGCGACGGGCGGGCCGAGATCGCCCTGGGTACACCGCGCGATTCCTACGAGGGCGGCGGTGGGATCGTGCGGTTGTTCGACGGCGACGTCGAGGGGGCGGTGAGCTTCGACGAAGCGTCGGCCACGCTGCTCGACCAGGAGTACTCGTACGTCGGCCACAGCGTCGTGGAGGCGGACGGCACCCACCTGCTCGTGGGAGCGCCGACCCGTTCCCTCACCTACTTCCAGGGCGGGGCTGTCTACGCGGTCAGGCTGGACTCGCTGGAACGCTGAGCCGCGATCACCGGTCGAGGAAGAGCTGGTCGAGCCACTGCTTCTCGGGTATCCACCGCTCCCACAGCAACCCCCGCATCGCCAGCCACCCCACGGTGTCGACGAAGTCGCAGCCGCCCCGCTGGGCCATGGACGTGTCGCGGGTGTGGTGGCAGCAGTCGCGGATCGATGCGTGGGCCGCTTCATGGGACAGGAACCGCAGGGGTATCGCCGGCGCGGTGAGGTAGGCCCGGGCCTGGTCGGTGAGGTCGTAGTACTCGTACTCGCTGAGCACAGCCACGGCCTCCTCCACCCCCTGCGTTCCGAGGCGGCCATACTCCTGGCCCGCCTCCCAGTCCGCCAGCGCGTCGGTCCAGTAGATGTTGTTCGTGGCGATCACGAGGATCTCCCCCTGGTTCTCGGCGCTGGGGCTTCGCTGCTCCTCGTTGCTGTACGCGCCGCAGTGGATGGCCTCCCGGGACCGGTAGTCCACCAGCTGCTCGATGATCTGGCCGTAGCTCGGGTACGAGTCGTCGAAGCGGTGGGCGAGCAGGTCGTCCATGTACGACTCGATCGCGTAGCTCTCCCCGATGGCGCGGTCGATCAGCTCGAGGTCGTCCCCGGCGCAGACCTCCGCGTCCCACCCCGTGGGTGAGCACGCGGCCACGAGCAGCGGCAACCAGCCCAGCCAGGTCAGACGGATCATCGGCAGCGCAGCTCCGGCTCGGGCCCATCCTCGAGGGCGTCGTTGGTCGCGCCCCAGCAGGTCACCTCCCCTGCCGTGCCCACGGCGCACGCGGTGGTCCCCGACACGTCCACCTTCACGAACGCGCCCGCGGACGGGGCCTCGTCCGCCAGGGTGGCGTCTCCCCAGCAGTGCGCCGCGCCGTCCTCGACCAGGGCGCAGCCTGCCTCGCCGGCCATCGACACCTGCACGAACCGCCCCTGGGGCACCTCGTACTCCCACCCCCAGCACACCAGCTCGCCGGCCGCGGTCACACCGCAGCCGCGGTTACGCGTCATGTGAAAGGAGGTGAAGCCCTGCCCGGTCGGCAGCACAGGTCCGTCGTAGTACCCCCAGCAACTTATCTCGCCCTCGGGATCCAGGCCGCACGAGGCGCTCCGGACAGGGACGACCTGGACGAACGGGCCTTCGCGGATGCCGCACCCCGGGCCGGGGACGTCACCCGGGACGTACCCGTCCACGGTCCCCCAGCACACCGCGTTGCCGTCTGGATCCAGCCCGCAGTTGTGGGACACGCCAATCTCCACGCTGGTCAGGAGCGAGTCCGGCGTGGAGCACTGTTTGGCCTCGGAGATCCACTCGCACCCCCAGCACACCACCTCGCCATCGTCCCGCACGCCGCAGGTGATCGAGCCGCGGACGTCCACGTCCACGAAGGTTCCCGGCGGCAGCACGCACGGCAGCGTGCTCTCGAGCCAGTGCTGATTGGGCTGGCCCTCGCAGCCGAAGCACCGCAGATCGCCGTCCGACGCCACGGCGCAGCCGCGCACCTCGTGGAGATCCTCCCCGTACTGGTGGGCCTCGATCACGGCGACGTCCACCCATTGCTTGGACCGGCGCTCCACCTCCCGGCAGCCAGCCAGGGCCAACCATGCCGCCGCGGTCAAAACGATCGCCGCGGGTCGTCTGGATCGAATGGACACGTCGCGATCGTATCCCAAGCAGAGACTGGCGTATGGGCGGCTCGATCTGGGCGTCCTCGTCGAGGATCTCGATGTGGCGGTAGCGTCAGCCGCGGCGCGTGCGACGGGTGAACGCGAGCAGGGCGAGCATGCCCAGCGCGAGCGCTCCGGCGTCGGCCGCGGGTGAGGCAGCGTGACACTCGCAGCCGCCTTCGGCGGGGTCGCCGCCCTCATCCTCGTCGCAGTCCTCGTCCACGGTGCCGTTGCAGTTGTCGTCCAGCGCGCCGTCGCAGAGCTCGGGGCGATCGGGGGAGACATAGGGGTTGAGGTCGGCGCAGTCCCCATCGTCCTCGGAGTAGCCGTCGCCGTCGTCGTCGTACGCGTCGGTGCCCTCGTCGACGAGCCCGTCGCAGTCGTTGTCGAGGCCGTCCTCGATCTCGGAGGTGCCGGGCGCGACACCAGGATCGACGTCGTCGCAGTCGCCCTGGGCCTCGGAGTAGCCGTCCCCATCGTCGTCGTAGAACTCGGTGCCCTCGTCGACGAGCCCGTTGCAGTCGTTGTCCAGGCCGTCCGAGACCTCGTCGGCACCGGGATTCATGGTGTCGTCGGCGTCGTTGCAGTCGCCGGCGGCCTCGGAGTAGCCGTCACCGTCGTCGTCGTCGTCGTCGGTGTCCTCGTCGATCTCGAGATCGCAGTCGTTGTCCACTTCGTCGGCGAGTTCTGGAGCGCCGGGGTACACGGTCTCGTCGAGGTCGTCGCAGTCGCCGGCGTCCGGGGAATACCCGTCGCCGTCCTCGTCCACGGCGCCGCCGAAGCCCTCGTCCACGAACCCGTCACAGTCGTTGTCCACGCCGTCGTCGAGCTCGTTGTTGCCGGGTGAAGCGAACGGATCGGCGTCGTTGCAGTCGCCGTCGGTCTCGGAGTACCCGTCGCCGTCGTCGTCGGACACCACCGTGTCCTCGTCGACGATGCCGTTGCAGTCGTTGTCCAGGCCGTCGGGGAGTTCCTCGGCGCCGGGATACACCGTGGGCTCGAGGTCGTTGCAGTCACCTCCGATGGGGGCGTAGCCGTCGCCGTCGCGGTCGTCGAGATCGGTGCCCTCGTCGATGAAGCCGTTGCAGTCGTTGTCCAGACCGTCGGGGACCTCGGCCGCGCCGGGATTCACGCCGGGATTCTCGTCGTTGCAGTCTCCTGCGAGGGGGGAGTAGCCGTCGCCGTCGTGGTCGGCGAGATCGGTGCCTTCGTCTGTCGTGCCGTCGCAGTCGTTGTCCAGGCCGTCGGGGAGCTCCTCGGCACCCACGTACACCGTGGCCAGGGTGTCGTCGCAGTCGCCGCCGTTCTCGGCGTAGCCGTCGCCGTCGTCGTCGTGGTTGTCGGTCAGCTCGTCGATAACGCCCTCGCAGTTGTCGTCGACCCAGTTATCGATATCGACCGCGCCCGGGTGGATCATCGCATCGGTGTCGTCGCAGTCGTCGCCGCCGAGCACGAAAGGTCCGTGGCCGTCGCCGTCGTAGTCGGTGATGTCGAGGCCATCGCAGTCCTGATCCACACCGTCGTAGGGCACCTCGTAGGCCCCGGGGTAGGCGTCGGCGTCGTCGTCGTCGCAGTCGACGTCGCAGGTATCGGAAAGGTCACCGTCGTCGTCGGGGGGGTCGTACCAGGCGTCCTGGTCGTTGCAGTCGTCCTCGCAGGTGTCGAACCCGTCCCCGTCGAGGTCGTCGAGGTTGTACCAGGGGTCGTAGTCGTCGCAGTCGCCCTCGCACGTGTCCCAGCCGTCCAGATCGGCGTCGTTGAGGTTCAGCGCCGC
>CAZLEO010000253.1:0-13716 GCA_964558555.1 uncultured Rickettsiales bacterium | reverse complement strand
GCGGGAAACGGGATTTGAACCCGCGACCCCTGCCTTGGCAAGGCAGTGCTCTACCGCTGAGCTATTCCCGCGAAGCGAGCGGGATTATAGAAGGGTTTACGGAGGTGTCAAGGGGGGGGTGCGATCGAGGCGGGTGAGGACGCGCGGAAGATGGGCCACGGAGGGGACGACGGCGTGGGGTCGGAGGGGGGGCCAACGGGGGATGGGACGACCGTTGGATATCCAGCACGTGGGGGCGCCGAGCCGCGATCCCGCGGCGATCTCCTGGGACCAGCCGTCGCCGACGACCAGGAGCTCCGCGGCGGGGATGTGATGTCGGAGGAGGAGTCCCTCGAGGGCGCGGGTCTTGTCCAGACGCTCGCGCCGGTCGACGACGACGACGTCGCGGAAGCTGGGACCGAGCCGGAGCAGTCGTATCTTGGTCCGCTGGGTGGCGGGGTCTCCCCAGGTGACCAGGAAGATCCGATGTTCGCGCGTGAGGCGCGCGAGCAGCGCGCGGACGCCGGGGAACAGCTGGAGCGACCGACGGCGGAGTCGCGACCCGCGCTGGAAGAACGCGCGCCGGCCGGCGGCGGCGACGGCAGGTCGGGGGTCGCCGAGCTGGCGACACAAGATTTCGTCCACCTCACCGGCGGGGGTGCGCCGGGAGATGCGCCACCGACGGCGCTCGACGACGTCGAGGGGGACATCGAGGCCGGCGTCCACCAGGGCGCGGGCGGCCTCGCGGTTGGCCGCCGGGGCCAGGCATCCCGTGGTGTCGAGGAGGGTGTCGTCCAGGTCGAAGGCGATGGCGCGGATCAAGGGGGCTCCGGGGGATCGGCGGGTTCGGGGGCCTGGACGAGCCTGCCGCGCAGCCAGAGCAGATCCGGATCGTCGGGTGCGCGCTGCAGGGCCCACTGCAGCCGCTGCTGTGCCTCGTCGGCGCGGCCGAGCTGGGCGAGGGCCAGGGCCACCGCAAAGGAGCTCCGCGGTCCCCTCCCCTCCTCGGCCTCGAGCTGCAGCACCACGTCGAGCCCTTCCTGCGCGCGACCCGAGTAGATCAAAGCCATGGCGAGGTTCTGGCGGACGTAGTGCAGCTCGGGGTTGAGGGCCACGGCCCGGCCGTAGCTGTCCGCGGCGCACGGCAGGTCCTCCGCCCAGAAGCAGTCGTTGCCCTGCAGCACGTATCCGGTCCCGGCGGCGGGCGCGGCGAGCAACGCGGAGCGGGTCAGACCCGCGGGGGTCGTGTAGGCAGCCGTCGCGCGCAGGACGCCCCAGCCCTGCCAGAGGAGGAACAGGGCACCCAGCGCCACCGCGCCGATCCGCCCGGCCCGTCGCGCCGATCCCTTGACGTACACGGCCGAGGCGGCCTGGGCGAGGGCCATGCAGCCGAAGGCCCAGGGCAGGTAGAGATAACGACCGAAGCCACCCCAGCTGGGGATCGTGCTGACCAGGGCCACCGGCGCCACGACGAGGGTGAACACGCCCAGCGCCAGGCCCACCACGGGTGCGGTCCGGCGGGTGAGCCAGGCCGTGGCGCCCGCGGCCGCGAGGAGGAGGACGCTGCCCATCGCCCACGGCCAGCCCAGGCGGACGTACTCCAGGGCGAGCTCGCGGTAGCCCACGGGGTGCATGCTCAGCAGCGCGCGCAGGCCGTCCGCGAGGAGCACGGGCAGGTGGGACAGGGCGAGGAGCCGCTGGTCCGCGTCCCCACCGCCCGCGGACAGGCCGCCCAGCGCCGAGGACCGCAGCGCCAGGAAGAGGATCGCCGACGCCGCGAGGGGGATCATCGAGCGCCACGGGACGCCGCGACCGAGCCACATCCACAGGCACACGGGGGGGAGCGCGAGCAGCATCGTCTCCTTGGACAGGAGACCGGCGAGCAACAGCAGCGCGGCGGCCGCAGCCCCCGCCCATCGGATCGCGGCACTCCCGCGCGCGTATTCGAGGATCAGCACGGCGGCGAGCAGGCCGATCACGGCCTGGACGTCGCACTGGGCCGAGACGAAGAGGTAGGCCTCGGCGGTCACCGGGTGGAACGCGAACAGCCACGCCGCCGCGAAGGCGCCGGGCTCCGAGCCCAGCCAGCGGCGGGCCACGGCCCACACCAGCAGCACGGCGAGCGCGTGCAGCAGCAGGGCCAGCGCGCGGAACATCAGGGGATCGGCGCCGCCCGCGAGGGCGTACTCGACGGCGAGCAAGGTCACGAACAGCGGGCGGTACAGCTCCATCCCGCGTGGCGCGCTGCTGGAGACGTACTCGGCGCCCACGCCCTCGTGCACGGTGGCGCGGAAGTAGGTGGGGATGTGGGCGATCGAGCGGATCTGCGGTGCGTCCACGATCTGGTGCTCGTCGTCCCAGATGAACTCGCCCTGCAGCGAGGGTCCAAGGGCCACGACGAGGGCCAGCACGAGAAGAAGCGGCGCCATCCACGGCCGGAGGGCGCGGGTTTCGCCGGGCACGGTCTTCGCCTGGGAGGGATCGATCACGGCCTCCAAGTATGCTGCTAGGATACGTTCCGATCTACTCGACGCCGGGAGGAGCGACATGCCGAGGATCTCCATCGTCGTCCCGGCGTTCAACGAGGAGGCCCTCGTCGGCCCCCTGGTGGAGGAGATCCACACCCACCTGGATCCCACCGGACACGAGTTCGAGGTGGTGCTCGTGGACGACGGGTCCACGGACGGCACCTGGGAGCGGATCGTCGCGCTCGCCGAGGAGGACGAGGCCGTGCGGGGGCTCCACCTGAGCCGCCGCTTCGGCAAGGAGTCGGCCATCGCCGCCGGCCTGGATCGCAGCGACGCCGATGCCGTGGTCGTCATGGACGCCGACGGGCAGCACCCCCCCGCGGTCATCGTGGAGATGATCCAACGCTGGGAGGGCGGCGCTCGTATCGTGCACGGCCGCAAGCGCGAGGAGGACAACACGCCCCTGCGGCGGGCCGGCGCGTCCCTGTTCTACGGCCTGAGCCGCATGTTCAGCGGGATCTCCGTGCGGGGCTCGTCCGACTTCAAGCTCCTCGACCGCCGGGTCGTGGGTGTCTACCAGGATCGAATCCGCGAGCGGAACCGCTTCTTCCGCGTGTCCGCGGAGTGGATCGGCTTCAGACGGGACCACGTGGACTTCCGCGTGCGCACGGTCCGCGGCCGCCGCTCCCGCTGGTCGGTCCTGGCCCTGTGCAAGCTGGCCGTGCGGGGGCTGACGTCCTACTCGTCCACGCCGCTGCTGCTACCCGTGCTGTTGGGGGTGGTGCTGCTGGCCGCGGCGGGCCTGATCGGGCTCCTCGCCGCCCTCGCGGCGCTGCAGGGAGGCCCGGTCCACGGCCACGTCCTGGTGATCGGATCGGTGTTCCTCACCGGCGGGCTGATCTTGCTGTCCCTCGGGGTGGTGGGCGAGTACGTCGCGACCATCCACGAGGAGGTGAAGCGCCGGCCGATCTACGTCGTGGAGGAGCAGACCGGGCGTAGGTGACGGGCAACGCTGGGTTTTTCCGCTTCTTCCACAGCCTGTGGATAAGTCGGTGGTAAAAATACGCCGGACCACCAGATCGGGCGCGAGCCACTCAAGCTCTTGGCTTCACTGATCTTTTACTGAACGCACCAAAAACCACGTCGCCCGAAGTACCCGTGGTTCCACACGTTCTCCTTTCCCACCGTTCCGCGCATTCTCGACTTATCCACAGGTAGGGTTTCCTTGACTCGGGCTCTCGCCGCCGGGTAGCTTCGCGGAACCCATCTCCAAGGAGGATCTCCGATGACCAAGAGAGGCGTTTTCCTGCTGGTGGCCGTCACGGCCGCGACCCTGCTGTTCGCCGCCTGCAAGGAGCAGTCGGAGCCGACCACGTCGGGCGGCCAGAAGTCGCCGGCCGAGAAGTTCGCGGCCAACCTCGCCGCCGCCGAGTTCGTCAACTATGCCGTGGCCATCAGCGGTGGGGGTTCGCTGACCTACCAGACGCTGGACTTCGAGGCGGACGGCACCTGGAGCGCCGACGCAGAGCTGAAGCTGGCCAAGGAGCCGTTCGACTGCGTCGAGGGCGGCACGTGGGAGATCACCGACGGCGGTCCCATCGATGAATGGACGTCGCGAGTGGACTTCCGCATGAACGACACGGACTGCCCCGGTCGTGACTCGCAGAAGAAGCAGAAGCTGGAGATCCGGATCAAGGGCAAGGGCAACCGCCCTCAGGTCATCGACCTCTAGGGACTATCGCAGACCCTTCACCCTCATCCGACGCTTGAGATTCTTGCGCTTGAGCTTGGCGCGGTGACGGGCGGACTTGTTCTTCCGCACAGTGGCTCTGACCTTGCTTCGACTGATCTGGCGCTTCATGGCGTTCCTCCGAACCGGCGCACACCTCTACCACACCCGCCCCCCGACCGGCAACCGAACTCCGGTTCGACGACACCCCCGATTGCGCTAGGATGACCTCGATGCGTGTGGAGATCCGCGAGCTGAAGGAAGACGGCGCCGAGCGCACCGTGGCGGTGTTCCGCTACGACGGGCAGGTGGTGACGTGCGACAACGCCGTGCTGTGGAACCACCTCGTGCAGGCCACGGGGGGCGTGATCGTGGGCGATCGGGGTCGGCGGTTCACGCCACACGACGGCGAGGACTACCTGCGCAACCTGCGGTTCCAGTACCGCGGCCCTTATCTGTTCGCCCGCGAGGTGGAGGACGACGCGGCACCGGGCGACGACGGGCGTGCCGACACGTCGGTGACGGAGCTGGCCGTGGTGGTGGAGGTGCCTGAGGAGCCCGGGGCGCGGGCGGTGGCGCTGGCGCGTTCGCTGTTCATGCTGTCGGTGTACTGGGGTGCAGGCGAACTCCGCGCGGCCGTGGAGGCGCGGGAGACCATCTCGAGGTTGCTCGAAGCGCAGGCGGGCCACGACACCCACGAGGCGTTCGTGGACGAGGACCTGCGCATCCGGCTCAACCGCGCCCGCTATGGGGTGACCCCGCCCCCGGTGGTCCCTCGCCTCACCCAGAAGATCCTCCGAGAGCACAACCGCCTGCTCCACGCCATGCGGCGAGAAGAACCGCGCGGCGCCCTGATCGCGTGCCACCTGATGGGTGAACACCTGCGGTCCATGGACCTGGCCATGGCGGCCTGGGCCGACGAGGAGGGCGTGTACGTGCCCCCCGAAGGGGAGTGTGTCGGCATGCGCCCCGGTGAGGTGGCCACGGCCTGGGAGGAGCTGGGATGGCAACCGGACCCCGAGGACCCGGTGGGCTTCCTGGACCTGGCCGTGCGGCGTTCGGTGCGTGCCCTGGAGCGGGCCACCGAGGCCGCGCCGCGCGGCGAGCTGCACAAGGCCATGGTCAGCCTCCGGCAGGCCGTGACCTACGATCCCTCCAACAACGAGGGGCGCACCCTGCTGGGTGAGGTGCTGCTGCGCATGGAGCACCCCCAGGCGATGCCCGAGCTGCACAAGGCGCTGTTCATCGAGCAGATCCACGACGGCCCCGGCGCCCACCCCCACGCGCGCCTGAACTCCATGTTCCGCCGCATCCGGTTGCACCGCGCCCTGGCGCGGGGATTTCTCGTGGACGGCTGGGTCGACGGCGGCCGCCACCACCTCGAGCAGGCGCTACAGCTGCACGGCGCGGTGTGCGATCACTCCTCCACGGCGACGGGCGAGCTGGACGAGGAGGTGAGGGCGCTGGGCCTGGCCATCGGGCGAGTGCTCGACAACCTGCGGCGGTCGGCCACGCGGACCGGATCAAGCCCGGCCGAGGTGGCTGGCGAGGCATCGGGCTGCTACCACGCCGTCGGAGGCGGAGCTCAGTATGCCACCGGCGAAGCCGGCCCCCTCCCCCGCCGGGAAGACTCCCTCGACTCCGACTGACTGCCCGTCCTCGCCGCGCGAGAGGCGAACGGGCGAGCTGGTCCGGGATTCCACGGCCACGAGCACCGCGTCCTCGCCCGCGAAGCCGCGCCAGCGGCGGTCGAGGTCCTGAAGCGCCGAGCGCAGTGAGGTGGCCACGGGGGCCGGGAGGACGGTGTCCAGCTCCACGGGAGCGATCCCCGGGCGGTAGGTCGCGCGGAGCTCCCCCTCGCCGGGTCGCCGGGCCACGAAGTCGTCGGCCCGCTGGGCAGGGGCCACAAAACCACCGCCCGCAGCGTCGTGGCAGCGCGCCTCGAGATCGTCGAGGAACCTCACCCCGGCGAGGGGATCCCCCGCGCCGTAGTCCTCGATCTCGAGGGGCACCACCAGCCCCGAGTTGGCGAACTTGCCCGAGCGGCGGCTGCCGCTCATGCCGTTGGTCACCACCAGCCCGTCGCGCTGGGGGGCGGCCACCACGACGCCGCCGGGGCACATGCAGAAGCTGTACACGGGGCGGGATCGGCGCGCAGAGGGGCGCATCACCACGCGGTACGACGCGGGGGGCAGGTCGCCGCTGGGCGGGCCGCCGTACATCCAGCGGTCCACGTCCCGCTGCCGGTGTTCGATGCGCACGCCCACCGCCGTGGGGCGGGCCTCGAGGGGGACGCCCGCGTCGTGCAACACCTGCAGCGTGTCCCGGGCGTGGTGCCCCACGGCGAGCACCGCGGCGTCGGTCCGGACGCGCTCGCCGTCGGCCAGCTCCAGCGCGCGCAGACGGTTCGACTGCACCTCCAGCCGGACGACGGCCGCGCCGAAGCGGATCTCGCACCCCAGCTCCGTCAACCGCTCTCGCAGGCGCGGCAGCAGCCTGGCCAGTACGTCGGTACCGAGGTGAGGGCGCGCGTCCTCGAGGATCGCCGGATCGGCGCCGAGGTCCACCAGGTCGCGGAGCACCGCGCGGGCGTGGGGCGAGCGCGCGCGTGTGTAGATCTTGCCGTCGGAGAAGGCGCCGGCGCCGCCCTCGCCGAACACCATGTTGCTCTGGGGATCCAGGTCACCGTCGCGGCGGAACCGGGCGACGCTGCGCTGGCGACGGCGGACCGACTCGCCGCGCTCCAGCACGCACGGCGGCACCCCCGATCGGGCCAGCTCCAGCGCAGCGAACAGGCCCGCAGGGCCGGCGCCGATCACGACGGGTCGGCGCCGCGCGGTCACCGACGGCCGTGCCACCGGCGTCTCCGGTGAGGACTCGTCGGGGGACACCTTCGCCGGCCCCTCCGCGGCGGGCGCTCCATCGAGCTCGACGCGCATCCGCAGCACGAACACCGGGGGTCGCGCGCGGGCGTCGAGGCTGCGGCGGACCACGCACGCGTCGAGCACCTGCGCCGGCTCCACGCCGAGCAGCGCGGCCAGCTCCGACGTCCCCGGTCCAGCGGCGGATCCGACCTCGCGTGCGTTGACCCGCACCCCGTCCAGGATCCAGGTACGCGGCTTTGTTTCGGGCGGTCCGGACATTCGCTTGACCATCCTCGAGCCCGGCGTTAGGTTAGCGTCCTTTCCGGTGCGACACTCTTATAGAACAGGAGAGACCGGGTGACCATTCGCTCCATCGAGGATCTCGACCTTGCGGGCGCGCGCGTGCTCATTCGTGTGGACTTCAACGTACCCCTGCGCGACGGCGAGATCACCGACGACACTCGCATCCGCGCCGCGCTCCCCACCATCCAGTACGCCATCGAGCACGACGCCAAGGTCGTGGTGATGAGCCACCTGGGTCGCCCCAAGGGCGAGCCCGAAGACCGCTTCAGCCTGATGCCGGTGGCCCAGCGCCTGGCCGAGCTCATCGACGGCGAGGTCCACTTCACCGACGACTGCATCGGGCCCGTGGTCCGCAAGGTGGTCGGCGAGCGCCGCGAGGGCGAGGTCGTCCTGCTGGAGAACCTGCGCTTCCACGCCGGCGAGAAGCGCAACGACCCGGTCTTTGCCGAGCGCCTGGCCGCCGCCGGCGACGTCTACGTCAACGACGCCTTCGGCGCCCTGCACCGGGCCCACGCCTCCACGGCGGGGGTGCCCGCGCTGCTCGAGAACTGCGGCATGGGTCTGCTGGTGCAGCACGAGGTCAAGGCGCTGGGCAAGCTGCTGGGGTCCCCGCCGCGGCCCTTCGTGGCCATCCTCGGCGGGGCCAAGGTCAGCGACAAGATCGGCGTCTTCGCCAACCTCACCGGCAAGGTGGACGCCTTCATCGTCGGCGGCGCCATGGCATTCACCTTCCTGGCGGCCAAGGGGCTGCCGGTGGGCGACAGCCTGGTGGAGAAGGACAAGCTGTTCCAGGCCAAGCGCATCATGGAGCGCGCGGCGGACCGCGGCGTGGAGCTGCACCTGCCGACGGACTTCGTGGTCACCACGAGCCCCGACGGCAGCGCCGAGCACCAGATCGTCACCGAGATCCCCGACGGCACCATGGGCGTGGACATCGGCCCGGCCTCGGTGGAGGCGTTCGAGCGGGTGCTCGCCAACGCCGCGACGGTGTTCTGGAACGGCCCCATGGGTATCTTCGAGGTGCCCCAGTTCGCCGCAGGCACCCGCGGCGTGGCCCAGGCCGTCGCCGGGAGCCCGTCGTACAGCGTTGTTGGCGGCGGCGACAGCGTCGCCGCGTTGAGCCAGCTGGGCATGATCGATCAGGTGGGCCACGCGTCCACCGGCGGCGGCGCGTCGCTGGCGTTCCTCAGCGGAACCGAGCTGCCCGGCCTCGCCGCCCTGGAGAGGAGCTGAACCATGCGTACACCGGTCATGGCCGGAAACTGGAAGATGCACTGCACCTCGGGCGAGGCGGTGGTGTTGGCGCGCGAGCTCGTCGAGCGGCTGGCGTCGGGCGTGGAGGTCGAGGTCGTCATCTCCCCCGCGTTCACCTCGCTGATCCCGGTCCGCGAGGCCATCGCCGGTTCCCCCGTCGCGCTGGCCGCGCAGAACATCCACTGGGAGCCGCAGGGTGCGTTCACCGGTGAGGTGAGCGCGCAGATGGCCCGGGACGCGGGGTGCACCCACGTCATCATCGGCCACTCGGAGCGGCGCGCCCTGTTCGGCGAGACCGACGCCGGCGTCAACCGCAAGGTGATCGCGGCGCTGGCCGCGGGCCTGACGCCCATCGTCTGCGTGGGTGAGACGCTGGCAGAGCGCGAGTCGGGATCGACCCGGAGCGTGGTGCTCGGGCAGGTCGACGGCGCCCTCGATGGCCTCGACGCCGAGGCCATCGGCCAGCTTATCGTCGCGTACGAGCCCGTGTGGGCCATCGGCACCGGCCTCACCGCCACCCCTGCCCAGGCGCAGGAGGTGCACGGCTGGATTCGCGCCCGCCTCGCCGATCTGGCCGGTTCAGGGGTTGCAGACGGCCTGCGCATCCTGTACGGAGGGAGCGTCAAGCCGGACAACGTCGCCGAGCTGATGGGTCAGACAGACATCGACGGCGCCCTGGTGGGCGGCGCGAGCCTCAAGGCGGATTCGTTCGAGCGTATCGTTCGGTTCGGAAGGATGGGTTAGACCATGGCGATCTTCATCACGAGCATCCACGTGGTGCTGTGTCTGTTCCTCATCGTGGTGGTGCTGCTGCAGACGGGCAAGGGCGCCGACATGGGCGCGGCCTTCGGCGGCGCCAGCCAGACGGTGTTCGGCGCCACCGGCGCCGTGACGATCCTGCACAAGGTGACCACGGTCACGGCGGTGATGTTCATGCTCACCTCCCTGGGTCTGGCGTGGCACAGCGCCCGCGAGCAGGCTGGCGGAGGTGGACTGGACTCCGACATCTTCGACGTGGAGAAACAAAACGCCGAGGAGGAAGAGGGCGCCGGCGCCGAGGACGAGGAGGCCCCCGTCGAGGAAGCTGCCGCTGAGGAGACCTCGGAAGAGGTGGCGGAGGAAGCCGCGGAGGAGGCCGAGGCGGCTCCCGCGGAGGAGCCCGCCGAACCGGCTTCAGAGGGTGAAGCGCAGTAGTCAGATAATGGGTTGCCAGCCCATGAGAGCTGGATTATCTTCCTGTGGTTCGGATTTTCGACCGGACGGATCTTTGGGCGAGGATGGCGGAATTGGTAGACGCGCAAGTTTGAGGGGCTTGTGGGCAAGTTGCCCGTGGGGGTTCGATTCCCCCTCCTCGCACCATCCGTTTTCTCCGGTCTCTTCTCTCCTTCTTTTTTTCACGCTGACGCTCCTGTGGACGACGGGCTGTTCCCGCACCCCGGAGGACCCCCTCGCGTCCGTGCCTGACGGCACCGCCCTGGTGGGGGATCCGGCGGTGGTGAGCGCCGCACTGGCCGTGGCCGGTGCGTTCCCGCACTCCCCCGCGGCTCGATGGGCAGGGCAGGCACAACAGGCGATCGGATCGTGTGACGGCGGTTTCTCCGCCCACGGCACGGACGTCGCCACGCTGCCGGCCTCGGTCGCGTGCAACGCCGCCGACATGACGCTGGCTCCCCTGGAGGCGTGGCGCGGTGACGCCGCCGTGGCGATGACGCACAGCAGTGACGTCCTCGGCCGCGTCTCGGCGCGGCTCTACCGCCACGACGACGGAGACCTCAGGATCGAGGGCGAGGTCCAGGGCGAGCTCCCCGACGGCGCCTGGTCCCTGATCGACCCCGCCGATGAGCCCGCCGGTCCGGGGCTGCTCGCCGCGGACGGCGCGCTGTTCCAGGCGCGCCTGCGCACACGCGAGGGAATCGACCTGGCCTCCATCGTGTCCCGGGGCGCCGAGCTGGATCGCATGGTCAAGCTGCGCAGCAAGATCTTCGAGGGGGCGGTGCTCGACGGGACCTGGGAGGCGGCCGTCTACACCCCGGATCCCGGCCAGCAGATGATGCCGTTGGTCCTCGCGCTGGGGGTCCAGCACCGCGGCGCGGCCGCCGAGGGTATGGGCACGTTCGTCGACGAGCTGCTCGCCGAGTGGCCGATCCACCGCGCCGATCACACGGCGACCGGATACGACGGCGCGTGCCTGGTGGACCTGAACGTGCTGCCCGAGCTCGCCCCGTGCTACGTGGTCAGCGAGGAGGCGATCGTCCTCGCCTGGAATGCACAGGGACTGGACCTCGCCCTGGCGAGCGAGGGGGAACGCTGGAGCGAGAGCCGTGACGGTGCCGTCGTGTATCTGGACCGCTTCGCCGAGGCCGACCGGCGGCTGGTCAGCCGCATGCGGCACCACGAATCGCAGACCGAGGAGGAGGACACTGACGCCGGGCAAGCGGTCCCCTACCCCGCTGATCGGCTCCAGCTGGAGGTGTGGCGCGACGGCCCCATCGTCCGCTTCGCGGCGGACGTCGAGGGGGTGAAGCGGTGAAGGGTCGCGGCTGGCGCGTGGCCCTCCTGGTGGTGCTTTGCGCCGTGGCCGCGGTGTTCGCGCTGCGGGCCGTGCGCGACGTGCGCGGACGACTCGCCGCCCTCGAGACCTGTGAGGCCGCCACCCAGGGGGACTGGGATCGGACGCTGGAAACGTCCGCGGAGCTGGACGTGGGGGACGAGGACGGCCGCGCCGCCGCGGAGTGCCGCTGCATGGCGCTGGTGGCCCGGGACAGGGCCGCCGAGTGCATCACCTTGCTCGACGAGGCCCTGACCCACCCCGACGTTGGCGACTGGTTGCCCGGTCCGGATCTGGTCGTCCTCGTGATCGGCACCTGGCGCGACCGCGGCCGCACGGCCGCCGCCGCCGACCTGGCGCGGCGCGCGAGCCAGGCCTACCCCGCGGAAGGGCTGCTGCTGTTCTTCGAGCTCACCTTGCGATCCCAGCTCGAGGACGAGGATGCCGTGCTGGCCGACATGGAGGCGCGTCTCGTCCCGGGATACCCCAACGAGTTCGGACTGCGCACCTTGCTGGCCCACACCTGGTTGCACCGCAGCAACCCGGACGCAGCCCTGAGGGTGCTGGGCGAGGACGGTCCGTCCGTCGACGACGTCTCGCGGAACTCGTGGTACCACGCCCGCGCCGAGGCATTCGCCTACCGCGGCGAGATGGACGCGCTGCTGCGCAACCAGCGAGAGTGGGAGGCCGCGGGCGGCGAGCCGGCGCTCGTGCTGGCCCGCTACGCCGTGCTCATGAGCCAGGCCGAGCTGGAGCACCCCGAGCACACCTACGTGGAGTACCTCGCCATGGCCCTGGAGCGCGAGGACGAGATCGGCGATGCCATGCTCCACGAGCTGGTCTACAAGCGCCTCGTGGGCCACCTCATGGTGCTCGGCTGGCACGACTACGCGCTCGTGGCCTTCGAGAAGGGCCGCGAGCGGTTCCCCATGCACGGGTTCAGCCGCGAGGAGATCCTCCGCCTGGGGCGCGCTCCGTCTGCGCCCGGGGAGACCGCGCGCACGGGCACCCTGGTGTTTTCGGTGCCCTCCCACGAGGACGGAGGCCGGCTGGTCGTGTCTCCAGACGCCACGGATCCCCTGGACACACCCTTCGAGGCGGTCCCCCTCTCCCGCGACGGTGGCGCCGCTGTGGAACGGTCCGTCTCGGAGCTGCCCCAGCGGTGGGTCTATCTCGACGGAGCCGACCGTGCTCGCGCGTCCGGAACGGTCTGGGTGATGGGAGACGCCGAGACCCGCATCGAGGTCGAGGCCGGAATCCCCGCCCACGCGACCTCGTTCACCCCGCCGGTGCTGTCGGCGGGCGACGGGCGACAGCGCGTGTTCGTCGTGATCCTCGACTGCGCCGACTGGCGGCTCGCCGAGTACCTCATGGCGCGCAACGAGATGCAGGTGCTCGCCTCCCTGCTCGACCGCGGACACGTGGCCGTGCTGGACACGTACCCGGCGTACACGGCCACCTCCATGAACTTCCTGGTCTATCCCGGCGCCCGGGACGACGCCACGGTGCTCGGCACCTTCGTGGGCATCGGCGTGGACCTCAAGGCCTTCATGGGCACCAATCCCTTCGATCCCCTCGCCGTCCTCCTCCCCGAGACCGGCGACCTGTTCACGACCATCGGCGCCGCCGATCGCGTCGCGGCCAACCTGCTGTTCTCCGTCGGCGCCGTGGACGCCGGCATCCAGGGCGCCGTCCACGGTCCCCACGGGCAGACCCAGCCCCCCCTGAGCGTGGACGCCATCCGCCCCTTCCGCGACGACGAGCTGGCCGCCGTGCCCGGCCTCACCGAGGACCGCGATCCCTCACGACACGACTGGATCCAGTCCAGCGCGGCCATGATGGACGTGGCCGACCAGGTCGTCCGCGACGGCCAGGTGGACCTGCTCCTCGCCCGCGCCGCTCGCCTCGACACCGTCACCCACGCCCACTACTTCGAGGTCAGCGGCCACGGCCAGGACGACGCCCGGGGTGTGCTCCTCGACTACTACCGCTTCCTGGACCACCGCATCGGTCAGTTCTGGGCCAGCCTCGACGCCGACGACGTCCTCGTCGTCATGTCCGACCACGGCATCCTCAACTCCATGCAGCACGCCCGCCCCGCCATCTTCGTCGCCGTCGGCCCCGACATCCCCCCCGGCCGCACCCCCGGCACCCCACACCTCCGCGGCTGCCCGCGGGTCTTCGCGGACCTGCTCGGGGTGGAGACGGACTGGCCGGATACGGGGATCGCGACCTGGCTTTCCAATCCCTAGCTCTGGTTTGGGAGAGTCACGCCACGACGCCACGACGCAACGACGCCACGTTTGGAACATGGGGTTAGTTTCCGGCGTGGCGTTCGTGGCGTCGTCGCGGCGTGGCGTGCTTCTTCTTTCCCCCTCCTGGGCGGTCGCGCGTACCGTGCTTCAGGGCATGAAGCAGCCGTTGTCGGGGGTGCCGTCGCAGTCCTGGTCGAGGCCGTCGCCGCAGATCTCGGTGGCGCCGGGGTAGGTGTCGGGGTCGGTGTCGTCGCAGTCGCCCTCGCACTCGGACAGGCCGTCGCCGTCGCCGTCGTGGGCGGAGGCGGGGGGGGGG
>CAZLEO010000252.1:0-13729 GCA_964558555.1 uncultured Rickettsiales bacterium | reverse complement strand
CGAGCACGAGGGCTTCTTCGATCGAGCGTGGAAGGAGTTCGAGGCCCGGCGCGAGAGCGTCGAGAGCGAACGCGAGTTTTGCCTCTCGACTCGTCAGCACGACGAGTTCTGGTTCGCCGAACGATTCGGCATGGAGTGGCCGGTTCGCAGATAGCCAGGTCGTCGTGAGCAGGCTCGCGGACGGTTCGAGCCATCACGGCCCCAACCGTCGCGACGTGAGATCTGAACTCACCGGCTGCCGTTAGCCACCTGGAGGGGGGCGACGGCGTCGGAGAGGAAGAGGGAGAGGGAGAGGAAGAGGAAGAGGGAGAGGGAGAGGGAGAGGGGGAGGGAGAGGAAGAGGAAGAGGAAGAGGAAGAGGAAGAGGGAGAGGAAGAGGGGGAGGCGCGTGATCCCTTCGTTGCCGACCTCGATCCTCGGCTAACTGCTCCTTCCTTTCCTGACCTCGTTTCCTGCTTTCCTGCCTTCCTTAGAGGTCTTCACTCCGAAGGGGCTTCCGGGACCTCGGCCGGCTCGGCCTTCGGCACGTCACCCACGGTCATCTTCAGCTTCATGGCCGGCCCGTCCCCCTGGGGGACGTGGAGGATGTAGAAGGTGATGGAGGGCTGGTCGCGGACCAGGAAGATCTTCTTCGCCTCGAGGTCGGCGGGGATGTCGAGGCGGACGACCTTGTCGCCGCTGTCACCGGGCGAGGGGATGCCGGAGTCGATGACGCGCATGCCCATGCGGCCGGAGAGGACGCCGAAGACGAGGGTGCCGTCGCCTTCGGCCTCGAAGGTCAGGGGCAGGGCCGGGTAGTCGCCCTCGGGGATGAAGAGCACGGCGATGTTGCCGGGCTCGAGCTCGATGTCGAGCTCGGTGCCGGGGGAGGTGGGTTTGGAGATCTGGGGCAGCACGTCCTGGCTGAGGTGGGTTCGCTGGGTGACCTTGTCGGGGGCGCGTCGGTCGTACCAGAGCACGGAGTATCCCTCGACGCGGGGCAGGGAATAGCTCAGGGTCTCCACCTCGAACAGTACGAGCTCGCGGGTCTCCTGCGTGTCGAGGACGGCGTCGGTCCACATGTACTCGAGGCGGTCCTTGTAGGCGAGGGACAGGGTCAGCGAGTCGCCGTCCTCGAGGAAGTCGATGAGCTCGCGGGAGCTGTCGTTGATGGCGATCATGGCCACCGCGCGGGAACGCCCGGCCTGCAGCCCGGCCAGCTCGAAGCTCCCCCACTGGTCCGCGGGGTACTTCTCGGCCAGGTCGCCCTCGTCGAAGCCCGTGCCCCAGTACTCCTGGTCCCGCGCCACGTAGCGCACGTCGGCCTCGGGGACAGCGAAGAACAGCTGCCTGGCCGCCGCTGCCTGCAGCTCGGCCTCCAGGTCCAGCGGCTCGGCCTCCCCGGCGAGGACCGGGGTGGCGGACAGGATCGCGGTCAGCAACGCGATGATCAGGCGCATGGGAACCTCCCTCGGGGCGATAGTACTGGGAGGAGGGTCGACAGTCGACAGTCGACGGTCGACGGTTGGGGTCGACGGTTTTTTTGTCGACGGTTTTTTGTCGACGGTTTTGATCAACGCATTCGGGAAAGAACCGTCGACCAATCCACCGTCGACCAGAACCGTCAACTGTCGACCGTCGACCGTCGACCCATCAGAACCCGACGGAGTCGATGAGCGCGTCGAGGTAGGGCTCGGCCACGGCCATGGCGGCCTCGTCGCCGAAGGTCACGGCGATGACCAGAGAGCCGTTGCCGAAGCGCTGGAGCATGAGCAAGCGGCCGGGGCCGAGGGGGTCGGTGTAGCGGATCTCCTTGCCCAGGACCTTGTGGCCCATGGGGGTGATGCGCTGGACGTTCTCGGCGGTGCCGGGGGTGCCGGTGGCGGCGAGGTCCTGCAAGGCGGTGGCGACCTCGCGCTGGAACACCTCGTCGGCGAGGGTCTCGTCGAGGTCGGGCACGATCTCGAGGCCGAGGACGCAGGGGGTGCCGGGGGGCATGACGACGAGGGCTAGCTCGGGCCCGGTGGGGGCGTCGCCGACCACGGACCAGTCGTCGGGCAGGGCCAGGGCGGCGCCGGCGAGGCGGATGACGCCGGCCTCGGTGAGCTGGTCGATCCAGGGTTCGCGGTAACCGCGGGCGCCGGTGTCGAGGCCCAGCAGGGTGCCGAGCTCGCGGAAGTCGGGCAGGGGCTCGCCCACGTCAGGGGCGCCCTCGCCGAGGCCGGAGATGGCGTCCTGCAGGTCTCCCTGGGCATCGCTGGCGGCCTGGAGCTGGCTGTCGGGGTTCGTGGGCAGGGGGGTGGCGGCGCCGACAGCGCGGCGCGGTCGGAGCGTCGTGTCGTAGCGGCCGGACGCGGCGTCCTCGCCCGGATCGCCCACGACCACGGCGATGGGGCCGGCCTTGGCACGGCGCGGCGTGCGCACGTGTACGTCGAAGGTGTAGGTGCTGGTGCCCTCGGGGATGTCCACCGAGGAGGTCTTGAACCCCGACCAGGCCAGGTCGTCGGCCGTGTAGACCCAGTCGGCCTGGGCGGCCACGGCGGGTGCGGACCGGGCGCGGCGGACGAGGGGTTCGCCGGGGATCTGGTAGCGGATCTCCTCGACGGTCCACGCGGGATCCACCCCGACGCTGATGGCGGCGGAGGACGACGTGTCCGGGTCCGGGTTGTCCACCTGGACCTGCACGGTGAACACGGCGGTGTCCTTGCCCACGTCCGTCACGGCGACGGAGATCAGGGTGACCGTGGGGCAGCCGAGCAGCAGGGCGAGGGCGAGGGCGAGGGCTGCGGACGCGACGAACGAAAGCCTGGGCGCGCGCATCACTTGCCCTCCACCCGGACCAGGCCCTTGCCGCTGCCCGTGACCAGCACCAGCGGCGTGACCTCGGTGGACTCGATGTCGGTGCTACCGGCGTCGACGACCCCGGGGGCCACGAGCAGGCGCGTCTCGCCGCTGGGGACCTCGGCGAGCTCCAGCTCCACGGCGAAGGCGTTGTGCACGTAGGGATCCACCTGATCCACCACCACGTGGAAGGCGTACCAGCGCAGGTCGCCCTCGGACACGTACTCGCGCTGGAACGCCTGGACCACCTGCGGCGCAGGGCCCATGCGGCGCGCCCCGCTGGGGCCGACCAGGGCGGGCTGGGCCAGCAGCCGCGCGGACGTGACGGACACGCCGGCGGGCGCGGCCACGGCGAGATAGCCCACCTGATTGGCCATCACCTGGGCCTGCTCCCCCTCGGCGGGTTCGTCCACCTCGGGCAGCTCCAGGTCCAGGCGCAGCGTGGCGTTGCCGTCGGCGTCGGGCCCGGCGACCACGGCCGCGCCGACCACGCGGATGTCGCAGGCCGCTTGCAGCAGCATCCAGCCGAGGGTGGCTGCGAGCAGCGCCCCTCGCAGGGCTCGAAGTCTCCCGGACGTGGCCACGATGGCCTCCTTTCCTGCGTTCGGATCGTTGCGTCGAGGTCGTGGCGACGGTAGCATGCATGCCCAGCCATTTCGAGTGAATGAGGCCTCATTCAGGGGTCGGCGCAAGGGAGTGACAGATGGGCGAATTCCGAGTGGACGAGCGCGACGCCGCGTTCGTGTTGTTCGAGTACCTGGACCTGGAGAAGCTGCTTGCGCTGGACAAGTACGCCGACTACGACCGGGACACCTGCGAGATGATCATCCGCGAGGCCGCGAAGTTCATGGTCGAGCAGGTCGCGCCCGTCAACAAGGCCGCCGACGAGGAGGGGGCGGTGTGGGAGGACGGCGAGGTCCGCTTCCCCAAGGCCTTCTACGAGCTGTACGAGACCTTCCGCATGGCGGGCTGGTGGGCTCCCCTGAACAACCCCATGTACGGCGGCATGGGCTTGCCCGAGCCGGTGGGCTTCGCCTGCAACGAGTTCATCGACGCGGCGTGCCCGGCCTTCGGGCTGATCCCGATGCTGACCGTGGGCGCCGCGCATCTCATCGAGTCCTTCGGCACCGACGAGCTCAAGGAAGCGTACCTCGAGAAGATGTACACGGGCGAGTGGGGCGGCACGATGGGGCTCACCGAGCCGCACGCCGGCACCAACGTGGGCGCCCTGTCCACCAAGGCCGTCCCCGAGGGGGACCACTACCTCCTCGAGGGCACCAAGATCTTCATCACCAACGCCGAGCACGACCTCACCAGCAACATCTGCCACCTGGTGATCGCCCGCATCGAGGGGGCCCCGCCCGGCTCCCGCGGCATCTCCCTGTTCGCGGTGCCCAAGTACCGCCTGGACGAAAACGGTGAGCCCGGCGAGTTCAACAACATCCGGTGCGCCGGCATCGAGCACAAGATGGGCATCCACGGATCGCCCACCTGCCTGATCAACTTCGGCGACGGCGGCCCCACGCACGCGTACCTCGTCGGCGAGCCCGAGAAGGGCCTCGCCCACATGTTCCAGATGATGAACGAGGCGCGCATCCAGTGCGGCGTGCACGGTGAGGCCATCGCCACGGCCGCCTACACGGCCTCGGTGGACTACGCCCGCGAGCGCGGCCAGGGGCAGAGCTTCCTGGGCATGAACCCCGCCGACGGCGGCCAGGCCCCCATCGTCGGCCACCCGGACGTGCGCCGCATGCTCATGGAGATGCGCGCCTACACCGAGGGCATGCGCGCGCTGCTGTACCTCACTGCCCTGTACGAGGACCTCGGCCACAACCTGCCGGACCGCGAGGAGGCCCAGACCTACATCGACCTGGTGGAGGCGCTGACGCCGCTGTGCAAGGCCTTCTGCACCGACGCCGGGTTCTGGGTCTGCGACCGCGCCGTGCAGACCCACGGCGGCTACGGCTACTGCCAGGAGTACCCGGTCGAGCAGTGCCTGCGAGACGTGAAGATCTACGCCATCGTCGAGGGCACCAACGGCGTGCAGGCGCTGGACCTGGTCGGCCGCAAGCTGCGCATTCGCGAGGGCGCGCCCGCGCGGGCGCTGATGGGGCGCATCGGCAGCGGCGTGGCCAAGGTGTCCGAGACGGGCGTGTTCGACGATCTCGCCGGGTTGCTCCTCGAGGGCAACAAGGCGCTGGTGGAGACCACGGGCACTCTGGCCATGAAGGGCGCCTCGGACATGCTGTACCCGGTGATCAACGCCACGCCGTACCTCGAGCTGATGTCGCGCGTGGTGGTGGCGGTGCTGCTGGGCGAGGAGGCGGTCGTGGCCCGCCAGACGCTGGACGAGATCGAGGCCGAGGAGGGCTGCACCACGGACGAGGAGAAGGCTGCGCTGCTGCAGCGCAACGACAACGCGGTGTTCTACTTCAACAAGATCCAGACCGCGTACTACTTCGCCCACCACCTGCTGCCGCAGGTGCACTCCCTCAAGGCCGAGATCCTGGCCGACGACCGCTCCATGATCGACGCCATCTTGTAGGGCGACGCCCACCGACATCTCTCACGCGTGCGTGTTCCACTGGACCCCACCGGGTCCCGGGAGTATGCTGCGCCCGCTCCGGGGCCCGGGCCCGGCGTATCTCACCGCAGGAGAGCTGAAGTATGGGTGCACCCGCCGCTGACAACGAGCCGACCAGTCCGATCAAGGAAATCGTCCAGCCGTTCATCGATCTGGTGAAGGCACCGCGCGCCCTGTGGGGCATCAACCTCGCCTACGTGCTCGAGGGTCTCGTCTACTTCGGGATGCTCGGCTACCTGGCGATGCACTTCTCGGACTTCATCTTCGCGGGCATCGACCACGCGGACGAGTGGTCGCACACCATGGTCACGGTGCTCACCGCGGGCATCACCCTGTCGATGGTCGCCCTGGGGTGGGTCTGCGACAAGTGGGGCATCCGACGAGCGCTGATGATCGCGTTCTGCCTGCTGCTGGCCGGGCGATCGCTCATCTCGGCCGCACCGTTCATACCCGGCTTCGAGACAGGGCTCTGGGGGTCGGTCCACCTGATGACCATGGGGGGCATCATCCTGGTGGTCATCGGCTACGGCATGTACCAGCCGTCCGCGTATGCGGCGGTGAAGCAGTTCACCACGCCCAAGACCGCGGCCATGGGCTTTGCGATGCTGTACGCCCTGATGAACCTGGGCGGCTGGCTGCCGACGTTCGCGTTCTTGCTGCGCGACGAGAAGTTCGCCGGCTTCGGGATCTCGGGGACCTACGTCGTCTACACGTCGCTGACGCTGCTGGCGCTGCTGGTCACCATCTTCATCCTCAACCGCAAGACCGTCGAGAAGGCCATCGCGCGCGCCAAGGAGGAGACGGCGAAGATCAAGGCCGAGGCGGAGGCGAACAAGAGCGACGAGGAGAAGGCCAAGGACAAGGAGGCGGCGGACAAGCAGGCGGCCCTGGACGCCCAGCCCAAGTCCGTGCCCATCCACATGTTCCTCGTCATCATCGGGTGCGTCGGCGCGGCCTACTGGCGCGTGCCCATGCCCTGGTCCCACGTGATCGCCGGCGTGATCGTCTCGCTGACCGTCCTGGTGATGATCATCCCCGCGTCGCGTCGCTGGCTGGCCCGCCATCCCCTCGCGGACGGCAAGTTCTTCTTCTTCATCTTCGCGCTGATCCCGGTGCAGACCCTGTTCGTCTACAACTGGATGGTGCTGCCCCAGTACATCAACCGCGCCTTCGACGGCTGGATCGGCGAGTACTTCGAGATCGCCGCCAACTCCAACCCCATCCTCATCTTCATCGCCGTGCCGATCATCGCGGCCCTGACCCGCAAGGCCAAGGTCTACAACATGATGATCATCGGGACGTTCATCATGGCCGCGCCGGCGTTCCTGCTGGTCATCGGACCCTACTGGTGGACCCTGTTCCCCTACATCCTCATCATGACCATCGGCGAGGCCATGTGGCAGCCCCGCTTCCTGCAGTACGCCGCCGAGATCGCCCCCGAGGGCCGCACCGGCGAGTACATGGGCGTCGCCCAGCTGCCGTGGTTCCTCACCAAGATGCTCGCCCCGCTGCTGCTCACCGGCTGGATGATGGACCGCTACTGCCCCGCCGAGGGCGACATCAACACCCAGACCATGTGGTTGATCTACGCCTGCATCGCCATGACCTCGACGATCATGCTGGTGCTGGCCAAGGGCTGGGTCGGCAAGGACTTCAAGACCCAGGCCTGATTTCGAATAAGCCCCGCGCCCGACACGTCCATCTCCCCGGCCACGCTGGCCGGGCCACGCTGGCCGGAGTGCGTCCGGCGAGGTACGATCGCCGCGAACGGGAGGTCCTCCATGAGATGGTTCGTCGTGCTGGGTGCGGTGCTGGGGCTGGTGCTGGGCGGGTGCGCCGCCAAGACGTCGGGGGCGGAGCCGGAGTCCGAAGGGACGACGGAGCAGGACGAGGCCACGCCGGCCGAGGAGGAGCCCACGGCCGGGGACGAGGAGCCCACGGCCGGGGAGGGGGAGGCCGATCCGGCGGACCCGCTCGAGGCCGAGTCCGCCTGCAAGCAGGTGGATCAGAGCTTGCCGCTTCAGGAGCGTTGCCCCGCAGCCGGTGCGGTGGTGCACACCTTCGGCAACACCTGCGTGGGCAAGTGCAAGGCCATGGAGGAGATGATGATGTGCGGCCAGGCCATGACCGACGGGTGCAAGTGCCCCGAGGGCCAGTGCATCGATGACGAGACGGGTTGCTGCCGGGAGATCCGGAAGTAAGTATAGGGATGGGATGACCGACCTCGGCGCGTGGGGTCGGGTAAAGGAGACACGATGACGAAGCGAAGTACCCTGGTCTGGACCGTGCTGCTGTTGCTGGCGGCCGGCGCACTCGGCGGCTGCACCCTGGAGGAGGCCGAGGATCTGTTCTTCGAGAACTACATCGTCGCGCTGGACGCGGAGCCCGGGGCCGTGGTCACGGCCGTGGACGAGATCCAGACGGACTTCTCGGAGATCTTCGAGTTCGAGCCGCTGCACATCTTCGAGAACGCCACCCAGGGGTTCTCGGTGAAGCTGCCCATCGGACTGGACGACGATCTGGCGGACATGTTCGACGGGATCGACTACATCATCATCGATCCGCCCGAGGATCGAGCGCCCGAGCCCCCCGGCGACGAGGAGCCGGACTTCAACGACGACAACATCCCTGACGGGATCGCGTTCATCGGCAACCCGTATGGGGGCGACCTCAGCGGCGTGGCGGTGGCCGTGGTGGACACGGGCATCGACCTGGACCACCCGGACCTGAACGTGGTCGGCACGTACGACGCGGTGGGCGTGGGCGGCGGAGACGACTCCGGCGGCGACGACCTCAACGGCCACGGCACCCACGTGGCGGGCACCATCGGCGGCGACGGCGGCGTGTACGGCGCGGCGCCGGGCGTGGACCTGCACGCGGTGCGCGTGCTGGACGCGGACGGAGCGGGCACCATCGCCGACATCATCGCCGGCCTGGAGTACGTGCTGGGCGAGCCCGACATCACCGTGGTCAACATGTCCCTGGGGGGTGCCTCGGATCCCAGCGGCAACCAGCCGCTCAAGGACGCCATCGAGGCGCTGGAGGCCGACGGCGTGGCCGTGTGCATCGCCGCGGGCAACGACGGCGCGGACACCAACGGGTACATCCCCGCGGGCTACGATACCGGGCTCGTCGTGAGCGCCTACGACGCTCAGGGCCAGGCGGAGAACGGCTTCGCGTCGTTTTCCAACTACGGCGACGCCGTGGACATCGCCGCGCCGGGCGTGAACATCACCTCGACGTGGCCCGGCGGTGAGTACGCCGCCATCTCCGGCACCTCCATGGCCACCCCGCACGTGGCAGGCGTCGCGGCCGCGTACATGGCCGCCAACCCCGGCGCCTCTGCCTTCGACACGTACGACGCCCTCATCGCCGCGGGCCGCGACGGCTACTCCGGCCAGGGTGGCGATCACCCCGAGCCGATGCTCGACGTCTCCACGCTGTACTAGAGACCCCGCCCCTCACGCACGCTCACGCCCAGCGATACGACTCCATGGTCGCCGTCTCGTCGTAGACGGGTTGGTACCCGGTCGCCTCGCGGAAACTCCTGTCGTCGATCACCACCGGGAACTTGATGTGGGCGACCGCGCCGCGGGGCAGCCAGGGCAGGCCGAACCGGCCGACGGCGCGGCGGAACAGCGGTTCGGGCAGGGGGACGGCGCGGCGGCCGGTCACGCGGATGAGCAGGGACAGGGGCACCGGCGGGGGGCCGGCGACGTTGTAGACGCCGCGCAGCTGCGTGTCCAGGGCGAGGCCGATGGCCTGGACGGCGTCGGCCTCGTGGACGAACTGGAAGAGCGGATCGAAGCCCATGACCGTGGGTACGTTGCGCCGGCGCAGGTAGGTGGCCAGGGTGCCGTGGCGCGAGGGGCCCAGGGTGTAGCACAGCCGCAGCACGGAGGTGGCGATGTCGGGGCTGCGCCACAGGGCGGTGCCGGCGTAGAGGTCGGCGGCGACCATGTCGGCGAGCTCGGGAAAGGTGGACACGGCCAGGGGCGGGTCCGACTCGTCGTGGTACATGGGCGCGTCGGGTGCGGCGCCGTAGTAGGTGTGCCGGCCCACGAAGATGGCCTGCTTCACGCCGTAGTTGTCGCAGTGCTTGAACACGGCGCGCGTGCCGCCGAGGTTGATGCGGTAGCGCTCCTCGGTGCGCGCGGTGAAGTGGGTGACCGTGCCCATGTGGATCACCGCGTCGGGGCGCTCGCGGCGGAACACCTCGGCGGCGGGGCGCTTGCGAATGTCGGTCTTGAACGTCTGCACGCCGGCGGGGGCGTCGGGCCAGGGGCGGCCGTCGATGCCCAGCACCTCGTGGCCCTGGCCGTGCAGGTGGACCGCGACCATACGACCTAGCTTGCCCGAGACGCCGGTGACGAGGACCTTCACGCTTCTCGCTCCATGGACGGCGAGTGGGCCGTCAGGCGGCGGCCTGGCCGGTTGGCCTCGCGCCCCTCGGCGATCAGGGCGGCGATGCGCTCCTTGACCTGCTCCACGTAGCCGACGATGACCGCGTCGTCCTCGTCGCCGTTGCCCTCGAAGTGGAAGGGCTCGCCGTAGTGGATGCGACAGTGGACCGGGCGGGGGATCGGCAGCAGGTAGCGGGTCACCGGCACGTAGGGGGCGCCCACGAAGCGGCCCAGGGACCTCACGTTGGCCACCGTGGGCAGCGCCGCGCCGGCGCCGATGAAAGCCAGCGGCACGATGGGGGTGTTCGTCTGCAGGGCCAGGCGGACGAAGCCGGTGCCGAAGCGGACCAGCGAGTAGCGGTGCTTGTACAGCTTGGCCGTTCCGCGGGCCCCCTCGGGGAACACCATGAGCACGCGGTCGTCCTCGAGCATGCGCGCGGCGTGCTCGGGCAGGCCGGTGATCTGCCCGACGCGGCTGAGCCACGGCGAGGCCACGGGCCAGCTGGCGAGGAACTTCTCGGCCATACCCAGGGCGAGCCGCGGCGGTTCCATCTCCAGCAGCGTGGAGCACAGGACCATCGCCCCATCGATGGCCACGCCGCCGGAGTGGTTGCCCACGAGCATGGCGCGCCCCTGGGGGGGCACGTGCTCGATGCCGCTGACCTGCACGTGGAAGTAGTGCTTGTAGAACCACGTCAGCAGGGAGAAGAACACCTCGAGGTGGTCGCGCGAGATGCCGTAAGGGTCGATCCCGTAGCGGTTGAACGGCAGCTGCAGGCGCTGCACCGCGTCGCGGACTTCCGGGTCCACGATCACGTTACGCATCCTTCGTTCGAGCCACCGTCCCGCCATGTACGCTCCAGGGGTCCAGTCTACATGGTCCAGGCGGCGACTGCGCGGGAGCCCGTGCGCGTTCGCGTGCGCGTGAACAGGGGTACGCGACACAATTCACTGGCCCTGGACCCCCTGGCCGTTGATATGATGCATACGAAGACAAATATCTAGATAGGGGAGACGCCATGTCTGTTGTCACGTCCATCACCCGCACGCTCTGGCTGGCGGTGCTCGCGAGCGCCCTGATTTCGGGCGCATTCCTCGGCTGCGACGACCCCGGCGAGCTCTGGCCGGACGACGACGACGCGGCCGACGACGACGACGCCGTGGGCGACGACGACGTCGCGGACGACGACGACGACGACGACGACGTCACGTTCGACCCGTTCCGCATCGCGGGTGAGCTGACCATCGAGCCGGTGTACTACATCCTCGACGAGGAGGACGTGTGGAGCCGCCAGGAGCTCGAGTGGACCGACATCAACCCGGACGGCTACCCCTACGGCCTGGCCTACATCGGCATCACGCGGGGCTTCGACGACACGTCCACGCCGCTGCTGCACTTCATCCCGCCCGAGATGCCGGTCGATCCCAAGAACGAGGGCATCCCCTACGAGTTCAGCCCGGTCACCTGGGACGTGGAGACCGCGTACGTGATGGCCACCGCGGACACGTACCACGACGGCATCATCAGCTACTGGGACAACATGGCGTTCTACAACGAGGGCCTGAACACCAGCGGCCCGCCGGTGGAGGACGCCAACATCGTCATGGACGTGGAGTTCGTCTGGAACGGTACGAGCTGGGGTCGCGGCTGCCATCTGTGCGGCGGCGGCGGCTGGACCGGGGATCCCGTGGTCATCTCCGGCACCGTGGAGCTGAACATCCACCAGCACCCCGAGGCCGTGGGTGATTCCCTCGTGGCCGTCTACGCCCACAACGCCGGCCCCTACTGGACCTACCGCCCGGGCGAGCTGCGCGGCGATCAGCCCAACGAGCAGCTGGGCTGGGAGATGACCGTCTACGACAACTTCGCCGCGACCATCTACGGCGTGTGGGACTGGAACAACAACGGCCTGTTCGAGCCGAGCGACGACTGGGGCGCGTCCGTGGACGCCATCGGCGGCAACCAGATCAATCCCTGGAGCGTCGGCGACGATCCCATCACCAACATCACCGTCGAGGTGCCCCGCGAGGAGTGCTCTCCGGCCATGCCGCGGCCCTATGTGTCCGTCATGGGCGACGTCGTCACCGACGGCACCTTCGAGTTCACCGATCTGCTCCCCACGGCTCGCCTGTACATCCTCGGCGCGCGGCACCACCTGTCCCACATCGAGGACTCGGAGATCCAGGCGCTGTTCGACATCGGCAAGGCGTGGAGTTTCGTGGAGATCATGAACGTCGACGCGGCGGAGTCCCACCAGTACCACCTCTTCGTCGCCGCGTACCAGTCCACCGTCATCTACGCCCTGCTCGACGAGGACGGCGACGGCTTCATCGAGACCGGCTACGAGCTCGACGGTATCGGCGGCGTGGTCCACCTGGACGTGACGACGGCGAATGTCGACCTCGACCTGACGATGACCTACGACCCGTAGGCGAGGACTTCCCACCGCAAGAAGCGCTGACGACCAGGGGTGCAGAGATCCGTGGTTGCGTGAGTTCTTTTTCTTGAATTCTGAGTTTCGGCGCGTTCTCTATTGCGCCGGCATCGAGTACCCGGGGTCGGGCTCTGCGGCTGCGTCGGCCTCGATCTGGGCGTCGGGGGTGCCGTGGGCGAAGCCGTTGAGGGTGGCGTAGTCGAGGCGGATGCGGCCGTAGCCGCCGTCGCCGCCGAGGCGGATGTGCTGGTCCTCGCCGAAACCACCGGTGGCGTCGATGGCGTCGGGGGCGAGGGTGAGGTCGGCGGCGATGAGGTGGATGGAGCCGCCGGCGCCGCCGCCGGCGCCGTAGGTCCAGGACCCGTCGGACCAGTGGTAGGTCGTGCCGCCGATGGAGACGAGGGCGCCCGTGTCGGCGGCGGTGAGGGCTGCGGCGCCGATGTAGAGGATGCCGCCGCCGTCTCCGCCGGGGCCGGGGTCCTCGCCGGGATCGTCGTAGCCGCCGTGCCAGACGCCGCCGCCGCCGGAGCCGAAGAAGACGGTGACGAGGTCGGCCTCGCCGTAGGTCTCGCCGGCGTCGGGGGCGGTGTAGCCGCCGCCGTTCCAGGACTCGCCGCCGGTGGCGCCGCCGGCGTGGTTGCCGCCGCCGCCGGTGACGTTGACGCCGCCGCCGCCGAAGTTGGGCAGGTACCCGGCGATGTACTCGTTGTAGGGCGGTGAGTACCAGCCGGGGATGTCGCCGTCGCCGAGCCCGGCGTAGCTCTCGCCCTGGAAGGCGTCGCAGCCGGTGCAGGTGCCGGTGTCGCCGGCGGCGTACCCGAGCTCGCTGACGGTGATGGCGCCGGTGGCGTCCACGGTGACGGTGCCGTTGGCGCGCAGGGCGATCACGCCGCCACGGTCGCCGTCCCAGACGGCGGTGGTGAGGGTGGCGCCTGCCTGGACGGTCACGTCGGTGTAGTGGGGCACGCGCTGGACCACGACCGCCTGGTCGGTGAGGTCGGCGTTGTCCACCTCGCCGTAGATCTCCTGCAGCTCGTCGGCCAGGGTGATCACGTCACCGGCCACGGCGGCGACCGAGGCGAACTCGTGGGTACCGACGGCGGCGTACGCGGCGGGTGATCCCTGGAGGTTGAGCACCAGGATCTCGTCGCCGGGCTCGATGCCCTCGACCGTGTCGTCGGCCGTGATCGTGTCCGCGCCCAGGACGGCCACGTCGTAGGCGATGGCGTCGGCGAACAGGCGGCTGCCGGACGGATCGGTGGACAGGTCGGTGACGCCGGTGACGACGAGCTCGCCGTCGCCGCCCGTGCCGATCCACAGATCCTCGTCCACGTCGCCGTCGCAGTCGTTGTCGAGCTGGTCGTACAGCTCGTGGGCGTCGAGGAACACGGTGGGCTCGGTGTCGTCGCAGTCGCCTTCACAGATGCGCATGCCGTCCGCGTCGTCGTCGGCCTCGTCGGCGGGGACGACGCCGTCGCAGTCGTTGT
>CAZLEO010000251.1:4363-13764 GCA_964558555.1 uncultured Rickettsiales bacterium | reverse complement strand
CGGGCGTCGTCGCAGTCGCCGTCGATGCCGTCGCACAGCTCCGGGGCGCCGGGGTAGGCGGTGGGATCGGCGTCGTCGCAGTCGTCCTCGCACAGCATGTAGCCGTCACCGTCGTCGTCGGCCTCGTCGAGGGGGATGTCGCCGTCGCAGTAATAGTCCACGCCGTCGCAGGTCTCGGTGGCGGCGGGGTGGATGTTCACGTCGCCGTCGTCGCAGTCGCCGGCGCAGACGCGGTAGCCGTCGCCGTCCATGTCCGCCTCGTCGGCGGGCACGACGCCGTTGCAGTTGTTGTCCAGGCCGTCGCACAGCTCGACGGCGCCGGGGTACACCGAGGCGTCGGCGTCGTCGCAGTCGCCGGCGCAGAACATGGTGCCGTCGCCGTCGTTGTCCGCCTCGTCGTAGACGATCAGGCCGTCGCAGTTGTTGTCGATGCCGTCGCACAGCTCGGTGGCGCCAGGGTAGGAGGTTGCGTCGAAGTCGTCGCAGTCCTCCATGGCGCCGGAGGCGCACTCGGCGGAGCCGGGGGAGCCGAAGCCGTCCCCGTCGTGGTCCACGCAGAAGCCCTCGCCCAGGACCAGGTAGATCCGGCCCGCGTCGCTGCCCGCGTCGTTGCTGTCCGGGGCGCCCAGGAGGATGTCGTCGTACCCGTCGCCGTCCACATCGCCGCCCCCGGCCAGGGCGCTGCCCGCGAGATCGCCGGCAGCCTCGCCGAGGAAGGACGCCGAGGCGCCGGCCAGGTCCGCACCCAGCCCCCAGCCGCCGCCGTTCCGACCCAGGATCACGTGGATCTGGCCCGCGTCCGTGGCCGCGGTATCGCTGCCCGGCGCGCCCACGATGAAGTCGCCCAGGCCGTCGTCGTTGACGTCGCCCGCGCCGGCCACCTTGGTGCCGGACTCGTCGTCGAGGGCCTCGCCCACGAAGGAGGCGTCGGCCGTGGCCAGGTCCGTGGCGAACGTCCAGCCGGTGTTGCGGCCCAGGACGAGATAGGTCTGCCCGGCGTCGGTGCCGCCGACGTCGCTGCCCCAGGCGCCGATCACGAAGTCGTCGTACCCGTCGCCGTCCACGTCGCCCACGCCGGCGATGGCCTCGCCCGCGTAGTCGTTGGCGGCCTCGCCCACGAAGGACGCGTCCGCGTCGGTGAGCAGGGTGTCGGTGGTCCAGCCCGACAGCTGGCCCAGCACGAGGTAGACCTGCCCCGAGTAGTTGCCGCCGGCGTCGCTGCCCGGCGCCGCGACGAGCATGTCGTCGTACCCGTTGCCGTCCACGTCGCCCGCGCCCGCCACCTGACTGCCCGCGAGATCCCAGTTCAGCTCGCCGACCCACGAGGCGTCCGCGGTCTCCAGATCCACCACCAGCGCGAGCGTGGTTCCGCCGAGCACGAGGTAGGCCTCGCCAGCGGAGGGGCCGTTGTCGTCGCTGCCATCGGCGCCGACGAGGAAATCTCCGAAGCCGTCGCCGTCCACATCGCCGGCGCCAGCGACGGAGCAGCCGGCGTGGTCCTGGGTGTGCTCGCCCACGTAGACCGTGGCCTCGGCCCCCAGATCCATACCCTGGGACCAGCCGCTGACGCCGCCGTGGATCAGGTAGGCGGCGCCGGCATTGTTGCCGCCGCGGTCGTTGTTGATGGCGCCGATGAGGAGGTCGCCGTAGCCGTCGTCGTTCACGTCACCGGCCCCGGCCACGGCCGTGCCCGACTCGTCGTAGGGGGACTCGCCCAGGAAGGTCGCGTCTGCATCGGACAGGGCGGTGCTCCACGTACCGTCCGTGCCGAGGATCAGGTAGGTCTTGCCCGCCGTCGAACCGGCGTCGTCGTTGTACGGAGCGGCGACGAGCAGGTCGTCGAAGCCATCCCCGTTCACGTCGCCCGACACGGCGACGGACGTGCCCGCGAAGTCGAACAGGGCCTCGCCGGGCAGGACGAGGTCCGCGTCGGCCAGGGAGGTGTCCAGGGTCCAGGCCCCGGCCAGGCTGGCGATCGCGGCGACCGCTGCCAGCGACACGACCGTCCACGAACGTCGGTGGTGCATGACGTCCCTCCGTGGCGTGCACTATACCAGCGGCTCACGCAACGCGGGCGCGGCCGCGGGCGTTCAGTGAATCTCGTAGTGCAAGGCGACGGTCTCGCCGCCGCGCTGCACCTGCAGGGTCAGCGCGCCCTCGCCCTGCAGCGCGGTCGCGGTCTCGAGGATGGTGGCCGGCTCCAGGGCCTGGCCGTTGGCCGAGGTGAGCACGTCGTTGTTGCGCAGGCCCAGATCGTCGAAGGGGCCGGTGTTGCGGATGCGGAAGATGCGGAAGCCGTCGATCTTGCCGTCGGAGAAGTTGGGCACGACCTTCGCCTCCTTGCCCAGCGAGGCGAGGTTCTCCAGGGCCCTCGCCAGCGCCTCCTCGGTGACCTCGTAGTGGGTCTCGTCCACCTGCGTGATGCCCTCGTTCCAGGCGATGCGCGTCTTGCCGCCGGGGCGCTTCGATTCCTTCGGGCGCGCGGCGGCGGGCTCGCGCGCGCCGAACTCCAGGCGGGCGAGGGAGCCATCGTCCAGGCGCAGGGACACGCTGCCGCGGTCGATCCCCTCCACCGTGGCGCCGGCCACCCGGTCGCCGACCAGCACGACCTGCGGCTGGGCCTCCCCCACCAGGACCAGGGCCGACGAGTACGTGGGCTGCGTCGCCACGGTGGTCACCAGCAGCTCGGCGTCCACGCGGCCGACCCGGGCGACGGTGACGGGGCCGGCGGGCTGGAGGAGATCGCCGATGGGTTCGAGGTAGTCGTTGGGCGAGCCGGACCCGGGCGGAATCGAGTGGGGTCGCCACGCCGGGCCGGACGTCGGCGAGTCATCCGGCGGGGCCCCGGAGATCCCCAGGCTGTTCGCCACGCCCACGGCCGTGGCCAGCCCGATCACGGCTCCGATCAGGACCATCCCGATCCAGCTCGCCAGCTCTCGACGCGTCATGTCGCACCTCCTCGCCAGGAGAGGTAGCAAGGACCGCGCCAGGTCCGGACCCGCAAACGCGAGCGGATCGCCGGGCCGTTCGGGGACCGGTGATGGACATTCTGTCAATCGGGGCGCTCTCGGGCGCCATGAGCGGGACAGGGAGTCACTCGAGGGTGGCGGCCGCCGCGACCAGGGCGTCGCGCAATCCGTCCTGGCGAGACGGCTCGTCCAGCAGGGCCTTGCGGGCTTCCGGGCTCAGCTCCAGGTGCACGAAGGCGGCCTCGGGCCGGCCGAGCAGCAGCCGCCCCTGGACGTTGGTGGTACCGCCGAGCACGGAGATGTCGTCGGGGTACCGGGCCACGCCGAGGTCGGGCTCCCCTGCCGAGAAGGAGGACACGAAGGCGTCCCGCGCGGCGGGGCGGTCGGCCGCGCCGCAGCTGGCGACCACGTCCACGGCCGCGTCGGGCACGGTGGCGCGGCCGAACCCGTGCAGCTGCACCAACAGGGGTCGATCCAGCGCGTCGAGGAGCCCCTCGGTCAGGGCGTGGAACGCGGAGTCGGCGCGGTGGGCCACGTCCGTGGGGGGGGGCGAGGTCGCGTCGGCGGAGGCGGCCGTGCGGTGGCGGGTGTTGACCAGCAGGGCGCGCAGATCGGAGCGGGCCATGAGCTCCGCGGCGAGCTGGCCCGTGCCGATGTCGTGGAAGCTGTGGGGGGCCTGCAGCGCCACCGGCGCCGCGACCTCGCCCACCCGCAGGATCAGCAGGCCTCGGCCATCCGCCCCGAACAACACGATCAAGGGCTTGCCATCGGCGATGGGCGCGGTGAACTCGAAGCCCAGCGCCTCGGCCTCGGAAGCCCAGCTGTCCATGTCGCCGGTCTCGCCCGCGACCGCCCCCCCGGTCAGGGCGCGGGCCAGCGCCCGTATCCGCGCGCGTTCGTCTTCCGGAGGTGTGGAGTACGAGCCCCGAGGATCGCCATGCGCTTCCGCCACCAGGGCGGCGATGTCCGCTTGGGGGGGAGGCTGGACAGGGGTCACGGGCTGACCTCCTCGCGCTGATCCCGTCGCGACGAGGATCGCCGCTGCGAGGGAGCACACCGCGATCCGGGCGAGGTTCATCGATTCCACCGACGTTCTCCAGATTCCTGTCCATTCTCGCAGATGAACCGCGTCCTACTCAGTGGGTGGAGGACATTTCGTCGTTTGTTGACGGAGCGAGACAGGAGGGCTGGAGGAGCTGGTGGTATACTCGGATGTCGGAGATCCAGTCCCCGAGGGCGCGACGGGGAGCGACGGCGGTGAGGGCCGCGGGGGCCGGAGATCGTCGGGGCCAGGGTCCGGCGGCACACAGATCGGAAAGGGTATGAACTTCAACGAACACCTCAAGCGCAAGGATCTGCCGCGGGTCGAGTACCCGTTCGTCAAGCGCTCGAGGCGCTGGACCGACCGCCTGCTGACCACGTACCTCAAGCGGTTCAACAGCCGGCTGCAGCCCATGAAGCCCATCGCGCTGGTCAACGGCATGGCCGCCTACGACCTCACCCAGCCGCCCATGGACTCCGAGCCGGGCTCGCGGATCGTGAAGCAGGGATTCGACTTCGTGGTCCGCAAGAAGCCGGCCACGCCCGTCGCCATGGTCTTCATGCTCAACGCGGCGTGCAACATGCGGTGCACCCACTGCTCGGCGCGCAACCACATGGGCCCGGACCGCAAGGCACTGGAGTACGAGGAGATCATCGACCTCGCCGACCAGTTCCTCGACCTGGGCGGCGCAGCCTTCGTGATCACCGGAGGCGAGCCCACGCTGCACCCGCGGCTGCTGGACATCATCGACCACGTGGACAAGTCCAAGGCCGTGGTGTCCATGTTCACCAACGGCTACAAGATCGCGGACATGGCCGACGAGCTGGTGTCGGCCGGACTGTACTCGGCCCTGATCAGCCTGGACGCGGACACGGCCGAGGTCCACGACGAGCGACGGCGCAAACAAGGCGCGTTCGACAGGGCCGTGGCCGGCGTGCGCAGGATGCGCGACATCGGTGCGCTGGTCGGCATCAGCACCTACATGACCCGCCCGGACCTGGCCGAGGGCTACTTCGACCGCGTGGTGGATCTGGGCACCGACCTGGGCGTCCAGCAGATCTTCATGTTCGACTGCGTGCCCACCGGGGCCCTGCTCAACGAGCGCGACCGGGTGCTGACCCCGGGCGACCGCGACAACCTGCGCGAGCTGGTCAAGGGCCAGAACGCCAACCCCAGCGGCCCGGCGATCATGGGCCAGTCCTGGGTCAACTCCGCCGAGGGGTTCGGCTGCTTCGCGGGCTTCCACCAGATGTACGTCACGGCCACGGGCGCCGTGGCGCCGTGCGACTTCACCCCCATCACCTTCGGCAACGTGCGCGACGAGTCGCTCAAGACCGTCTGGGACCGCATGCGCGCCAGCGAGGAGTGGGGCGAGCGGTTCATGGACTGCCGCATGCAGGACCCCGAGTTCCGCGCCAACACCGTCGACCTGCTGAGCGACGACGAGTCCTGGCCGGTGCCCTACGAGCGCATCCTGGAGCTGCGCGCCGAACGGGACCGGGCGTCCTGACCCCATGGCGCGCAGGGACCGGCGCCCACCCCCACCGGGAGAGCTGATCACCGTCGACGGGATACGCCTGCACGCCGAGGTGCGCGGTGAGGACGGCCCGCTGCTGCTGATGCTGCACGGCTACCTGGCCAGCACCACGGTGTGGCACCCCGCCCTGCCGCTGCTGGGCCGGTTCGGGCGGGCCGTGGCCCTGGACCTGCCCGGGTTCGGGTATTCGGACCGCCCGGCGGACGTGGCCTACGACCTGCCGTGGTACGCGGATCTCGTGCCCCGGGTGCTCGACGCGCTGGGGGAGCGATCGGCGGTGCTGGTGGGCCACTCCCTGGGTGGAGCCATCGCGCTGCACGTGGCGCGCAACCACGCCGAGCGGGTGGACGGGCTGGTGCTGGTGTCGCCGCTGGCGTACACGCCGCCGCCGCCGCCCGGGCTGCGCCTGGCCAGGAAGGCGCCACACCTGGCGCGCCACTTCTTCGCCAGCCCGGTGGGGCGGCTGATCATCCCGCGGCTGGCGCGCAAGGCCACGTTCTCGGACGGCCAGCGGTACTCGAAGATGCGCGCCGTGCGCCTGCTCGAGCACCTGGACGCGCCAGGGGGCTGGGAGGCGGCCACGAAGATCGGGATGGCGGCCGGGGAGTTCGCGCCGGGGGCGGAGCACCTGGCACAGGTACGCCAACCGGCGCTGGTGTGCTGGGGCGCCCACGACCAGACGTACCCGGCCGAGTGGTCGGGCCGCCTGCGCGCCGATCTGGGGGGGGCGACCCAGGAGCTGCTGTTGCAGCGGTCCGGGCACAACTGTCACGAGGAAGAGGCCGAGGCATTCGCCGACGCCGTGCGGGGCTGGCTCGACGTCGTTGTCGCGTCAATCCCCGAGGCTGGTTAGACTGGGGAGACGGAGTCCCAGGAGGTGGTCATGAGAGTCCTGTTGTACGTCATGCTCGCGAACGCGCTGGCGCTGGCCGGTTGCCCGAACGCGGGGATCACCGTCGATGACGACACCTACCACGACGACGACGACGACGACGCCACGCCGACCGACGACGACGACGACGCCACGCCGACCGACGACGACGACGACACCACCCCGCCGGGCGACGACGACGACGACGACGACGACACCACCGCGGCGGACGACGACGACGACACCGTGTACCAGCCCTACCCGCCGGACAACGCCAACATCTACGTCATGTACGGCTACCCCTCGATGCTCGAGGCCGCGGCCGTGGACGTGTACATGGCCATCGCCGGCGGCAGCTTCAACGGCGAGTACTGGTCGTGGTCCGACGGCGCGCGGTCGTACACCGTCCACCAGGACGTGTCCCCCGAGGGGTTCGTCGTCGGCGCGCAGGAGACCAACGCCATCATCGTGTACGCCGGGCACTCCAACTTCGGCATGGGCACCACGTTCGCCTATGTACCGCTGCCCGGGACCGTGGCCCTGACCCAGAACAGCGACGACGGCACCCCCACCGAGGACTGGTCCGAGATCATCGAGGCCGGGGACGTCATCCGCTTCCCCAGCGACGCGCCCCAGGCCATCGACGGGTGGGAGTACTTCGACGTGGACACGGTCACACCCACGCCCATGGTGGACTTCGACGGCAACTACCTGGGTTCGAGCGGCTCGGTCACCGCCGAGTACGCCCTCGACGTTGAGAACCACAGCGACATCGAGTACGTCCACACCATCGACGACATCTTCAACCTCGGCTCGGACCACGTGGCCATCAACTACCAGTACCTGCACCAGGAGCAGGCGTACCCCAACTTCGCGCTGCGCGAGACCGACATCGTCCAGAACCCGATCAACTACATGGTGCCGGGCCTCAACCTGGAGCGGTTCCCCAACTACCAGGGCATCGCGCCGGGCGACACCTTCGGCGTGGTCACCAACGATCCCTGGGGCAACCCGTACCACTACCAGGACGCCCACGACGGCTACTACAAGACCATCGTCAACGGCGGCTCCGCCGACATGCCGGGCAACCCCCAGTACTCCGTCTCGTTCATCCGCAGCTGCAACTCGGGGCGCTACTACGGCGAGACCTTCGACCGCGGCGTGATGTACTTCGCCACCGAGGACGCGGACTACAACATCGCCATCGTCCACCTGTTCGTGAAGGGCATCATCGAGGGCTACGACTACCAGGGGATCGTGGATCTGATGAACGCCGCAGACCCGATGTACGAGTACCACGACTTCAACCTGTACCCCGCCGAACCGCCCCCCGCCCCCACCTGCGACGCCCGCTGATCCGCAGCCGCGTGAGACGGCGGCTTCACGTATGAGCTAGGATCGCGCGATCGAGGAGCGGCATGGGCGAGGCCCTCAACATCATCAAGAACCTGCGGACCTACCGGCGCAACGGTCGACTCGACCGCGAGGGCCTCGAGGCCCTGCAGCTGCGCAAGTTCCGCGCGATGGTGCGCCACGCCATGGACAACACCGAGTTCTACGCGCGGCTGTACCAGGGGGTGGATCCGGACAAGGTCGTCCCCCGCGACCTGCCCGTGGTCACCAAGGCGGATCTGCTGGGCCACTTCCACGAGTTCCTCACCGACTCCACCCTGCGCCGCGAGGACCTCGAGGAGTTCGTCACCGACCCGGACAACATCGGCAAGTTCTACCGGGACCGCTACGTGCTGTTCCACACGTCCGGCACCACCGGCCAGACCACGGTGATGGTGTACGACCGCGAGGCCTTCGAGCACATCAAGGCCGTGGGCCTGGTGCGCGGCTTCGACCGCCCGGCCAGCCCCTGGACCGCGCTCAAGGCCGCGGTCAACCCCGACAAGTCCAAGTTCGCCGTCGTGGTCATCACCGGCGGGCTCTACCCCGCGGTGACCAACTTCCACTACATGCCCAAGGCCACGAGCGTGTTCTTCGAGATGAAGCTCTTCTCGCTGTTCACGCCCATGGAGGAGCTCGTCGAGCAGCTCAACGACTACCAGCCGTGGTTCCTCATCGGCTACCCCTCGGTGATCCAGGCCCTGGCCTACGAGCAGAAGGCCGGCCGCCTGAAGATCCTCGACGGACCGCCGCGGCGATCCGTGGCCACCCTCTCCGAGCCCCTGCTGCCCCAGGTCCGCCGCCTCGTCCGCGAGGTCTGGGACCTGCCCGTCATCGACACCTACGGCACCGGCGAGTGCCTCCCCCTCGCCCGCGGTTGCTCCACCCACGGCACCCCCCACGTCAACGAGGACCTCGCGCTGATGGAGGTCGTGGACGAGAACTACGAGCCCGTCCCCGTCGGCAGCCAGGGCAGCTCCATCCTCGTGACCAACCTGTTCAACAAGGCCCAGCCCTTCATCCGCTACCAGGTCTCCGACATGGTCACCCTGTCCGAGACCCCGTGCCCCTGCGGCTCCCCCCTGGCCACCATCGAGTCCATCCAGGGCCGCACCGAGGAGATGATCTGGCTCACCACCCCCGAAGGTGACCGCGAGCTCCTCCACCCCTACCTCTTCGTCGTCGCCATGTTCCGCGTCCCCGCCGTCCGCGAATACCAGGTCGTCCAGCAGTCCGGCCACGAGCTCACCGTCCGCGTCGAGATCGCCGAGGGCGAGCGCTTCGACCTCGAAGACGTCCGCCGCGCCGTGGACGGCGAGTTCGCCAAGGCGCGTGTCCGCACCCCGGTGGATCTGGACTACGAGATCGTGGACTTCATCGGGCCGGACGAGAGGACGGGGAAGGTTCGGCGGGTGATGCCGCTGGATTGATCCGGGGCATCACCTTCGTCCCGAGCCGGGAAAGACCACGGAGACACGGAGGCACGGAGACTTCGGGGTGGTTCGGGGGTCTGGGGGGTGAGGATCGAGGCTGCGGGGCGGTTCGGGGGTGGGGTCGGGTGTGTTGGGCGTGGGCTTGAACTCCGGGCGC
>CAZLEO010000251.1:0-4353 GCA_964558555.1 uncultured Rickettsiales bacterium | reverse complement strand
AACGCCCCGGTCGACCGGGTGGCCCGGTGTGTTGGGGGGGTTGGGGGGGGTGGGGGGGTGTGGTGCGCGGCGGCGGGGCGGTTCGGGGCTGGAGTCGGTTTTCTTCGTCTTCTCCTTGAACTCCGTGCCCTCCTCTCCGTGTCTCCGTGCCTCCGTGGTTCTCTGGCGGGGGGCAGGCTCTCAGTTCACGAACGCCCGCGTGATGTACGTCGCATTGTTGGTCTCGTCGTGCTCGCTGACGTCGTTGTCCGCGTCGATGATGACGCCGATCCAGTAGTCACGGGCCGAGGACTTGGCGGGGATGGTGACCGAGTAGAGGCCGGTGTAGGGGGTGTCGGGGGACAGGCAGCGCGTGCCGGTGTCGCGGATCTCGGTGTCGAAGGTGGTGATGTAGGCGTTGGTGGACATGCGCAGGGAGATGCGCGAGCACTGGCTGTTGCCGCCGTTGTTCTCCAGCGTGGGGCGGATGTAGTAGGTGGAGCCGCGATCGAGCTCGTAGTAGGGCTCGCCCTCGATCTCGATGGAGGGCAGCGCCGAGAAGCTCTCGTCGTAGATGAGCGTGCGGGAGTGGGTGCTGTACGAGCCGCTGGCGCCGGAGCGCTTCCAGTGGACGACGCCCAGATCCTCCATGTAGCCGTACTCGCCGTAGACCGCGACCACACCGGCGCCGGCGTCCTCGCCCACGTAGGCGGTGGCCACGTCGTCGTTGACGTGGATGTGGTCCCAGTCCTGCCCCATGATGTTGTACACGTCGGGCTCGTGACCGAGGCCGGCGACGTGACCCATCTCGTGGATCAGGGTGGTCTGGGCGGGGCGGCCGGCGCCGCCGTAGGGGGTCAGCTCGTGCTTGTCGTCGGTGTGGCCCCAGCTCCACGTGGCGTTGAGCACGATGTCGGCCTCGAGGAAGCGGCCGTCGCCGGTGTTGAAGCGGTACAGGGTCTTGCCGGGGCCGGCGCAGATGGACGGATCGTCGATGAACGCCACCTCGTTCTCGCCGTTGCTGGTGGACCAGCCGTCGTCGTCCTCGGCGATGTTGAGGTAGAAGTTGGACGGGTTGACCAGCCAGGCGTCGCGGGCGCCCTGGATGGACGAGTGGATGTCGGGGTCGTCCCAGTCGGCGGAGGGGACGTACAGCGTCTTGGGATACGTGTCCCAGTGCAACGCGTCACCGCCGTCGGTGCGCAGCAGGGTGTAGGCCTCGGCCGCGGGGGCAGCGGCGCCCACCAGGGTCAGCGCGGTCATGGCCAGCATCGTTCGGGTCCATCCGGTCTTGTGAATGCTCATGGTGTTCTCCAATTGTCGATCGTGGTTCACGGTGCGGCGTCCTATCGGGGCGGCAGCACGGGGTTGAAGTCGTTGGCGCGCAGGGCGTCCAGTTCGGCGCGGTCCTCCTCGGTGATCTCCTGCTCGGGGCGATCCTGCGGCGGCGCGAACTCGGGCCGCGCGGAGCCGGGGTGCTGGATGACGAAGGGCGCGGCCGGGTCCTCGCTGGCCACGGAGGGCAGCGCGGCCAGCTCGGTCGCGGAGTGCACCTCGCGCACGCGCCGGGTCAACAGGTCCACCAGATCCTCGCCGGCCATGGCGCCGGGGGACTGCAGCCGGCTGTCCTGGGGCGGCGTGGGCGAGTCCACCCAGAAGGTGCTGTCGCCGATGGTGACGGTCTCGAGCTCGGGCAGCTCCTGGCGGTGCCCCTCGCGCAGCGATCCGGCCTCGTCCGCGAACAGTTCCTTGCCGTGGGCGTCGAAGGCCTCGCCGCCCGAGATCCGCGCCAGCCCGGTCTCGCAGTCCACCAGGGGACAGATGCTGCGGCCGTTGTCGGCCACGAAGAGCACGACCTCGTCGCCGAGATCGAACAGGGGGTTGTCCGACACCATCGTCACGGTGCCATCCCCGCCGTCCCCCCCGCCGAACCGCAGCGTCACCTCGTCGCCGACGAGCCCACCCATGATGGGCGTGATCACCGAAAACGTCACGAAGGTGTGCGGGAAGCTCAACGACTCCGCGCCCAGGTCCACGGACGTGGCGTACTGCAGGTCGATCACCTCGCCGTGGAAGATCTGATCGGCCCGCTCGATCCGCTCCTCCAGCTCCACGCTCATCGCCGCCGACGGCGCCGTCCACGCCAGCGGTTCGTCCACCGGAGCCTCGTCGGCCGCGCCGTCGTACTCGGGGACGCAGCCTCCCAGCGCGCCCGCCGCCAGCATCGCAGCCAGCGCGGCGCCGGCGGTCGCCGTGGCCGTCGATCGAAGGAGTTCGGAAAACGTCTTGTCTCGCATCGTCCTCATCGTCTTTTTCCTCATCGTTGTGGGGTCATCCCCAGGGATTCAGTGACCATCGAAACGCACCCTGGATTGTGGCCGGAGAACGGAGGAATGCCCGTAACGCAGGCGTTACCAGGGCGACGTGGTACAACCGTCCGAGGATGAGGAGATACCGGCCCGGCTGGCGGATGCTCGTATTGGTGTGCCTGACGCGGGCCTGGGCGCCGGTGTCGTCGCTGGGGATGGCTGCCGCGCTCCTGGCGACCTCGATCCTGCTCGTGGTCTACATCGGAGACTCTGTCCCGGGGCTCGTGTTTGCCGCGACCAGCGCCTGACTGGCCCTCCCCCTGCTGGTCTGCGGTCTCTGCTTCGTCTACCTGCTCGCCTGTGTGGCCCGCATCTACGTCCAGGTCTCCGACGAGGGCATCGAGTACCGCTACGCTCCCCACCAGTGGGTCCGCGCGCGGTGGGAGGACGTGGACCGCATCGGCGAGTTCCGCTCCTTGCTCGGCAACCGTTCCGAGGTCCTCTGGCTACACCGCGCCGACTACCCCGGTCGCTTCAAGCGCCCCCCCTACGGCGCGAAGCTGCCCTTCATCGCCCTGAAGGGGTTCACCGGTTGGCCCGATGGGCCGCTCGCCGAGGACCTGCGGAGACGGGCGCCGCGCTTGTTCGACGGCGACTGACCTCGGCGCGGCTTGATCCGCCGCCAATCGCTCACCGCTCCACGAGAACCAAGACACCCTCAAGTTCCTCGAGAAGGAACTCCAGGCCTTCTTGGTCGACCAAGACAATCCGAGGTTCCCTCTGGGGGAACTTGGGGCGGTCTTGGTTTGGGGGGACGGCGAGACTCCGTGCGCTCTCCGTGCCTCGGTGTCTCCGTGGTTCGTCGGTGGTGAGGGTGAGGGTGAGGGTGAGGGTGTTCAGCAGCCCGAGCAGTTGCGGCAGGCGGACTGGATGCAGTCGGGATAGACGTAGTCGTCGCAGTCGTAGACGGTGTTGGCGGAGATCTCGTTGGTCTCGAAGCTGGTGACCGTGGAGTCCCAGCAGTAGTAGCCGCCACCGCCCCACTCGGCGTGGTTGTTGGTGATGGCGTTGTCGAGCAGGTCGATGGTGGTGTCGCGGGTCTGCATGCCGCCGGCGGTCTGGGCGAAGTTGCCCGACAGGATGGAGTCGGACAGGGAGCCGGTGCAGGTGTAGATGTGCAGGCCGCCGCCCTGGTCGCCGGTGTTGTCCACGACGGTCAGGTCGGACATGTCGATCTCGGAGTCCCAGCCGGAGATGCCGCCGCCGCCGGCCAGCGCGGTGTTGTTCTCGAACAGGGTGCCGGCGACCGAGCCGACGGAGTCGATGACGTACAGGCCGCCGCCCCAGTCGCCGATGTTGTCGGCGAAGGTGCAGTCGACGATGGAGAAGGGATCGGCCTCGATGAGGGCGATGCCGGCGCCGAAGTAGGCGACGTTGTCGCTGAAGCCGCAGTTCTCGACCAGGCAATCGCCGGTGCACGACAGGCCGCCGCCGTCCACGCCGTCGCCGCTGAGCACGGTGACGTTGGTCAGCTGGGACTGCACGCCGCCGTCGCCGAGGACGACCACCGTGCCGGCGCCGTCGCCGATGAGGAAGGTGGCGGCCGGGTCGCCGGTGCCGAGGATGCGCAGGGACTTGCCGGCGGCCTCCACGTTTCCGTAGTAGTTGCCCTCGTCCACGTGGATGGTCGAGTCGTTGCAGACCGCAGCTGCGGCGTCGGTGACGGTGGCGTGGTCGCCGGGCACGTCCACGGTCATCTCGGGGTGCACGCCGGAGTCGCCGTCGTCGCAGTCGTCGCCAACGGTGCAGGCCCAGTCGATGTAGCCGTCGCCGTCGGCGTCGGTGGTGCCGTCGTCGGGGTCGCCGGAGCAGTCGCGGTCCACCTCGTCGCCGCACACCTCGGTGGCGTCGGGATTGATGCCGGCGTCCTCGTCGTTGCAGTCCGTGCCGCCGAACCAGTCCGCGTCGTGGCCGTCGCCGTCCGCGTCGAGCTCGTCTCCGCCCTCGCAGTCGTTGTCCAGCCCGTCGTACGGGACCTCCTCCTCACCCGGGTTCACGTCGGGGT
>CAZLEO010000250.1:0-13834 GCA_964558555.1 uncultured Rickettsiales bacterium | reverse complement strand
GACGACGACGACGTGGTGGGCGACGACGACGACGTGGTGGGCGACGACGACGACGTGGTGGGCGACGACGACGACTTCATCCCCAGCGGGGACCTGCCGCCGCCCCGGGTCAAGAACGACTACGGCAGCGGCACTGGCCTGAGTTGCATCGGCAGCCACGTCCCCGCCAGCGGTCCCGCCTGGATGGCCGTCGCCCTGGTCCTCGGACTGCTGGTCCGACGCAGGTGATCCCGTGCGGCCCGCACTTCCGCTGATCCTCGCCACGCTGCTGTCCCTGACCGCCTGCTCCGGCGACGACGACGACTCGACCCCAGGGCCGGACGACGACGACGCCACCGCAGCCGATGACGACGACGACAGCGCCCCGGCCGCGCCAGTGGGCTACTGGACCAGCGCCGACGGCATCTTCGACGAGCACGGACGCCAGCTGATCCTGCGCGGCATCAACGTGCCGACCCAGGACAGCGAGGCCTCGGACATGGAGCTCATCGCGTCGTGGGGCAACAACGTGGTGCGGCAGCTGTACTTCTGGGCCGACGTGGAGCCGGAGGAGGGGCAGATCGACCAGGCGTTCCTCGAGCAGATCGACCGCCAGGTCCAGCTCGCGCGCGACGAGGGCCTGTACGTGCTCATCGACCACCACCAGCACTGCTACGGCGTGGGCTTCGGCTGCTGGGGCATGCCCGCGTGGACCTGCGACGAGCAGTACTACCAGCAGTGCGAGGACGACCCCTGGAACTACTTCTGCGACGGGATGGAGACCTGCTTCGAGCTGTTCTGGACTGGCGACGAGCTCAAGCAGAAGTACATCGACCACCTGGTGTTGCTCGCCCAGCGGTACGCCGACGAGCCGGCCGTGATCGGCTTCGACATCATCAACGAGCCGTTCTGCATGCACACCACGCTGGACGAGTGTGGCGTGGTCATGGCCGACTTCTACAGCGACGCCGCCGCCCAGATCCGCGCGGTGGCGCCCGACAAGCTGATCTTCTTCGAGCCCAACTTCATCGAGCTCGCGGGCTTCCCCACGAACCTCACCGGCCTCGATCTCGGGGGCAAGGGCGTGTACGCCGCCCACTACTACCTCATGGAGGTGCACGACGGCGGCGACTACGACCTGGATCCGTCGCTGATCCAGTACAACATCGACCTGCGCGCCGGCGAGGCGGCGGTCTTTGACACGCCGCTGTTCGTGGGCGAGTACGGCGGCATGGCCTCCGCGGCCAACTTCACCCAGTACATCGACGACAACCTCGACATCTTCGACGGCCACCGCGCGGGCGCCGCCTACTGGCTGTACGCCGAGGGGGACGGGTTCCACATCCTCGATCCCGAAGGCCAGCCCAAGGCGTTCGTGGAGGCCTACGTGCGACCCTATCCCCGGGCCACCCCCGGCTTGATCCGCGCCCTGGCGTTCGATCTGGACACGAAGGTGATGGACCTGACGTTCGAGGCCGCCGGCGCCGTCGCCGAGGCCGGCGATCTGTTCGTGCCGACGATGCACTATCCCGACGGCTTCACCCTCGAAGGCTGCGACGCCCCCGCCTGCACCTGGGAGCACGACCCCCCGGCGCAGGCCGTCCGCTTCACCGTCACCGAGGCCGGTGAGTACACGTTCCGTCTCGCCCTCCCCTGAGGAGTCATCCGTGCTGCACCTGACCGCGATGCTGCCCCTGTTGCCGAGCCTGATCCTGGCCGCGGCGCCCCCCGAGAACCTCTGCCAGGGCCGCGGCCCGTGCTTCGTGGAGTCGGTCGCGGACGCGGGCACCGACGGCCAGGACCGGGCGCTGCAGGTGGCCCACCTCGTGCTCGGCGCGAAGGACGCCCCGTGGGCCGAGCCGGGTATGTTCGGTGACCCCTGCACGCCCCACGAGTACTGGCTGATCGTCGACGGCGCGGTGCGGCCCCAGCGCCTGCTGCGCCTGTGCAACGACGGGTACGGGGCTGCGGGTATGGGCGAGGACACCGTGACCGTCAGCGCCAACCGCCTCGTCCACGCCCAGAACGGCGGCTCGGCCTGGCGCTGGTCCACCACCCACGAGATCCGCCTGTCGCCGCTGACGCTGCTGTCCGAAGCCGAGTCCGGGTTCTGGACGATGGGCTCCAACAGCGAGCGCAGCGCGTTCAGCTGGACCGCGTTCGCGGGTGACGAGAGCTGGTTCAGTCCGGTGTGCGACGACGAGGGCAACCCGCCCGATCACGGCATCGGCATGGGCTCCGAGGCCCCGGAGATCGGCTACGTGCTCGTGCCCCAGCTGGCCGCGCTGCCGGACGTGGACTGGCCCAGCACCGCGCTGGGGGCCTGCGCGGCGGCCATCGACTCCGCGGGCGCCCGCGGCTTCGTGGTCCACGGTGCTCCCGGCGCGGCCGACGACGCGGCCATGAAGGTGCTGATGACCGGCCCGCGCGAGATCGTCGTGGAGGTGAGCGACGACCGGTGGGCCTCGGGCGCCGCCAGCTGGCTGCACGACGACCACCTCGAGCTGTGGGTGGCCGACCGCCGCCCGGCCCACCGCTACGGCGAGCACTGCCTCGAGGAGGATCAGAGCGATCGTCAGTGGGGCATCCGCGTCGCCGACGGCGAGGTCTTCGCCGCCCACGGCGATCCACCCGTTCCCCCCGCCGTCACCGTGGCCCGCGCTGCAGCCGGCCCCGGCACGACCGCCCGCCTCGTGATCCGCCTGCCCGGCGACTTCGAGGCCGTCACGGTGGTGTACTCCGACAGCGACGACGGCAAGAGCCAGGAGCGCCTCATCGCCACCAGCCCCGTGAAGTTCGGCCGCAGCGAGACCCTGGGGTCCTTCCAGCTCGTCCCCCCCGCCAAGGCCTCGTGCGTCGAGCGCGACGGGGCCCTCGCGGTCCAGCCGGTCAGCGGCGCGTCGGTGGTGGATCTCCTGAGCTCCTACCCGGAGGAGTGAGCCGGGCGCCTACGCGGCGGCTTCCGCGAACAGACCCGCGATGACGTCCATGGAGGAGCGCTTGCGCGGGTTGCGGGTCAGCGAGCCGAGGATCGCCCTGGAGAACTGGGCGGGGACCTTCTGGGACAGGCGGGCGCGGTCCACCGCGAGGACCTGCCCGCGGATGTCCTCGATCTCCTCGCCGGGGAAGGGCAGCTCGCCGGTGACCATCTGGTAGAGGATCACGCCGAAGGCGAAGACGTCGGCGGCCGCGGTCACGGGTTCGCCGTAGAAGCGCTCGGGGGCCATGTACCACGGGGTGCCGTGCACGAACTCGGCGCGGGGCGGCGCGTCGTCCTCGCCGTCCGAGCTCAGGGGTTCGGGCAGCACCTGCTGGCCCCGGAAGCGGGCCACACCAAAATCGAGGATCTTGGGGTCACCGTCAGGAGTCAGGATCACGTTACCCGGCTTGAGGTCGCCGTGGATCAGATCCGCCTGGTGGCAGGTGGCCAGGGCCGACGCCAGGGCGCGCGCGATGCGGCTGGCCTCGGCCAGGGAGTACCGCCCCTCGCGCATCCACCGCGACAGCGTCTTGCCCTGGAGCAACTCCATGACGATCACCGGCAGCCCATCGGGCTTCTCCACCGAGTACACCGTGCACACGTTGGGATGGTTCAGCGACGCGGCGGCGCGGGCCTCGCGCAGCACCGCGTCCACGTCGGTGGGCGCCTCGGGCCGCAGCACCTTCAGCGCCACGTCCCGCTCCAGCCACAGGTCCCTGGCCCGGAACACCCGCGCAAAGGTGCCGTCGCCCAATGAGTCGGTGATGCGGTAGTGGCCCAGGATGGTACCCCGGCGCAGGTGCCGCGACGGATCGATGCTGCCGTCGCCGAGCTTCCAGCTGGACCCGCACAGGCCGCCCTTGCGCAGGGCGTCGAGCACGCGTAGCGGCTCCTCGGCGCCCCGGCCCACGGCCACCGGGTGGACCACCTGGTACTGCAGCAGGCCGTGGGGATCGACGATGAACAGCCCGCGCGTGGCCACGCGCTCGGTCTCCAGGTACACGCCGTAGTCACGCGCCACCGCGCCACCCACGTCGCTGGCCAGCGGGAAACGCAGGGGACCGACACCTCCGTCGGTGGGTGGCGTGTCGATCCACTCCTCGTGGAAGTCCACCGGGTCCACGCTGATGCCGACCACGTCGCAGTCACGCTTGCGGAACTCGTCGATCTCCGCGCTGATGGCGATCAGCTCCGTGGGGCAGATGAAGGTGAAGTCGCGGGGGTAGAACACCACCGCGACCCAGCGTCCTTTGTGGGCGGACAGGGCGAACCGACCGGGGTGACCTTCGTAGGGTCGCGTGCTCGCGAGATCGAATCCCGGTGCCGGCTGCCCCACCTGAAGTCCAGTCGCAAGTCCACTCATCGTCGCCTCCTTCAGTGAGCCATGACTAACAGATAACATCGAGGCTAATTTTCCACAAGAACTCTTCAATCCCAAAAAACCCGAACCGGGGAGAGCTAGGGGGCGGGCTCGATATCGCGGCTGATCAGGCGGGCTCCGACGAGCCAGGTGAGGGCGGCGAGGACGAGGCAGGCGGCTGCGAAGACGAGTTGAACTCCGCCACCACCGGGGATGTTGCGAACCAGCCCGTACGATATCCCCACGCCGAGTACCCAGATGGTGAAGCTCACGTACTGATAGGCGGTTCGCGCATCCCTCGACAGTGCAGAGATGATGGTCCCGAGGGTTCCCAGGAAAGCCGCAGAGGCGGGCGCGCCGAGCAGGAATGCCACCCACCAGGCCACCGACCCGCCGAACAACTCCGGCTGCGCCGTCTCCATCTTCAGGCCGAGCACCGTCATCGAACCGGCGCCGACGAAGAGCAGATGGAACACCATCGGGAAGGCCATGGCTCCCAGCAGCTTGCCTGCCAGGAGATTGCGGCGTGTGAGGGGAGCCAGCATCAGATACGGCATGGCTCCACAGGTCCTGTCGTGGAGAACGGAGAACCCTGACAGGATGGCGACGAAGACGGGCAGATTCGTGAACAGGGTGATCGACAAGGAGTAGCTCAGGCCCACTCGTATGGTGTCCGCGTCGATGCCGAGAGCTGCGAATTCCTGTCGATACTGCCCCGCGATCTGGGGATCGGAGAGCACGGCATCCATGAACACCATCGCAACCCCGAAGGCGGCCAGCACCAGACCGTACCCCGCCATCAGGATGAACAACATCCAAGGCTGCCGCCAGTGCTCCAGCACCTCGGCCCTGGCCACGTGCAGCACCGGGCTCATCGCGCGCCGATCTCCTCGCGCCACGCCTCGATCAGCGGGCCGTCCACGTTCTCGCGACGCTTCTCGAACGTCAGCGTCTTCTTCACCTCCACGTCCAGCAGGAGCACGCGATCGCACACCGCCTCGGCCGCGGTCAGGTCGTGGGTGACCAGGACGCACGCGAGGCCGCCGTCGGCGCGGGACCGCAGCTCGTCGTAGAGCGCGGCCGACGCCACCGGATCGAGGTTGGCCGTGGGTTCGTCGAACAGCAGCAGCTTCGGCGACAGCAACAGGGCGCGCACCAGCGACAGCTTCTGCTGCATGCCGGTGGACCAGCGGCCGACGCGCTCGTCGAGCCCCTCGCCGAGGTCCAGGGACTTCAGCAGGGGCTCGGCGCGGTGGGTCACCTCGTCGCCGGACAGGCCGTACAGCCCGCCGAAGTGGCGCAGGTTCTCCCGGCCGGTGAGCAGCGGGTACAGGCCCGGGCGGGCGGTCACCAGGCCGACGAGCCCGGCGGACGTCAGGGCGAGCTCGTGCGCGGCGATGTCGCACACGGTCACCGTGCCCGCCGTGGGTCGCAGGAGCCCGGCCATCATCAGCAACAGGGTGCTCTTGCCGCCGCCGTTGGGGCCGACGACACCCAGCACGTCGCCGGCCTTCAGGGTCACGTCGACCCCCGACACTGCGGCCCGCCCACCGAACGAGCGGCCCGCGCCGCGCGCGACCACGACGGTGTCACGGCGCTTGCGTCTGGCCACGTTCAGGGATCTCCGGCGCGGTCCAGGATCTCGCGAATACGGGCCACGAGGGAGGGGATGTCGTAGGGCTTCTGCAGCAGATCCAGCGGACGGTCCGCCCCCAGGGACTGCAGCGGCCGCGTGTCGGCCCCGTACCCGGTGGTGAACAGGACCGGCTGGTCGGGGCGCTCGCGGACCATCTCCCGGTAGACCTCCGGGCCGCTGCGGCCGGGCATGACCACATCGAGGATCACCAGGGCGATGCCGCCGGGATCGGCGGCGAACGCGGTCAGCGCCTCGTCGCCGTCCTGGGCCTCCACCACCGCGAAGCCCTCGCGCTCGAGGCCGCGCACCACGGCGTTGCGGATGGCGGCGTCGTCCTCGGCGACAAGCAGGCGAGCCGAGGCGGGCGGCGCGCCGTCGAAGGAGGTCTCGTCCCAGTCGGCCTCCTTCTCCTGGGTGCCGGGCGACCAGACTCCGGACACGTCACGGGCGTCGATCCGATCGAGCAGGCGCTCCGATAGCAACCGCGCGCGGCTGGCGTGCTCGCGGACCTCGTCGAGATCGGGGCGCGCGGGATGGTCCGGCGGGAGCTGATCGATGGCAAAGGCCAGGTGCATGACCAGGGCCTGGAGGATGTTGTTGAGGTCATGCGCCGCATCCTCCGCGGGCTGGTTGCCGACCTCGTCCCCGTCCCGATCGCTCATGAAGTGGTGTTCCTCTCGTCCCGAGTCATACCACGGCCGCGGCGACGAGGCAGGCCTCGTTCACCTTGTCGTTCATCGATCCGCGGTTTGCGCTGCTACGATGAACTCAGCCGGGATGGTGGGCAAGCGCGCACGCCCGCCGAGGGAGGCTCCGATGCCAAACACGTATCTCGCGGTCCTCGCCGCTGCACTCCTGGGGCTGGTCGCCGCGGGGTGCACGAGCTCTTGGGGGGGCGACGACGACACGTACGGCGACGACGACGACGACGATGACGACGACGCCTCCGGAGACGATGACGCGGGCACCGGCGGGCAGGACCAGGACCACGACGGGTGGACCGTCGACGAGGGGGACTGCGACGACACCGAGGCCGGGATCAACCCTGGCGCGACCGAGAACCTCAACGGCGTGGACGACGACTGCGACGGACAGATCGACGAGGACTTCGACGACCACGACGAGGACGGCGACGGCTTCTCCGAGCAGGCCGGCGACTGCGACGACAACAACCCAAACATCCACCCGGGCGCCGAGGAGCACGTCAACGGCGTGGACGACGACTGCGACGGACAGATCGACGAGGACACCCCCGAGTACGACGACGACGGCGACGGCTACAGCGAGCTCGAGGGGGACTGCGACGACTACGACGCCAGCGCATTCCCGGGCAACACCGAGGTCCCGGGCGACGGCGTGGACAACGACTGCAACGGACAGGTCGACGAGGCCCTGGAGTGTGATTGCCCCGGCACCTACTCCGTGGCGCAGGCCATGGACATCTGCACCGGCGTGACCGGCGAGAGCCTGTTCGGCAGCGGCAGCCAGACCGGCATCGTGGCCAACTACGGCTCCCAGATCTACCCGCGCTTCGGCTGCCAGCTGTACGCCATGCACACCGGCGTGATGTACGAGGACCCGGCCCAGCTCGGCACCGACATGGGCACGTCCACCACCGAGTGGGACTTCACCGGCCACACGGTCAACTGCGGCAGCCAGCCGCCGCCGGGCACGGACACCAAGCGCGACCTGGTGGGGGTGGAGTTCCGCCTGACCGTGCCGCCCAACACCAACTCGTTCTCGGTGGACTTCATGTTCGTGTCGTCGGAGTACGAGGAATGGGTCTGCACCCAGTTCAACGACACCTTCGAGATCTACCTCGAGTCCAGCGCGCTCAACGCCACCGACTTCCCCGACTACGACGGCGACGGCATCCCCGAAGGCAACGTGGCCTTCGACGGCGCGGGCAAGCCCATCACCGTCAACAACAACTACTTCGTGCTCACCGACTGCTCGACCCTGTACTACCTCACCGGCTTCTCGGGGCTGGGGTACGCCCTGGAGCCAGGCTTCCCCGTGGCCACGCCCTGCACCGGCCCCACCGGGCACACCAACGACGCCGGGGCCACGGGCTGGTTGACCACCACCGCGCCGGTGACCCCGGGCGAGATCATCACGCTGAAGTTCTCCATCTGGGACGAGGGGGACGGGATCTACGACTCGATGGTGTTCATCGACAACTTCTACTGGGATACCCAGGTGGTGGGCGATCCGGAGACCGACTGACCCGCCCGGCCAGCATCCCGCAGGCCGCCTCAGCGGCCGCACCCCCGGAGTAGCGGCGCACGACCGGCACCCCCAGCGTCCGCAGCCCGTCGCGGAAGGCGGCCAGCTCGTCCGCGGTGGCGCGGCGGAAGGTGCCGTCGCCGATGTCGTTGACGTCGATGAGGTTGAGGCGCAGCGGCACGTCCCCCAGCAGGCGGCGCAACCCCTCGATCTCGTCCAGCCCGGTGTTCACACCGCCCAGGACGACCCAGGCCACGGTGACACGATCGCCGGTGGCCTCGGCGTGGGCGCGGATGGCCTCGGCGAGGTCGGCCAGGGGCCAGCGCGACGCCCCGGGCATCAGCTCGGCGCGGCGCTGTTCGTCCGTGGAGGTGAGCGAGACGATGAGCCGGAAGGGGTGGCCGGCCCGGGTGTACCGGCGGATCTGGGGGACGATCCCGGCGGTGGAGATGCTGATGGCCTCGGCCTTGATGCGGCCGGCGCAGGGGTGGCACAGCAGCTGGGCGGCGCGGATCACCGCGTCGGTGTTGTGCAGCGGCTCCCCCTGCCCCATGAACACCGCGCCGGTGACCGGGCCGGGCGCCTCGTCCCGCACGGCGCAAAACGCCGCGACCATCTCCCACGCCTCGAGGTTGCGGCGCAGCCCCAGCGCGCCGGTGGCGCAGAACGCACAATCCAGCGCGCAGCCGGCCTGGGAGGACAGGCACACCGTGAACCGGCCCTCGCGCGCCAGGGGGATGCGCACCGCCTCGAACCGGGCGCCGTCCGGTGCGCGGAACAGGACCTTGTGAAATCCGTCGTTGGGGTCCTCGGCGCGATCCACCACCTCGAGCGGGGCGCGCGACGTGTGCTCGTCGACGGCCCGCTCGACGGTACGCGGCACGGGACGGGCCTCGGGGAAGCCGGGCCGACCGTGCCCCACCACGTGGGCGATCACGCGCCTCGCCTCACCGTCCCGGATCGTCACGCCACGGGCGCGCAGGTGCGCCGCCAGGTCCTGCGGGCGCAACCCCATCAGGTGCTCGCGCACGGGATCTACCGTTCGAACTCGGTCAGGGGCGCCGTGTAGGTCCCGGATGGGTCCACGGTGAAGGAGTAGGTGCGCTGCTGGGAGCCGCTGCAGCGGCCGCAGTCGAGCCGCAGGGAGTGGGCGCCCGGCGGGATCTCGCGGTCCTTCAGCGGGGTGGTGCCGAGGAACTCACCGTCCAGGTAGACGCTGGCCCAGGGCCGCGCGTTGACGGAGATGTAGGCGGTGGCCGACGAGGAGGTGATCACGTCGGGATCGCCTGCGTCCTCGATGGGAAAAACGGGATCGACGGGCAGCGGCGGCGTCGGGGCTTCCTCGACGATCTGATCTGGGTCCTCGGGCGGTGGATCGATGATCGTGGCCGGGCCGTGGTCGTCGTCTCGATCGTCCTCCACGAACACGATGGTCGGCTCCACCTCCCCGGGCGACTCCGGCTTCGCCAGCATGGTGTACCCGACGATCACGCCGGCCACGCCCACGATCCCGGACACCGCGATGGCCATACAACCGACCATGGCCACCAGGGCCAGGGCGATACGCCCGAACCGCCGCTCCGACGATGCGCGGGGCGACTCGGGCACCTTGGTCAGCACGGCCGGGCCGGTGGCCTCGTTGTCCGGGTCGGCGGGGGCGCGGTTCGCGTACCGATTGGACTCCTGGACCAGGTCCTGTTCCAGGGAGGCCAGGTCGTCGATGGGGGTGGCGCGGCGCTGCTCGATGCGCGGCAACAGGCCGGCGACGAAGTCCTCCACCTCGGGCACGTTGGGGTGCCGGCCCGCGAGCCGGCGGACGTCGTGACCCATGGAGCGGGCGTACTGGTAACGGTCGGCCTGGTCCCGGGTCAGGGCCCGCTGCAGGATCGGCGTGATCCCCGCGAGCCTGGCCTCGGCCGCGGTGAAGGACTCGGACAGGTCGCCCTCGAGGATGGCGGCGAACAGCTCCTCGAGGTCCTTGCGCGCGAACAGGGGCTGCAGCGTGACCATCTCGTACAGCACCGCGCCCAGGGCGAAGATGTCGCAGCCGGGCCGCAGGGGCTTCTCGCCCAGGATCTGCTCGGGGGAGATGTACTGGGGCGTACCGCGGATCACCTCGGCCGCCGTGGTCTGGAACAGGTTGGACGCGGCCTTGGCGATGCCGAAGTCCATGATCCGGGCCACGCCGTGGCGGTCCACCAGGATGTTGCTGGGCTTGACGTCCCGGTGGATCACGTTGAGCGGGCGGCCGTCCGGATCCTTGAGGAAGTGGGCGTAGTGCAGGCCGCGGCACACCTGCTCGGTCAGGCTCAGCACCACCGACGCCGGCAGGAACTGCTTCTCGGCGCGGCGGTGGGCGATGATGTCGGCCAGGGTGACGCCGTCCACGTACTCGGCGGTGATGAAGTAGCGCTCGTGGACCTGGCCGAACTCCAGCACGTTGACCACGTTGGGGTGGTGCAGCAGCCCGCCGACGCGGGCCTCGTTGACCATCTCGCGGACGAAGCCCTCGTCCGACTCCACAACCTGGGACCGGAGCACCTTGACCGCGACGCGTTTGGAGAATCCCATGGGCCCGGAGACCACGGCCTCGTACACCACGCCGTGGGAGCCCGAGCCGAGCTTGCGCACGATGCGGTACTTGCCGAAGCTGGCGCCGGCGCGCTGTTCGTCCTGTGGGACCATGAAGGGTCTAGTCTACACGGATCTCCACGTCGTCGATCGTCCAGCCGTCGTCCGTCGTGCCCTGGTCGGAGCCGAACAGGAAGCGGAAGCGGAATTCCTCGACGCGCAGGTCGTCGCCGAGCTCCACGGTGACCTCCTGCCAGGTGCCAGCCGGAATGACTTCGCCCCAACCTTGCTGGCCGTATGCATCGTGTCCGGGGCCATCACACTCGTCGAAGTTCCCCTGGATGACACCAGGGAACCCTGGGTCCGGCGAATGGGAAACCCATGTCTCGCCGCCGTCGGCCGACAGCTGGATGGTGCCGCCGTCGTAGAAGATCCCGGAGGGCTGCTGCTCAAACCAATAGGTGTGCCAGAAGCGCAAGGTCACCTCGTCCGAGGTCCCTTCGCATGCGGACAGGTCGAACACCGGGGAGAGCAGCTCGCCGGCGTTGCAGTCCTCGTAGTTGCCCTCGAGGTTAGTGGTCCAACACTGGTCTCCCGACGTACACATCTGGCCGTCCGGGTCGCCGAGCTCCCATGGATCATCGAAGCCTTCGTTGGTCTCGTCGTGCGAGAACCCGCCATCGTCGGACTCGAAGTCGAAGAACGCCTCCACACCGGCGCAGTCGCTGACCACGTCATCGTCGTCGTCGTCCGTGACGTCGTCGTCGCCCGCGTCGTCGTCGTCCGAGACGTCGTCGTCGTCCGCGGTGGCGTCGTCGTCGTGCATGAAGGTCAGGCTGCCGCCGCAGCCGAGGGCCAGCCAGGAGCAGGCCGCCAGTCCTGCGATCAGGAGGAACGTCAGTCTCTTCATGGGATCACCTCGGGGGTGGAGTCTAGCAGTCCTCGGGAAACGGGTGTCTGCATGATACAAGGGCTTCATGTACCGGACGAATCTCGTGTCCCTCCTGGGGACAATGTTCTGCCTCCTCGCCCCCCTCTACGCAGCCGCCGACGCGGCTGACGGCTGGCAAACCCTCGCGGTCCTGCCCTGGGGTGAGGGGCCGGGGGAGGTCGGCCTCTCCGAGCTGCGCGAGGACGAGCTACAGCGTGGACCGCACGGTATCGCCGTGGCCGCCGATGGACGCGTGGTCATCGTGGATCGCGTCCAGGGCCGGGCCCTGGTGTTGGACGAGGACGGGGAGCTGATCCGCGAGATCGTGGTGCCCGGGCACCCGGGTGAGGCGACGTTGTTGCCCGACGGCCGGCTCGCCGTGGCCGACGAGATCGACGAACGCCTGGTGCGCGTCCTCGGCGCGGGTGGGGGACGCTACCGCACGCCACGGTGGGCGATGCCTCCGACCCAGCTGGTCGCGGTGCAGGCGGAATCCGGCGCCTGGATCGTCGAGGGCGTGGACGGATTCCAGAACCGGTTGCCGCTGGGCGAAATCGATCCCGATCCGGGCGTCCTGGAGCGCGGCATCCCCGCGCCGGACGATGAGGGCGCCGCGGTGGTCTACCGGCGCGACGACGTGCTGCACGTGGAGTTCGGCGGCGAGATCGTGGTCTCGTCGGCGGACTGGTGGCCCGGCGGCTCGGACATGACCCCCGGCTCCGCAGCGGTCCTGGCCACCGACGGGAACACCGCCGTGATCGCCGTGGAGTCCGTGTACCCCGGCGCGGGCCCCATCCGCACGAGCCGCGCGGTGTTCGTCGTGGGCGCGGACGGAGGCGCCGGCGAGCCGCTGCTCCTGCCCGATCCCGGGCCCGTGGCGATTCCGGACGACCTGGCCGCCCTCTCTGACGGCCGGGTGGTCCTGCTGGTCTCGGAGGCACACGGCTGTCGCCTGCTCGTGGGCCGCGTCGAGGGGGTGCAGCGATGAGACTCCTCGCCGCCGCGCTCGCCCTGATCCTGGCGTCACCCGCCGCCGCGCTGACCCGCGACGAGGCCATCGACACGGCCATGGAGTACTGCTTCCACAACTGGTACTGCAGCTCCGACAACCTCTCCGTCGACGCGTCGTGCTCCGCGTCGTGGGTCTCGGACTACTCGGTGGGCTGGTGGACCGGGCTGCCCTACGACTGGGGCGGCTACATGACGCTGTCCGAGTTCGACAGCCAGATCGCTTCGGGCTACGGCGCCGGCTCGCACTCCTGGCACGGCATCCTGTGGTGCACGTCCGGGCTGGACTGCTCGGGCTTCGTCAGCCAGTGCTGGCACGAGGGCCACTACACCACCTCGACCCTGCACTCGGTCTCGTACGAGGTGGACCAGTCCGACATCCTGCGCGGCGACGCCATGAACAACCCGTCGAGCCACGTGGTGCTGTACGCCCACGAGACCGACGCGGGCAAGGTGGTCTTCTACGAGTCCTCGGGCAAGGTGCGGCTGTACATCCCCAGCTCGGGGTGGTCCTACCTGTCCGCCTACTCGCCTGCGCGCTACGACAACATCTCCAGCGGTACGGCCCGCGGCACGGCGTCCAACCCGATCAACATCGGCTCGTTCCCCTACGAGACCTTCGACGCCACGGCCGGGGCTGGCAGCGACCAGTTCGACGCGTACTCGTGCGCCCCCACCACCGGCGAGTCCGGCCCCGAGCGCGTGTACTACGTCAACCTCGCTCAGTCGGGCGTGCTGTCGGTGACGGTCACCGACGATTCCGACACGGACATCGACGTGCACATCCTCGGTTCGGCCGACGACCAGGACTGCCTCGTGCGCGACGACGTCACCGCGTCGGCGAGCGTGTCCGCGGGCGACTACTACATCGTCGCGGACAGCTACTGCACCAACTCGGGCACCGAGTACCCCGGCGGCTACTCGATGCGCGTCGAGTTCGTGCCCGGCGGGGGCGGAGACGACGCCGACGGCGACGGCTACACCACCGACGAAGGGGACTGCGACGACCACCACTCCGACGTCTACCCCGGCGCGCCCGAGGAGCCGGATCACATCGACAACGACTGCGACGGCCTCATCGACGAGGGACAGATGAACAACGACGACGACGGAAACAGATAAAAACACGCAGACGGCCACATC
>CAZLEO010000249.1:0-13837 GCA_964558555.1 uncultured Rickettsiales bacterium | reverse complement strand
CGAACATCCCCACCGCCGCCCTCACCGTCGCCGAAGGCGCCGACCCTCCAGACGGATTTCTGGTGACGTCGATCCTCACGGATGTCTCCTCGGCCGTGATCATCGATCGTGACGGGGACTTCGTGTGGTGGCACTCGCTGAACGAGGACCAGGCCATCATCCCGCGAGCCCGCCTGGCGAGGGATGGCCAGTCGGTGCTCTACCTGCATTCCGGACTACCCGAAGAGGGCGGTATCCCGGTCAGCACGCTGGTCGAGGTCGGGCTGGACGGATCATTGCTCGGCGAGCTCGTCGTCGATCACGCCCACCATGATTTCGTGGAGCTCCCTGGGGGTGCTCTGGCATTCATCGTGTCGGACTCACGTCTCGTTCCGGAGGGCGGACTCGTCAAGGGAGACGCCATCGTGGAATGGAATCCCGGGAGCGGAGAGTTCGACAAGGTGTGGTCGACCTGGGACTCCCTGCCCGTGCCGGCCTTCGCGGCCGAGCCCGGGGAGTCACTGGACTGGACCCACGCCAACGCCCTGGTCTACGACGCCGAGGAGGACACGTACAGCGTCTCGTCGTTGTGGCTGGGTACCATCATCACCATCGGTCGTTCCACGGGCACGATGATTCGTCAGGTGGGCGGCCTGGGCAGCGACTTCGAACTGGACGACAAGGACGACAGCTTCTTCGACCAGCAGCACCAGTTCCAGTTCATCGACGACCACCTGCTGGTGTTCGACAACGGGCTCTCCGAGGCCATGGATTCCCGGGTCGTGGAGTACGAACTGGATGCAGACCTGGGAACGGCCAGCGAGGTCTGGTCCTACGCGGCGACACCGGCCCTGTACTGTCCTGTCCACGGGGACGTGAACCGCCTGGAAGACGGCTCGACCCTGATCACGTGGTCCACATCGGGACGGCTCGAGGCCGTCTCTGTCGAGGGCGAAACCCACTGGCGGCTGGACCTCGCCCTCGGTGGCGGATTCGGCTACACCACCCACGTCGACGAGATCGCCGGTTTCGGCGACTGAGCCCCAGCGATCAGCAGTCGAAGTACAGCTCGAACTCGTACGGATGCGGCCGCTCGGCCACGGCCTGCGCGCGCCCGCGGCACGTATCGAGCCACTGGCCGATCAGCGTGCCGGAGAACACCCCGCCGGCGGTGAGGAAGTCGTGGTCGGCCTCCAGCGCGTCGAGGGCCTCCTCGAGGTTGCGCGGCAGGGAGCGGACCTGCTCGGGGTCGAGGGTCTCGGCCGGGCCGAAGCCGGAGGTGACGGGATCGATGCGGCGCTCGATGCCGTCGAGGCCGGCCATGAGCATGGCCGCGAGGTTGAGGTAGGGGTTGCACGTGAGGTCTCCGGGCCGGTACTCGACGCGGGCGTCCTTGCCCTGGGCCCACTTGGGGATGCGCACCGCAGCGGTGCGGTCGGCGGGGCCGAAGGTCAGGTGGGACGGGGCCTCGTGGCCGGAGCTCAGGCGCTTGTAGGAGTTGGTCGAGGGGTTGGCCAGGGCGGTCAGCGCGGGGCTGTGGGCCAGCATGCCGCCGATGTAGCACAGGGCCGTGCGGCTGAGGCCGACGATCCCGTCGGAGTCGTGGAAGACCGACTCGCCGCCCACGCGGAGCTGCTGGTGCACGTGCCAGCCATTGCCGGGTTCGCCGTGCAGCGGCTTGGGCATGAACGTGATGCGCAGCCCCTCCTGCTCCGCGAGATTCTGTAGCACGTATTTGACCAGCAGGGCGTTGTCGCCCGCGGCCTCCGCCGGCGCGAGATCGAACTCGATCTCCTGCTGGCCGTGGCCGCCGGTCTCGTGGTGGTGGTACTTCACCGGCATGCCCAGCTCGAGGAGCATGCGCGTGGCCTTGTCGCGGAAGTCGTCGTAGCGGTCGCCTGGATTGACCAGGTGGTACGTGTTGAAGCCGTACTCCTCCTCGCCGCTGACGCGCACGTAGTTCTCGGTGGAGCTGACCATCCGCTCCACGTCGCGGAAGATGTAGAACTCGTACTCCGGCGCCACGCAGAACTGCTCGGCCACGCCGAGCTCGCGCATCCGGTCGATGGCGCGCAGCAGCACGCTGCGGGTGTCCTGCTCGGCCACGGGCAGCCCGGGCTCGGCCAGGCGCACGGTGGAGAACACGCTCAGGGTGGGCACCTGGCGGAACGGGTCGTAGTGGGCGGTGGAGAGGTCGGGGACCATCACCATGTCGGACGCCTCGACCTTGCGGAAGCCGTAGGACGATCCGTCGAAGCCGATGCCCTTCTCCACCACGCGCTCGTCGAAGCGCTGCGCGGGCAGCGTCACGTGGTGGAGCCGGCCGGCCAGGTTGACCATCTTGAGGTCCACGAACAGCGCGCCGTGTTCCTTGACGAGCTCCTGGAACTGCTTGAGATCGCTCATCTTCCCTCCTTCGACATCAGTCCAGCAGGTGGATCACCATACCGGAACGCAGCTTGGGCTCGAACCAGGTGGACTTGGGCGGCATCACCCGGCCGGCGTCGGCCACGGAGAACAGCTGGTCCATGCTGGTCGCGTACAGGGAGAAGGCCACCGCGAAGTCGCCGGAGTCCACCAGACGCTCGAGCTCGGCCGTCCCGCGGATGCCGCCGACGAACTTGATGCGGCTGTTGGTGCGCGGGTCGTCGATGCCCAGCAGCGGATCCAGCAGGTTGGCCTGGAGGATCGCCGCGTCCAGCCGCGCCACGGCGTCGGACTCGTCGAAGGTGCCGGGGCGCGCGGTGAGGCGCCGCCAGCGGCCGTCGAGGTAGATCCCGAAGCAGCCGGGGCGATCGGGGTCGCTGCAGGGCTCGTCCTCCACCTCGAACTTCGCCGCGATCTTCTCCAGCAGCTCGTCCGCCGAGTGCCCGTTGAGGTCCTCGACCGCACGGTTGTACGGCAGGATGCGCAGCCGCTCGTCGGGGAAGATCACCGCGAGGAAGCGGTTCCACGGCTCGTCGCCGGTGTAGGCGTCGCCGGCGGCCGCGCGCAGCTGGTCGCGGGCGTTGAGGGCCGAGGCGCTACGGTGGTGGCCGTCGGCGATGTACAGGGCGGGCAACGCGGCGAAGGCGTCCGTCACCGCCTGCAGCCGGTCGGGATCGTCGGCCACCCACAGGGTGTGCTGGATCCCGTCGTCGGCGACGAAGTCCACGACAGGCTGGCCCGCGGTCAGGGCGTCCAGCGCCTGCTGCGTGGCGGCGCTGGCGCGGTAGGCCAGGAACACCGGCCCGTTCTGCGACATGCCCTCGACGATGTGACGGGTGCGATCGGCCTCCTTGTCGGGCCGCGTGAACTCGTGCTTCTTGATGAGCCCCTGCTCGTACTCGTCCACGGAGACCGCCGCCATCAGCCCCACCTGCCTGTGCTCGCCCATGCGCTGTGCGTAGGCGTAGAGGCACGGCTGCTCGTCCTGGACGATCACCCCCTCGGCGATGAGGCGACGCAGCTCGTTGCGGCCCGCCGCGTAGACGCGGTCGTCGTAGGGCGAGGTGGAGGGATCCACCGTGATCTCGGGCTTGACCACCCGCAGGAAGCTCATGGGGTTGTCGCCCGCCATCTGGCGCGCCTCGTCCGAATCGAGGACGTCGTAGGGGGGCGATGCGACCTTCGCGGCCACGTCGGGCCGGGGTCTGTAGCCACGGAGGGGGTACACTGCAGACATGGGCACTCCTTCGGTCTTTGCGTCCGGCCGCGGCCGACCGGATCTGCGCGTAACACGGCGGCGAACATTGGGCGGGATGCGACGGTTCTTGTCAAGCGCATGCGCGTGCGTGGGATTCGCGGCGCCCCTGATCGCGGGGTGCCCGGGCGAGATCGTCGCGGACGACGACTCCGCGCCGGTGGGCGACGACGACGACGCCACAGCCCTGCCGTTCGCGTTCCTGCGCTACGACTTCGAGGCGGTGGTGGACGGCGACGCAGCCGCGGTCTCCCTGGCCGTGGCCGCCCTGGACGAGGACCGCGAGGTGCTGTGCACCTACCCCATCGAGTTCGAGGCCGAGTACGCCGCCGGCGCGAACCAGGGGGGCCTGTTCTGGCCGACCATGGACGCCAGCCTGACGCTGGTGACGGCCTCGGATCCCGGCACCAGCGACTGCGGGCCCGAATACGGCCTGCCCTACCACGACTCCCCCGCAGACCTCATCGACGGCTGGAGTCCGCTGGGTTTCTACAGCTGCGACGTGGCCGGCGACGACACGGGTTTCCTCGGCGACGACCCCACCACGGTGGGGGACGGCACCTTCGCCGACTACTGCCACACCACCGCGCCCGCCGTGGCCGAGGCCGTCGCGGAGCGCAACCTCGGCGCGGTGGAGGCCATCTGGCTGCAACAGGGCGCCGAGGGCCAGATGGACGGCCTGGGGGAGTACAGCTACCTGCCCGGCGACGACGGCGAGACCGTCTGGTACGTGTTCGGCCTGCTGTTCGCGGACGCCGACAACCCGTTCGAGCCCGCCGAGGGCATGTCGGGCCACTACCACGCCGTCCCGTTGTGGGTGTTCTTCAAGTTCTGACGGCCGAGAAGGCAGCGACACACCACATGCTCTCGTTCCCACGGTCTCCGTGGGAACGCGACGCCGCGAAGCGGCGGAGACCTGGGGGCGCTCTGCGCCCGTACAATGTGAGGGGCGCAAAGCGCCCCGAAGATCGGCTCCCACGGGAACCGTGGGAGCCAGGTACGGCTCCCTCAGCCTGGATCGTCGAGTAGCTCGAACCTCGCCTCGTCGGCGCGCGCGTCCGCAGACCGCACGCGCAGCCGGACGCGCTGGCCCGGCTCGACCCGCCGGGGAGGACGGTAGAGGCGCCGCCACGACAGGTCGACGAGGTCGATGCGCAGGCGCTTGCCCACCCGGTCCAGCACCACCGCGTCCAGCTCGTCCCCCACGTGCTGCTCCAGCCATCGGGTGAGCCAGTACTGACGGGTGCCGCCGCGCACGATCTGCGCGTGACTGAGCACGGGCTGCGCCCGGGCGACCACCGCGGCCAGGGCCTCGGCGTCCAGCGGTGGGGCCGCCCCCGCGAGCAGGGCCCCGAGCTGGCGCTGGGTGATCAGGTCCAGGTAGCGGCGCAGCGGTGAGGTGAACTGCACGTACGCGTCCAGGCCCAGACCGGCGTGGGGCCGCGGCACCGCCTCGAGCAGGGTCTGACCGAGGCACCGCGTCGCCCGGTAGACCTTGTGGCGATCGGCGGGTTCGTGGTCCTCGGGGAGGGGGTGCTTGAGGTCCTGGCAGCGGTACATCGCCGGGACGCGCGCGTCGAACAGGGTGTGCGCGGCGACCTCGTTGGCTCGCACCATCCACTCCGCCACCATGGCCCGAGCGCGGCTCGCCGCCTCCACCACCCACAGCTCCACGGTGCCGTCGGCGTTCACCCGGGGGTTCACCTCGGGCAGCCGCGTGTCCAGGGCGCCGCGTGCGATGCGTTCATCGCGCAGCCCCTCGGCCAGCTCGGTCAGCGTGCGCCAGTCCGCGCTGGACTCCAGCGCCTCGTCCACCTGCTCGTACGACACACATCGGTCGATACGCACGACGCTGCGGCAGATGCGCGCGCCCAGCCGGGCTCCGGCCGCGTCCAGATCGATCAGCACGGACAGGGCCGGGCGGTCCCGGTCGGGCAGGAGGCTCGCCGCGGCCTCGGAGAGGCACGACGGGATCATCAACCGCTTGCCGCGCGGCAGGTACAGGGTGGTCTGCCGGCGGGCGGCGGCTCGATCCACGTCGGAGTCCAGGGGAATCAGGGCGGCCGGATCGGCCAGGTGGACGCCCACCTGCCAGCCGCCGTCCTCGCGGGGCTGCAGGCTCAGCGCGTCGTCGATCTCCGTGGTCCCTGGATCGTCGACGGCGGTCGCCGTGAGGTGCCGCAAGTCCTCCCGGTCGGAGAGGTCGAGGGCGGCCTCGGCGAGATCCTCGGCCTGGGCGCGCACCTTGGCCGAGAACGGCCTCTCCATGCCGTAGCGGATGCGCAACAGGTTCTGGTCCGGCTCGAACACTCCGCGCCGTACCAGCACGCGGAACGCGCCGGCGGGCGTGTCCTTCAGGCCCGCCTCGCGCAGAAGCGCGACGCCCCGGTCCTTGGCCGGCGGCTGGTTCGGCTGCGCCGCGAGGCTGCGCACCGCATCGACCAGGCGGTGGCTGCCGTCGGGCGCCTCGTCCGCCTCCCCCTTCAACCAGGCCACGGTGGCCTCGCGCACGGCCTGGCGGCGGCGCGCCTCGTGCTCCCGCTCCGCCGCGGCCTCCACCTCATCGGCGGTGTGCACGAGCACGTCGTCGGCCCGCACCTTGAAGTGCCGGTCGTCGGTGATCACGGCCCTCAGCACCAGCGCCGCCGTCCGCCCATCCGCGTCGGGATCGAGCAGCCCGGCCAGCTCCGCCAGGCTCGTGGTGCGCCAGCGCGCCTCGCTGGCCAGCTCCCACAGGGTCAGGGTGTCCACGTCCGCCAGCCGCTGATGCTGCTCGCGCTCGTACTGCTCCACCTGGGCCACGGCGATGGCCTCGTCCGGCACGGCCACACCGGTGGCGCAGAGTACGCGCTGGATCGGGATCGAGGTGGGGCGTCCCCCGGCCCCCACCGCGCGGATCCGCCCGCCCTTGAGCTCGAGGGCGGCCACGGCGAGCACCTTGCCATGCTGGCGAATCTCGACGATCTGGGGCAGCTGCAGCGCCATCCGTGCCTCCGGAGGCCGCCTATTCTAGCGAAGTTCGGTCCGCTCGCACGTGAACCGGTAGAGATCTCGATTGTCGGGATCGTCGCGGTCGGACACGAGGAAGAACTCCCGCCCGTCCGGGCCGACCACCACCCCCTCGTCCCGCGATCCTTGCGCGCTGACCTCGTCCACGCGGGTGATCCAGTGCCACTGCTGGCCGTCCCAGGTGGCGTAGTACACGTCGTAGGGGGCGTTGGTATCGGCGCCCTGCACGAAGAACAGGGTGTCGCCCTCGGGTGTGGGCGCCGGGTCGGTCTGGGCGCGATCGTCGTTGAGCGCGGCCACCTCCACGGCGTCGGACCAGCCGTCGCCGGTGCGTTCGGCCACCCAGAGGTTGGAGACGAGGGACTCGTCGCTGCGCTTGAAGTACAGCTGCTGGCCGTCCCAGGTCAGCGCGGGCTTGTTCTCCTTGGCCGTCGTGGCCAGCACGTCGATCAGGACGGGATCGCCCCACGTCGCCCCGTCGAACGAGGCCTCCCAGAGATCGTAGTCGCCCGCGGTCCGATCGCCGTAGAACAGGGTCAGGCCGTCGGCGGACACGGCCGGGTTGTTCTGGCCCACCTCGTTGTTGACCGGCGCCCCCAGGTTGACCGGCTCCCCCCAGGGGCCGTCCAGGGTCTCCCGGCTGGCCATCCAGAGGTCTGCGGATCCCTCGCCACCGGGGCGATCCGAGGAGAAGTACAGGGTCAGGCCGTCCCCGGACAGCGACGGCCCCATCTCGCTGTGCTCGGTGTTCACCGGCGGTCCGAGCGGCTCGGGCTCGGTGCAGCTGTAGCTCGCCGGAGGCCCGTTCACGTCGTCGTCGTCATCGTCGTCGGTGGGGGCGCCGGAGTCGTCGTCGGCGGGCTCCTCGCACCCAGGGGCTGCGAACAGCAGAAGCGCGAGCACCAGCGGTAGGGGACGTGCCATGGCCGGAGTATGCCGTACGCCCCGTGGTGCGTCTGCTAGGATTCCATCGGGACGACCATGGAGCCGACTACCTCGCAGGACCTGATCCCCGCCCGCGCCGCGCTGCTGGCGCTGGCCGTCGTGTCGCTGCTGGGCGCCGGCTGCGAGGAAGAGGTGGAGGGCGAGACCCCGAATGGGGAGACGTGGGAGCACCGCGACCTCGCCTACGCAGGCTCGGACGGCGCGACGCAGCTGCTCGGCGACCTGATCCTCCCCCCCGATGTGGAGGAACCGCCGGTGGTCGTCCTGGCCCACGGCGGCGGATTCTACCAGGGGCACCGGGACTCGCTGGAGGAGGTGGCCCAGGCGCTCGCCGCCGACGGCGTGGCGTCGTTCAACGTGGACTACCGCCTGGTGGGGGTGAACGGCGGGGAGTTCCCGGGGTCCTCGGTGGACGTGCGCGACGCCGTGCGTTTCCTGCGCGCGCAGCGCGACGAGCTGGCCCTGGGGCCGGTGTGCGGCACATGGGGCTCCTCGGCCGGCGGCACGCTGACCGCCCTGGCGTCGTTCTCCCTCGACGATCCGAAGATGACGCGCGCGGGCTGGGCCGATCTGCAGGGCTGGTCGGACGAGGCCCCCGTGTTCGTGGGGGTGTACGGCGTGTACGACTTCACCACCCGCGTCGAGCAGCACGGCAACGTGCCGTGGCCCGAGGAGGACTACCTCGGCGGCACGTACGAGGACCACCCCGAGCGCTACGAGTACGCGTCCCCGGCCACCTGGGTAGACGGCGACGAGGGGCCTGTGCTGCTGCTGCACGGCGAGGCCGACGCCCTGGTGGAGGTCCAGCAGGCCCACGATCTCCGCGACGACCTCGAGGCCGTCGGCGTGCCCGTGACCGTGCAGACCTATCCCGACTCCATCCACAGCTTCCTGTTCCCCCAGGACGAGACCAACCCCGACGGCGTCGACGCCCTCGAACGCAGCGTCACGTTCCTGGTCGAGCAGTGCGCCGAGGTCGTCGACACCCGCCCCGATCCCGGCGCGTGGGAGGTGGTCCAGGCGGGCACCGCCTCTCTCACGGGCTCGGTCTGGGCCGGTGAGGAGAGCTACGCCCTGCGCCAGGCCGGGCAATCCGAGCCGACCTGCTCCCGCGGTTACACCACCACCGGCGAGGCCCTGGACGAGTCCACCGTCTCGCTGACCTACCAGCTCGACATCGAGGCGGGCGACTGCGCCCAGGCGCCCTACGCGCCGGATCACGGTGAGACGCGGGTGTACCTGCTCGACCCGGATCCCCGGGACGGCGAAGAGGCCATGTTCCTCGACGACGACGGGCGCGGCCTGTTCCGCTGGTTCGACCTCGACGGCGCCGCCGGAGACCTCGCCTACGGCCTCACGCAGCTCCTGCCGCCCGACGCCATTCGTTGAGATTCTGTGCAGGAGGGCATGAAAGTCCCCCTTCGGGCGTCCATGCTTCCAGGGCTGCTTGACACGCCCCCGGCCGCGAGAGGATTTTGGTTCAGCACGGTTCGCGGCGGATCAGGAGGACGGCATGGCGATGGATAGATTTGTGGTGGAGGGCGGACGCCCCCTCGAGGGTGAAGTCGAGATCAGCGGCGCCAAGAACGCGGCCCTGCCCATCCTCTTCGCCACGATCCTGCATTCCGGACGCAGCGTGCTCGAGAACGTGCCCGAGCTGCACGACATCGCCACCACCGTCCAGCTGCTGCAGACCCTGGGCCTGAAGGTGGAGCACGAGGGCACCGGCGTGCAGGTGGACGCCACCGAGATCCCGTCGTGCGAGGCCCCCTACGACCAGGTCCGCAAGATGCGCGCCGGCGTGCTGGCCATGGGCCCGCTGCTCGCCCGCGAGGGCCGCGCGCGCGTGTCCCTGCCCGGCGGCTGCGCCATCGGTGAGCGCCCCATCGACCAGCACCTCAAGGGGTTCGAGGCCATGGGCGCCGAGATCACGCTGGAGCACGGCTACATCGAGGCCCGCTGCAAGCGCCTCAAGGGCGCGCACGTCCACTTCGACATGACCACGGTGGGCGGCACCGAGAACGTGCTCATGGCCGCGACCCTGGCCGACGGGACCTCCGTGCTGCACAACGCCGCGTGCGAGCCCGAGGTGGTGGACCTGGCCGAGGGCCTGATCCGCATGGGCGCGCGCATCGAAGGCGTGGGCACGCCGACCATCACCGTCGAGGGCGTGGAGAGCCTCGGGTCGCTCAACCACGAGGTCATCCCCGACCGCATCGAGGCCGGCACCTTCCTCGCCGCCGCCGCGATCACTCGCGGAAACGTCCTCATCCGTTGCTCTCGCCTGGAGCACCTGGACGCGGTGGTGCTCAAGCTCGCCGCGGCCGGGGTCGAGGTTCGCCGCGCCGGCGACGGCATCCGCGTGCAGCACCACGGCGAGCTGCACTCCGTGGACATCCGCACCGCCCCGTTCCCCGGCTTCCCCACGGACATGCAGGCCCAGATGATGGCGCTGATGACCGTGGCCACCGGCCGCGCCGTGGTCACCGAGACCATCTTCGAGAACCGCTTCATGCACGTGCAGGAGCTGCGCCGCATGGGCGCGAAGATCAGCGTGGAGGGCAACTCCGCCTTCGTCACCGGCGTGGACCGGCTGCTCGGCGCGTCGGTGATGGCCACGGACCTGCGCGCGAGCGCGTCGCTGCTCATCGCCGCCCTGGCCGCCAAGGGCCGCTCCGAGGTGCTGCGCGTCTACCACATCGATCGCGGCTACGCCCGGATCGTCGCCAAGCTGCGAGATCTCGGCGCGGCCATCGAACGATCGTCCTCCTGATCGCCCCCTCCTACACACGCGTGTCGCGGCGCGTTCGCACGCGCGCGGATCGAACTTGACTTTGGGTGCGCGCGTGTTGTATACACGGTTACTTTCGTGGCGCATGACTCTAACTTACTGAAATCATAGGGTTTTCCAGATTTCGGACCCTGCAAGAAGCGGGCCGAACGGAAAGTACAGCGTGGATCGGCGACCAGGCGGGACAAAGCGGCTGTCCCGCGAACAGATCAGGGATATCGCGGACCGGGTCAACATCGTGGATGTGGTGACGAGTTACGTGACGCTGCGCAAGAGCGGCGCGAGCTTCAAGGGGCTCTGCCCCTTCCACGAGGAGAAGACCCCGTCGTTCTTCGTGCATCCCGCCCGCCAGAGCTTCCACTGCTTCGGCTGCGGGGAGGGCGGAGACGTCTACGACTTCCTGCAGAAGATCGGCAACATGACCTTCTGGGAGTCCCTCGAAGAGGTGGCGCGGCAGGCCGGCGTGGAGCTGCCCCGCGCCGATCAGTCCCCCGAAGAGCAGCGCCGCTCCGATCTGCGCTCCGCCGTCTACGAGGCCAACGACATCGCCGCCGACTACTTCCGCCGGTGCCTGCGCGGTCCCTCCGGGGCCGGGGCCGTGGACTACCTCAAGGGCCGCGACATGACCGGCGAGATCGCCCAGCGGTTCGGCGTGGGCTTCGCCCCCGACAGCTGGGACGGTCTGTGCAACGAGCTGCGCACGCGGGGTATCTCCGGCGAGCTGGCCGAACGGGCCGGGCTGGTCCGGCGCCGGGAGAGCGGCGGGTTCTACGACCTGTTCCGCAACCGCGTGATGATCCCCATCCGCAACCACCGCGGCAAGGTGGTGGGCTTCGGCGGCCGCATCCTGTCCAACGACGAGCCCAAGTACCTCAACACACCCGAGTCCCCGGTCTACGACAAGAGCTCCACCCTGTTCGGCCTCGGCGAGGCCCGCCAGGGTATCCGCAAGGCCGATCAGGCCCTCATCGTCGAGGGGTACTTCGACGTGCTGAGCCTCGCCAACGCCGGCGTCACCAACGCCGTGGCCACCTGCGGCACGGCGCTGACCACCAACCAGCTGCGGGTGCTCAAGCGCCACACGTCGTCGGCGGTCCTGGTCTACGACGCCGACGAGGCCGGCATCCGCGCCGCATGCCGTTCCCTCGACATCTTCCTCGAGGCGGGCATGTGGCCCATGTTCGTGGCCGTGGCCGAGGGCAAGGACCCCGACGACTACGTGCGCGAGAACGGCGCCGAGGCCTTCGAGGAGCTCGTCGCGCGCGCCGATCCCCTCCTCGACCGCTTCATCGGCGAGGCCATTCGCCGTCACCGAGGGAAGCCCCTGGCCGCCGAGCGTGTCATCGAGGAGGTGGCACCGACCCTCAAGCGGCTCGCACCCATCACGGCAGAGCCCTTCTGGAGCGAGCTCGCCGACCGGCTGCGCGTGGACGAGTCCCTCGTGCGTGCCCACGCCGGCGCCGTGCGCGGGCCCCGCACGCCCGCCCCGCAGCGCGCTCCACGCCAGGTCGCGTCGCCCCGCGGCGCGTACGCCTCGGAGGAGTGGGCCCTGCTCAAGCACCTGATCCACCACCCCATGGAGACCGCTCCGGTGGTGGACGAACAGCAAACCGCGGACATGATGCAGTCCGCGACCCTGGCCGAGCTCGTGAGGTCGGCCGCCCGGGACGCCCTGGCCGGTCAGGAGCCAGACGTCCTGAGCCTGCTGGATCGCACCGACGATCCGCAGGTGCGAAAGCTCCTGACCGATTTGTCCATGTCCGAGGAGTTGATCTCCTCGGGTGATGAAGTGGAGAGCCTGCGGGATCAGCTGTGCCTGAAGATCCGGCGGGCCCATCTCAAGCGGCTCCTCGATTCAGCGAGGCGTCGGTCGCGTCAGGCAAGCGAGATCGGTGAGCAACAACAGGCGGCAGCCGAAGTGATCCGGCTGAGCCGCGAGCTGGCCGCAATACAGGCTTAGCTCACCGGGCATCGCGACGTTCGCGACACGAGGTGACGTAACGTTCTCGGACGGTTTTCGTTCGAGCAAGGCAACGGGAAAGACTTCATGTCCAAGAAGTCCAACAACAGGCAGATCGAGCAGCTCATCGATCTGGGTCGGGAACGCGGCTACCTGACCTACGACGAGGTCAACGACATGCTGCCCCGGCACATGTTGACGGCCGAGCAGCTCGACGACGTGATGATCATGCTAGGCGAGCGGGACATCCGCGTGATCGACGGGGCCACGAAGGCCAAGCTCGCGGTCCAGAAGCAGCTCGCCGACAAGACCAACCGCCTCTTCGAGGAACGGAGACAGGAGGAGTACGACGCATCCCCCAGCGGACGGAGCAGCGATCCCGTCCGCATGTACCTGCGCAAGATGGGTTCCGTGTCCCTGCTCAGCCGTGACGGCGAGATCCAGATCGCCAAGCGTATCGAGGAGGGCGAGCTCGAAGTCCGGCGCGCCATCTACACCACCCCATTGACGTTCTTCCAGGTCCTGGACCTCGAGGACGACCGCCCCACGGGCAAGGACGAGGTGGACCCTGGCACGCTGGACGATGCCACGCTCGCCCGCAACGACGAGCTCTGTGCCCAGATGAAGGTACTCGACGAGGAGATGCACACCCTCAACGAGAAGATCACGCGGGCCCGCAACAAGGCCTCCAAGGCCAACCAGGCCCGCGTCGTGCGCCTCGACGAGATCCACGAGGAGCTCTACCTGATCAATCAGGAGTTCAGCGTGGGCAAGCGCCAGTTCCAGCGTGTGGTGAACTGCCTGCGCGAACGCGCGCAGATGACCCGCATCGCCCGCAAGCGCGTGGACGCCTGCGCCCAGACCGCGGGCATGAGCCTCGACGAGCTCATGGCCACGCTGCGCAAGATCAAGAAGAGCGCCAGGTCCAGGGGCTCCCAGTCCGCCGAGGACTTCCTCGAGCTCGAGCGGGTCATCCTCCAGGCCAACGACATCCTCGAGCGCCTCGAGCACCTCGTGGGTCTGCCGTCGGACGAGTTGCTGCGCGTGGACCACAAGGTCCAGCGCGGCGAGGCCATGGCCGACGGCGCCAAGAACGAGCTCGTCGAGGCCAACCTGCGCCTCGTGGTGAGCATCGCCAAGAAGTACACGAACCGCGGGTTGCAGTTCCTGGACCTGATCCAGGAGGGCAACATCGGCCTGATGAAGGCCGTGGACAAGTTCGAGTACCGCCGCGGCTACAAGTTCTCCACCTACGCCACCTGGTGGATCCGGCAGGCCATCACCCGCGCCATCGCCGACCAGGCCCGCACCATCCGCATCCCCGTCCACATGATCGAGACGATTAACAAGCTGGTCCGCACCAGCCGCTACCTCGTCCAGGAGCTCGGCCGCGAGCCCACCCCCGAGGAGATCGCCGACAAGATGGAGATGCCGGTCGAGAAGGTCCGCAAGATCCTCAAGATCGCCAAGG
>CAZLEO010000248.1:0-13858 GCA_964558555.1 uncultured Rickettsiales bacterium | reverse complement strand
GTGCCGAGCTGGAGGTCGAAGAACACCGCCCCCCGCTGGAGATCTTCGCGCACACGCTCGCTGGCGTCCTCGCGCACGACCTCGAACAGGGGGTGACCCGGGGTGACCCACTCCAGGGTCGGGTCGTCGGTGAGCAGCTCCTTGTCGAAGACGACCTTCTGGTACTGCCGTCCCAACCGTCCAAACTGGTCCTCCAGGCGCTCGCCAAGGGGGACGAGGTTCCGTGGCAGCTTGCCCACCCGGTAGACGTGTTTTGCGCCGCGCAGGGGCCGCGCGTGGACTCCGGCGATGGGGCCGGCCGCCATGAAGAAGTCCTCGATGACCTCGGGCACCAGCCGGCGCTCCTTGGCCTCGGCGGACTTGCCCACCAGGGCCTGGAGGTTGAGCTCGCGGCGTGCCAGGCCTTCGAGTGTGGATGACGTGATCTTCCGGAACCGCTCGGGGTTGACGTCCTTGACGATGCGGGCCTCGATGTTGGGCACATCCACCCGCTGGATGTACATCTCCCTGAACAGCTTCTCCAGCAGGTTGGAGGGGAACACCTCGCCCACTACGTCGAACACCTTGTCGGTGCCGAGCTCGGTGCGGATCTCCTTGAGCCGGGACAGCAGCTTGGCCAGCACGCGCCCCTCTCGGGTGTTCATGGCCGCGAAGTTAAAGATCAGGCAGTCGTGCTCCTGGCCGTAGCGGTGGATGCGGCCCATGCGCTGTTCCAGGCGCACCGGATTCCACGGCAGGTCATAGTTGACCATGAACCAGCAGAACTGGAGGTTGATGCCCTCGCCGGCCGCCTCGGTGGCCACCAGCACCTGTGCGTCCTCGCGAAACTCACGCTCGGCGTAGATGCGAGTACCAGGGGTATCCCGGTCGCCGATCTTCATGCCTCCGTGGATCTGGGTGACGGTCAGGCCCCACTCCCGCAGCTTGCCCAGGGGCCGGTCATCGCGACCATCGCCGGCCAGGTAGTCCAGGGTGTCCTTGTGCTCGGTGAACACCAGCAGCTTCATCCTGGGGTTGTCGAAGATATCGTTGTCCGTCAGGACTTGGCGCAGCTTGACCAGCTTGGACTCAATCTCACGGCCCTCCAGGGCACGGGCCTGGTCGATGAGGCGGCCGAGTTGCTGGATCTCCACCTTGAGGGCCTCGGGATCAACGTCGGCAACCACCTCTTCCAGGGCAGCCTCGATGGCGAAACGCTCGTCGTCGGGCAGCTCGTCGAAGTCGTCGGGCAGGCGTCGGGCGATCTGCTCGCGGCGGTACCCCTCGGGGTCCGCCAGGATCTTCTTACGCTTGTCCCGCATGCGCTCCAGGCTGCGGCGCACGGCGTAGATGCTGGAGGCGAAGCGGCGCTGGAGCATGGCCATGGTGAAGGACAGGGCCCGGCCGCGGATGGAGCTGTCCTCGGAGGCCTTGATGGACTGGTCCTCCACGTAGCGGGTCAGCGCGTCGTAAAAGTCGTACTCGTCGCCGTCCAGATCGAAGGAGGCTGTGCGGACCTCGCGCTCGGTGAACAGCTTGTGGACCTCGCCGGTCTCTGGGTCGGGGAAGGTGACCAGGGCCTCCTTGGTGCGGCGCAGGTAGAAGGGGGCGTGGTTGCGGCGCATGGCCTCTTCCAGGCTCTTGACGTCCCCGTAAATGTCCCTGTCCAGCAACTCCAGAAAGAGGCAGAAGTTGTTGGGATCACCTTTGTGCGGTGTGGCCGTCATCAGCAGGTAGTGGTCACAACGCCTGGAGAGCTCCTCGCCAAGCTGGTACGCCAGGGTCTTCTTGTCGTGGCTGTAGGCCGCCATCTTGTGGGCCTCGTCCACGATGATGAGGTCCCAGTGGCTGCGCATCAGGCTCTCTTTGGCATCTTCGATGCGCGACACCCAGGAGACGGAGGTGACCACCTGGTTGCGTTCCTGCCAGGGGTTCTGGCCGTAGTTGGCGCGCAGTACATCGCCGCGGATGACCTCGAACCGCTCGCGGAACTTGTCCTGCATCTCCCGCTGCCACTGGAAGCTGAGGTTTGCGGGCGTGATGATGAGGGTGCGCTTGACCAGACCGCGGACCTTGAGCTCCTTGAGCAGCAGTCCCGCCATGATGGTCTTGCCTGCCCCGGGGTCGTCGGCCAACAGGAATCGGATGCGGGGCAGCGCCATGAAGTAGTCGTAGACAGCCTCGAGCTGGTGGGGCAGCGGGTCAACCCGGGCGATGGAGAGGGAGAAGTAGGGGTCGTGTTCGTAGGCCAGGGCCAGCCGCTGGGCCTCGATGCCGATGCGGAAGCGCCCGGGATCCCCGTCGTAGGGAGCCCGCTCCGGGCCGGCGTCCAGCACCTCAAGTTGGGCCGGGTGGAGCACACGCTGGTGTACCTGCCCCGTGCGCTTTCCGGCACCAGTGACCTTGATCATCTCCCCCAGGGGAGCGACGACGAGAACCTCGATGGGTTCTGGTAGCACCGGACCCTGAATGACAAGCCCCGGCTTCAGGTCATTGATGTCCAAGATCTTTCTCCCCGCCAATCCCGGTTAGCAAACTGGCGTTTCGCGGCCTGGAATCCGCCCCGATCCGGTCCATACGATCACGTTTCCCTCCAGGGGACAGAACCAACCTCCTTTGAGGGTTCACAACGCCGCGATCCTACGCGGGTAATGGCTTAGATCCAAGGGAGATACACGTCGACAAACGGCGTTTGGCACCTGGAAGGAGGCCGCCCGCCTGTTTGCATGGACAAGAGGACGACAAAGGACCAAGGGCCGCCGTCATCTTGGGCCCAGCCTTCGGATTCGCAGCCTTATAGGGTAAAATGCGTTGGAAATTCCAATGACAAGATCTTTCCTGCCGAGGGGGATACGGTGAAAAAGTGTCCGTTTTGTGCTGAGCTAATTCAAGCAGAAGCAATCAAGTGCAAGCACTGCGGTGAGATGTTGGTTTCGGCTGAGGGCTCTGCAACCAGCACAAGCAAGGTGAAGCCGCTTCAGGAGCGCGTGGCAAGGTCCATCTTCATCCATGTGATGATGCTGGCTGCGTGGAGCCTGCTTTCGCTATTTGTGCCGGGCATTGTCTTTTTCAGCAACCTGGCAATCGGTGCCATTGCGCTCTCGTTCCTTACGTCGAGCAAGCTGCGCTCCCGATTATGGCAGAGGCTAAGTCGCGAACCTCCCAGGAAAGCCGCCATCATTCATGGAGTAGCTTTTCTCCTGGTCGCCACCGTTGCCGCCTGCATCGCTTGGTTTCCCTTTTATGAAGGCATTCAGGAGAGCAGCCGGCGAGAACGAGCTATGGCAGAGAAACTCAAGAACCAGCGGCGCAAACGGGCTGCGGCGGAAGAGGCTAGAAAGAAAAGGGAGGCCGAAATACAGCGTGCAACCGAAAAGAGGGCGGCAAATTTGAAAAAGGCGAATGCCCTGCACAAGTCCGGCGACCATGTTGGCGCAGTCGTGCTCTTTGAATCGCTGATGGAAGAAAAGAAACTCGGGTCAACGAACCTGGCAAACTACACTGCCGCTGCATTCGAGTTGGTCGTTGCGAACAGAGGTCCAAGCATGAGTTACATGCGGCGGAGAAGGCTGCTCCGTGTCGCGCTCAACATTGAGCCCATGGAAAAGAAGGTGAAGGCCAGCCGCGCGCTTGACCAGCTGGCAGTGGAAACTGGGAACGTCCTGCTGAAAGTGGCCATGTCGCAGAAGGCCAAGAACGCTGCCTACGCGAATAAACTGTGCAACACCGCGACACATCAATTGGACAAGTCGTTTGGCGCTAGCTCTGGCCCACCAGAGGGAAAGACCCTACGGCGTCGGATTACTAGCCTTCAGAAGAAGGTCAAGGACCGACTTCAACGAACCTTGCTGAAGGCCTGGGGAAAAGAGCACAAAGAGGATGCGATCACATCAGCCCAGAGCGCCGTTAGCGAGCGGCTCAAGTCTCCCTCCAGCGCGGACTGGATCAGTTCAAAAGTGCTGGAGAACAGCGGATCAAAGTACATCATCCATCTTGTTGTGGATGCCAAGAACGCCTTCGGCGCATCAATTCGAGGCTCCTTCTGCGTCGCCTTGAGGCTCGATGTCGCGAAGCCTGAAACCTACTACATACAACCAACCTTTGGTGTTCAGAAGTGTGCTCGCAATCTTCCTTCAGGATTCCTGAAGATGTTCAAGGAACTGAATAGCTGGTCGCAGAAGGTGAATCATCCCCCCTTTGTGATCCCCTCTGATGGAAATCTGCTGACCGATGGCGAGATCGTAGCCTTGATGCGAGAGCACAAATCCGGAGAATCTCCTCCAAAGGTAGTTGCCTCGGCGTCGCCGGAGGGGGGAGGTGATCGCGTCGGTGATGAAACCAAGTCAGATTGGTGGTGCTTGTGCTACGCAGAAAAGGGAAATCCACCTACACAGGCGGCCGCATGTCGTCGGACCCATGATGCGTGTCTGGCGATTGAGCGTGCAGCAACTGCCGGGCTCCGGGCATTTGAGCGGGGCTCGGTAAGCAAGCCTTGCCAGAGATTCGAGGCAGCCCACCCAGGCGATGTCTTGGGCGGAAGGGAAAAGTGGCGGCCATCGTCGAAACCCGGAGCATGGTGGGCCAAGGGGGCCTGCCCGATACGGTAATTGAAATGAGGCTCTGCCGATTAATCATAGCTGCGGTTCCGGTTGCTTTGGCCTTATCTGTGGCCGTGGAATCGAGCGCGGGTTCCGTACCCCCTATTCGTCAGATCGTGGCGTGTCAGCTGACGCCCCCTACCTCTCTGGAGTTAAGCGCCCTGTGTAAGGCTATCCAGGAGCTAGATCAGAATGAACCCGCCGTAATCGGTGTGGCCTTCCGAGATCTCCACGATGGCGCGACCTTGCTTATGCGTGCAGACGATTGGCTGCACGCTGCCTCGACCTACAAGACAGCTGTGATGCTCGGCACTTTCGCAATGATCAAGAAGCGAAGGCTCGCCCTCTCGACGAAAGTGAAAGTATCTAATCGGTTCAAATCTGTCGTGGACGGAACCTCCTACAAGCTGCCGGTTCCAAGGCACCATCGCGATACTATCCCTGGCCAGATCGGCAAGGAGGTCGCCGTATCCAAGCTGCTGGAAGAAATGATCACAGTATCGAGCAACCTGGCGACCAACATCCTCATCCAGAGGGTCGGAGTCACGACGATCAACGAGACGTTGAAAGGTCTCGGTATTGAAGGCATACGGGTTGTCCGGGGGGTCCAGGACATCAAGGCTTACGATCTGGGGATCAACAACAAGGTGACCGCCTTCGGCCTGATGCAACTCTATATCGCGCTCGCCCAAGGCAAGGCTGTCGATCACAAGTCATCGGAGAGGATGATAGAGATCCTTTTACGCCAAAGACTACGGAAGAAGATACCAGCGAAGCTCCCAAGAAAAGTGGCCGTTGCTCACAAGACCGGCACCATCTCCACGGTCAGTCACGACGCCGGGATCGTCTTTATCAAGGGGAAGCCGCGGTATGTGGTCGCCGTCGTTTCTCGAGATTATGCGACGCGCCGCCAGGTGGCCTCGACTATCGCAATGATTTCAAAAGCCATTTACCGATACGTCATCAGCAAACACCCTCTGCCTCGTGCCGTTCCTTCTGCTGGGCCGCCAAAAGGAAAATAGCGGATTTCCATCAGATCCGGTCGTCCCACCTGGCAGTGTTCGATTCATCAGGCGGCCTACGATTGGAGTGATCTGCTAACGGCTGCCCAGATCCTGGTAATCGGGAAGGCTGCCGCCCAAGTTCTCGACGAAATCACTGATCGCCCCAGAGATCCTCTCATCAAGGTGCTCAACGAGCCTGGCAGCCGCGTGGGCCATGACGCTGATGGTGGCGTCCAACTCGATCTTTCCGCCACGCTCCAGGTGCAGTAGGCCCATGGCACAGATAATTGTGTCGTCGATGAGGCCGACCGGCCCTTCCACGGTGATGAAATCTAGCGGATTGTACACGTAGCCGAGAATCCCGCCCGCGTATCCGCGAACACTGGGGTCATCTTCCGCATTGACCACGACGAACTCCACTGCTTCGACGAGATCAGGAAGCATCATCGGCGAGTAGGCAATCTGGACTCGGTGCTCAAGACCAACTGATTCATCGACAACACCCTGCTGCTCTTTGAGGAGGTCGACAATCCCCTTATTGGAGAACGATTCAGCAATGTACTTTCTCAAGAACTGTCGCATTGGTCGGTTCCTATTTTGAAAGCCATTTGTAGATGCCAAAACCGGCCAGAACGACAGCACCGGCGCCGCCGGTCGCGGCAATAACGGCGGCCGCAGAAGCTGCCCCCCCACTGGCTCCTGCGATAGCTACTCCAACACCAGCCGCCTGTACCACTACTTTCCCAGTCGACATAGAACCTCCTTGTGGTCTTGTCCCCCGTGTGAGCGCCTGGAAGACAGCCTGCAGTTACACCCTGAACCTGGCCTGAATGACCAAGATAGAGGGTGTCGAGTCGATGAAAACCGCTTATCTCAGGCATCGTGACCGAGATAGATGGTTTTTGTCAAACAGATGCCGTAGATGGAGAGTTTATCTGCCTCTGGGCCTGGAATACGAATCAGGTCCAGGAGGCGCCCATGGAGTTGACGGAATTATTCGGTCGAAGAATCCGAAGCCTGCGTGAGGCGCAAGGGCTGACCCAGCAGAAACTCGGAGAGAACGCTGGAGTCAGCTACAAGTACCTGGGTGCCATAGAGCGTGGGGAGGAGAACCCGTCATTCAGGGTTCTTGCAGGACTCGCAGTTGCTCTTGGTGTCGAGCTACGAGATCTGTTCGAGTTTAATCATGAGGAGACCGCTCCGGCTGTGCTAAAAAAACAGCTCGACCACCTGCTGAAAGAGGCCGATGTGGCCAGCCTCCAGCAGGCAGTCAAGCTGCTCCGGGCACTTCTCAGGTAGGACACTACCGCCGGGCTCGGACCCGGTCCTCCTCCACTACAATCATCCTGGCCCAGGCCTCCACCTCGGAGTCGCGGGCCGACTGTTGCAGCAGGGTGCCCTCGCCCGGAGACAACGGGCGTAGCAGGATGATGTCGGTTGGGGCGTGGTGGTCGAGGAGAGCATTGAGGTGGGCCTTGAGGTCGATGACCTTGCCACCCAGATCGTAGTTGACCACCAGATAGGTCTTCCCCCGTATTCTCACAAATGGCGGTGCGGACATGATCAGCTCAGCCGGAGTGGCATGACCACGGCCAGCCTGCCACCGCTGAGGTCCATGCGGAGCGGCTCCAGGGGACCGCCGAAACCGAGCACCAACTCCCTGGTGCCCCTGGGGATGGCCTGCGCCAGATACGGCGAGTCGAAGCCGATTTTCAGGTCGTCGCCCTCGTGGGTGCTGCTGGTGACGGGCACCTCCATCTCTGCGGCGCCCTGCTCGCTGTCCCATGTGGTAAGGGTGATGGTGCCGTTGACCCGGAAGCGGAGCCTTTTGTCCTTCGTCAGACGCGAAACGCGGGACAGTGCTCTGGACAGCAGCTCCGCCTGGAGCCGGATGTGGGTGGGTCGGGCCTCCATGTCGGGGATGACCTGATCATGGGGCGGGAAGCGCCGGTCGGATAGCCTGGTGTCGAGTTGCCAGGACCCGACCTTGATGCGGAGCACCTCACCCGCCCGGGCCAGGATGACCTGCTCCCCATGAGCCAGCACGCGCGTCATGGTGGCTGCAGCCGGCGCCCAGAGGAGGAGAGGCTGCGGGATGGGCGCCGGGAGGTGGGCCAGATGAAGCCGGTGGCCGTCGGTGGTCACGGCATCGTTGTGCTTGAACTGGACGGCACAAAGGTGGGGGCGGGCCTCGTCGGTGGAGGCGGCGGGCAGGACGAAGGTCAGGGCGTCCTTCAACGGTGCGGAAGGCCACATGGCAACCAAGGACCAGGGCTCGTCCTGCTTGGGGGCAGGGCTGGCCGGGAAGTCGGCCGGTGGTGTGGGACGCAGGTGGGAGACCAGCCCATCAGCCATGACGCTGACCCTGTCCTCGTTCTGGGAGACCTCTACGGAACCAGCGTCACCGCGTCCCTCTGGCTTGACTATGTTGGTTAGCATCTTGGCGTGGACGCACGCATTCAGGTCGCCTTGGGCGGGGAACTGGCAGGACAGGCGACGGTGCAGGTCGGTTGTGGTGACGGTGAGGGTGCCGTTGTTGGCGGAGAGATGGACCATCTCGAGGGCGGGGAGGTCGGCCCTGGAAGGAGCCACGCGAAGCAGCTCCTTCAGGGCCGCGTGGAGGGTGCGCCGATCAACCAGCACGTTGTTCCTCCATCCAGAGCCGGTCCATCTCCGCGTCCACCACCTTCTGCGGGGTGCGCCCCAGGGCGCGGGAGGCCTCATCGTGGGGCACGGGGAGGATGAAGGTGGCTCGGGCCTGGCCGCCGGAGACCACCAGGACGGTGGTGGGAGAGCCGGGCAGCAGCTCCACCTCGGCGTCGGGCACGCTGGCCAGGACGAGGCCCGTGGCGGCGGAGAGCAGCGACAGCACGTCGCGGGTAGCCCGGGGCGGCGACGGCATGCGCGGCGCCTGGGGCCGCAGGGTGGGAATGGTGGGGATTGCGACCTCGCGAAGCTGGGTGAAGGGGGCTGTACGCAGAGGTTTGTTCTCGCGCCTCTTCAGACGCGGCTTGCGCTTGTTCATGGAATGTCTCCTTGGGGTGTTTGCGGTGGTGATGTGCCGGGGGCCACGGGTGCGGCCCCCGGCGGGGTGGGGTGCTACTTGGCCTTGAGCCAGCGGAGGATGATCTCCGGCAGCGCCGACAAGACGAGGGCCAGGCCCTCGCTGAGGCGGGTCTCCGCGTCCTCCGGCAGACGCTTGTTGTCCTTCTTTTCGTTCATGTTCGGATGCTCCTTGATGGGAAGTAGCTGGAGCTAGAGGCGGAAGATCACCTTGATGAGCAGCTTTCCGCCGACGTGCAGGACGGCGTAGAGGGCCTCCTCGGCCGCCTTCCAGGCGAGCTTCTCAAGCTCTTTTGATGACATGCTGGTTTCCTTGCGTTGAGGTTCAGCCAGCCATACAGGGGCCGGCGTAGGGGCAGGAGGCGCAGGGCCAATCCCGAACGGGATAGAAGGCACCGACCTTCACAGCGCAGAGCACACCGCTCAGAACCTGCATGAAGTCCTGGCGGTCCCGGTCGGTGCGGGTGGGGGAGTACAGCTCGAGGGCCGGCTGCTTGGTCTTGAGCAAAACCTGGAGGGTGACAGTTGCATCGGGCAGGCCCACCAGGGGTGCGGCAAGGTTGTAGCCGGTGACCTGGAGATCATGATCGAGCCGGGTCTTGTTCCAGCGGCGGGCTGCGGTCTTGTGCTCCAGGATTCGTAGGGTGCCGTCCTCATCTTGGACGACGGCGTCAAAGACACCGACGAGGCGCTCAGAGAAGGCGGCCCCTGTGCGCGGGTCAATGACCTCGATGGAGAAGGGCTCCTCCACGCCGAGCACCTTGTGGGGGCGGGGCACCTTGTCGTGAAACACCTTCACCAGGGCCACGCCCTTGTCTCGGGCGCTGTCAGGGGTGTCCTTGCCGTCCAGCAACACGGGGATGTCGCTGTCCAGCTCGTGGGTCCAGCGGTCGGAGAAGCTGGCGGCCAGCTCCTCGGTGGTGGGCTCCGGCTGGCCCTGCATCAGGTGGGAGTAGAACAGCGCCAGGGCCTCGTGGATTGCGCTGCCGAAAGCGAGCGCGCCGGCCCGGTGGGAGGCAGGGGTGTGGAGGATGTAGCGGTGGCAATAGCTGGCGGGACAGCGGAGGTAGGAGCCGATGGCGGAGATGGAGATGTGCTCCTCGGCGCGGAGGGCGGCCAGGGCAGATCGGCCGCTCATGCAGCACCGCCAATCTGGCTCAGGGCCTCACCCAGCTCGGTGATGAGGGAGCTGGCGTCGGTCTTGTTCATCTGCTCGGGCTGTATCCCGTAGGCCTCTACGGTGTGCTGGCGGACCTCGTCGACGCTGCGGCCCAGGCTACGGGCCATGCCCCAGATGCAGGAGAGCTGCTTCTGAGTCAGGCGGTCCCGGCTGTTGCCGTTGGTGGGCTTGCTGTTGCCGTTGCCGTTGCCGTTGCCGTTGCCATTGCCATTGCCATTGCTGCCAGTGGGCTTGCTGCGGCCGTTGTTGCCGTTGCCACGCCGGGGGGTGGGGGAGGACCGGCCGTTGCGGCCGGAGGTGGTGTCGGTGGGCTCGGAGTACAGATGCAGGCCCACGCCGAGGAGGCTGGACGCCTTCTTCAGCGCGTCGGTGGCGGCGGCCTTGAGGTCGTCAGCGATGCTCACCACCTCGCCCTCGCGGTTGACGGTGATCTTGCTGCCGCCGAAGGCCATCTTGCTGATGCCAGCGCCGCAGAGCTTGCCCAGCACGACGACCTCGGTGTCCAGGGTCTGGTGCTGCGCGATCTCGAAGGACCAGTCGCCCTCGAAGGCCTCGTTGAGCCGGCGGATGTATTCGGCGCCCTCGACGTACGTGAAAGGCTTGCCGAAGGTGCCCTTGCGGGTTTTAAGCAGCTCTTTTGGGAAGGGCTGCTCCAGGATGTCACGGTTCATGGGTGCTTCCTCCATGAGGTTGTGGGTGAACTTCAGGTGGGCCGAGATGCGGTCGGCCAGGCTTGCTACAGGAGCCCCCGCTGGGCCATGGACAGGTAGCAGCCCCGGCCGATGACCAGGTGGTCCTGAAGGGGAATCCCAATCAGCTCGCTGGCCTCCTTGAGCCGGGCGGTGAGCATGATGTCGTCGGGAGATGGGACAGGCTCGCCACTGTTGGGGTGCAGGTGGGTGATGAGGAAGGAGGAGGCCGCAGCTCGGATGAGCGGCCGGAATACCTCCCGGGGATGAAGGGGGACACTGGACACGGTGCCGGTGGCCACAGTGATCGGGGCGCAGAGCAGGCGGCTCTTGGTGTCCAGCGCCAGGACGATGACTACCTCCCGGGCCTCAGTGCGCAGGAGCGGCGCCAGGAGTTGGTAGGCAGCCTCGGCGGAATGGATGGGGGTACCGCGGCGGGCTTTGTCCTGGGCGAACCTGCGGGACAGTTCCCTGGCGGCGAGAAGGCGGGCCATCTGCTCGGGGTGGGGGACAGGGATGCGGGCCAGCTCCAGGCTGTCGGCTTCTTCCAGCACGCGAAGGGTGGGGTACTCGGCCTGGACCCACTCAACGGCGTCGGCGGAGATCATCAGGACGGTGAGCAGGTCGGCGTTGGACAGGCGGGGCGCCTCGCCGTTCAGGAGCAGGTCGGCGGGGGTATCAACGGCCATTGGAGCCCATGGGCACGGCCTTGTAGCCTGTGGGGGACCAGATGCAGCGGTAGCCGTAGCGGCCGAGGGCCTTCTGGTCGGCGGGGATGCGCACCCGGCGGCGGGGCGGGACGGAGTGGATCTTGCTGCTGCGCTTGCCCTTCTTCTTCTGCTGGGGCATGGGGCTTCTCCTTTGTTGTGGTGTGGGGGTGCAAACGAGGACCTCCCCGGAGCCGGCAGACGTGCAGCCTGTCGGCTCGGGGGAGGCCCCCGGGCGGGGGCAGTTGGTGGGAAGGTCGGAGGGGCTACTGCGGGGAGAGATTGAGCACCGGGACAATGGGCTCAGGGTCGTCGGTGTCCTTGACCCGGACCATGGAGGTAGCAATGGGGTCCAGGGAGGTGAGCTCGGTGTCGGCGTCGGGACCGACACCAACGGCAAACCAGGAGACGCCCTCGACGCGGGTCAGGCCGGTAGCGACCTTGATTGTCTCGGGCACCAGGTCCGATTCGCCATCGGTGATGATCACAACATCAGCCTTCTTCATGGCCCTGGAGGTTTGGATGATCTCCACGGCCCGGAGTACCGGAGCGTCGAAGTCAGTGCCGCCGTGGCAGCGGTGGTCCAGGGCTTGCTGAATCTGGCCCATGGTGGCCATACGGGCGGGGATGGCGGTCTCACGGATGATGGCGCCATTGAACGACACGAGGTGCCAATCGCGCCGCTGGCGGGTGGCAGTGGACAGCAGGGCCAGGCATACCGCTTTAGCCCAGTTGTCCTTGCCACCGGAGCGCATGGAACCGGACTCATCCAGCAAGACTACAACGGGGCCGCGGGCCTGGGGCTCTTTGCCCTGCATACCGTAGGTGAGGGCCTTGTGCTGCAAGAGGCGGGAAAGCAGGTGCAAACGCAGGCGGGGGTGGCGCAGGGCCACCAGCTCAGAGGGGAGCAGGCGGGAGAGGTCAGCACCCAGGTCGATGCCGTGAACCTCACCAACACCAGGCCTGACCCGAGAGCGGGCCTTGGAGGCCGCGACGCGCTCCAGTCGGCCGGCCAGCTCACAGATGCGACGAAGGCGAAGGGATGTGTTGAGGCGGGTGTGGGCATCGCGGATACCCTTGAGGCCAGCGGGACCGGCGTCGTGGACCACGGCGGTGCCAGGCATGGACAGCCCCAGGGGGGTGCCAAGACCCTCCAGACCAGCCTCGGCCTCCTCGACGGCCTCCTTGGCTTCCCGTGCAGCCCGGCGTAGTGAGGCGCGCAGATCTGAATTGGTGGGGGAGCCGTCTGAGCCGGATGGGTCAGCATCAGTGGATGGGGTAGGACAACTGGAATCCTGGGTTCCGTCATCCTTATCGCCATCCTGGGCCTGGTTTTCATCGGGCGGCGGAGGCTCTGGAACATGCGGAATGAGGTGGGAGAGCATGACCTCGGCGGCCACCCCGGCGGCAAACCCGTTGCGGGCGCACATGGAGCGGAGCCGCTGCCACTCGCCCAGCTCTGAGGCCAGGGTGTGCAGGTGGGTGGCCCAGGAGGGAGATTCGTCGTGGACCGGCGGGTCGGAGGGGAGATAGAGGCGGGCATGCAGGTCGGCAGGGAAGCCGGCGAAGGGGGGCCCCTGTTTCTTGATGCCCACCTTCACGAGGTCGCGGGAAGGGCTGGAAAGCTCCAAGTGTTCAGCCCAGAGTCGGTCCAGCCAGCTGGATGTTTGGTAGCAAAGGCCCATGTGGACCTCCTTTATGCAATGGGCGGAGTGAAATGCCGGTGGCGTAGTGGCGGTGGGGGGCGCCACATCCTGATGGTCGTTGTAAGAGCCGGCTATTGCTGTTCAACAGGAAAGTGGCGCCACCATGCGCCACCAGCTTCTTTTGGTGACGTGGTCTACGCCCCCGGCGCCATGTGGAGCTTGGACAAGGAGCGCAGCGCCAGCTGGGACAGGTCCCGGTGCCAGCCCTCCACCTTGCCCAGGGCCTGTCGGGCGCGCAGGGAACGCGCAGAAGGGGCTGCTTGGACCCGCTGCTCCAGGCGGGTGTGAATATCCCCGAGCTGCTTGAGGAGAGGCTCCAGCTTGGACGTGAGATCAGCGTCGTCGGGCTTCGGCCGCTGGTCGTACAGATCTTTGGCCGCGTCCTCCAACTCAACGGCCTCCAGGTTCAGCGGGTTGGCCACCTTGGAGACCACCCGCTCCACGACCCGGATCTGGGCGGGCTCGGCCCACAGTGCGTGGGTGAGGATCTCGGCGTGGTCAGACGTGGTCTGCTGCTCCCCCTCCAGGTACGCCTTGGCCCGCACCAGGGTGGCGCAGGCCCGCCAGCGCCGGTCGGAGGCGGCGATGCCCTCCTCTTCCAGCCCGTGCTTGATGGTGATGATGGCCTCGCGGGCGTCGTCGGTGAGGGAGACCTGCTGGACCTGCTGCTGTGCGGCCTCCAGATCCTTGAGGGTGAGTGTGGCCGAGGGCTTGGTGGGAGAGAGGGCCATCAACTTGCGCATGCTCTCGTCATCGGCGAGGTAGGGCACGGTGACACGCAGAAGGAACCTGTCGTACAGGGCGTTGAGCTCCTCGCCCTCGGGCAGTTCGTTGGACGCGCCGAAGATGGACAGCAATGGGACCGGCAAAACCTGGCCGGCTTCGTGGTAGACGCGCTCGTTGATGATGGTCAGCAGGGAGTTGAGGATGGC
>CAZLEO010000247.1:0-13894 GCA_964558555.1 uncultured Rickettsiales bacterium | reverse complement strand
ACGTCGCCGATCTGCACGCCGTCTACCTCGACCACGGCATGAACGAGTCCGGCAACGATCGCTGGATCGACGACGACTGCGCCCACCCCACCAACACCGGCCACCACGAGGCGCGTCGGGAGATCTGGGGGGTCCTCACGGGCGAGTGGTACTGAGGCGGCTTCGCCGGATTCCTGACAAGAACGTACCCACTTCTGCCCCCGACAACGTCTATGTTGTTCGTGGAGAGGCCCGGGCCATCGTCATGCTGGTCGCCGCTGGGGAGCGGTCGACCGGGTGCGAGGTACCGTGCTGCTGTCCTTCCGCTGTTGCTCCTCTCTCCTCCTGGCTTTCGTCATCCTCCTTGCGGTCGTGGGATCGCCCGGGTGTGTCTCCTCGTCCGACCCGTTCGCGGACGGGTACGACGATCCGGGGGGCGGGATCGAGATCACGGACCTCGACGTCCAGATGAGCGCGCTCGCGCCGGCCGTGGCGGTCGTGGCGTGGCGCTCGGACGAGGCTGGCGCGCCGGCCGTCGAGTTCGGGCTGGACGGCGCCCTCGACCGCAGGACCACGGGGCGCGCCGTGGGGGACGGGGTGTACGAGGCGGTGCTCCTGGGATTGAAGCCCCTGCGCGACTACTCGTTCCGTGCCCTCATGGAGACGGAGTCGGGGATCGCGGCGAGCGGCGATGGGGAGTTCACCACCGGACAGGTGGAGCCGCTGGCTGGCGTGACCGTGACCGGCGAGTTCCCGGACACGGACCGCGGGCTGATGGTGGCCGTGGTGATGTCGGACGAGGCGTCGGCGGTGATCCTGGATACGGACGGCGAGGTCACCTGGCGGCACGATTCGGAGCTGGCGCTGGCGGTCAAGAACACCACGGCGCTGGTGTCCGGCGCGCTGTCGTTCGACCGCCGGTCGATGCTGTTCGAGGACGTCCTGGGCGAGGACGACGAGTTCGTGCTCACGCGCGTGGATGTGGTCGATCAGAGCACCGAGGTGGTGACCGACACGACGGCCTTCCACCACGACTTCACCGAGCTGCCCGACGGCACGGTCGCGCTGATGGACGGCCAGGCGCTGGACGTGGAAGGGCTGGAGGTGTGGGGAGACCGCATCGTCGAGGTGGCACCGGACGGCACCCAGGAGGAGATCTGGTCCATCTGGGACGACGTGGAGTGCGATCTCGATGTCTTCCCGTGGGTCGAGCAGATGGAGTTCGCGGACTTCACCCACTTCAACGCCATCGACTACGAGCCGGATGAGGACGCGTACTACGTGTCGTCCTTCACCCTCGACGCGCTGTTCAAGGTGGACCGCTCCAGCGGCGAGTTGCTGTGGCAGCTCGGTGGCGCGCTCGGCGACTTCGAGGCGGTGGGCGACACGAAGCCCTTCGACGGCCAGCACCAGTTCGACGTGATCCCCGGCGGCATCGTCATCATGGACGACGGCGTGCCCGGCGGGAAGGAGTGGGCGCGGGTCGTCGAGTACTCGCTGGATCTGGACGCCGGTACCTACCGCCAGGAGTGGGAGTACATCGCCGATCCCCCCTTGACCAACTACATCCTCGGCGACGTCACACGCCTGGAGTCGGGCAACACCCTGGTCACCTGGAGCGAGCACGGCCAGATCGACCTGGTGGACCCCGACGGCACCTTGCTCTGGCGCCTCAACCTGCCGCTGGGTTCAGCGATCGGGTACCTGAACTGGTATCCAGCGAGAGATCTCTAGAACGGCGAGAACCGCCCCTTTCCCCAGTAGTCCTCCTGCAGGTCCTCCTGCTGGGCGAGCAGGGCGTGGTAGTGGCCCGCCTCCCACTTCGCGAGCTCCTCGTAGAAGGCCTTGACCGTGGGATCGGCGGCGGCCTCGGCCTCGTGGCGGTAGAACTGCTGTGCTCCCAGCTCGAGCTGGATGCCCACGGACAGGGCGGTCATCTCGTAGTGGGCCTCGCCGAGGCGGTCGCGGATCTTGTCGGAGAAGATGGGGTTGTGGCCGCTGAACGTCGGGGCCGACCCGAGCTGGATCATCTTGTCCACGTCGCCGGTGGCCTGGACGGCGTCGTACTGGCTTTGCAGGAAGTTGGCGTGGAGCTTCTCGTCCTCGGCCAGCTGCGTGAACACGGACCGCCCCTTGGGGTCGGGCGTGTTGGAGGCGGCCATCATGTAGAAGTGGTAGCCCTCCACCTCGGCCTGGATGGCCTTCTTCAGTCCTGCGGTGAGCCTCTTCGCGACGTCGTCCATGGGCGATCTCTCCTGGCGGGTTCGGGCAAGAATAAGGTCGATGGGCGATGACGTCGAGGGGGCTCAGGAGAGCTGCTGGCGCTGGCTGGCGGGCAGGCCCACGGCCTCGGTGATGTCGGCGATGGCCTGCAGGGTCTCGGGGCGGTTGGGGGCGGGGCGGCGCCTGGTGGAGACCAGGAACAGGCCGCCGTCGCCGGTGTCCTCGTACCGATGCCACGGCGCCGAGGTCACGCGCTCGCGGCCCAGCCGGTCGACCACGTCGGCGGACCAGTAGTTGGCCCACCACACGGCCTCGGGCAGGGCAGCGGCGTCGAAGGCGCGCGCGGGCTGCAGCTCGGTGAACCGCTCGAACAGACCGTCGGGCAGCTGGGCCACGAACGGGGGGAGGGAGCTGCCGACGGAGTCGCTGCCCTCGCCGCCGAGGGGGTGGTGCTGCCGGGCGCCCTCTCCGCTGGCGAGGCGGACCAGGGCGTGCAGGGAGCGTGGGTACAGCCCGGCCACGTCGGCGCCGAACGCCACCGCTGCCTCGCGCATCAGCTCGAAGAGCTGCGCTCGCGTGTCCAGGACCGGGCGGTCCTCCTTCTTGGGCGCCCAGGGCACGTCGATGCTGACGATCTCGTAGCGCCAGGGCCGCCACCGAAGCTCGCGCCAGTACACCAGCTTGACCGGATCATCGTGGCCGGTCATCACGGCCAGCCGGCCCACGAGGCGGTCCATGGGGTCCTCGACCATGCCCATGGTCTTGAGCAGCCAGGTCTCGTCGAGCTTCTCGATGGCCCAGGTCATGTCGTCGCCGCGGTGGTACGCGAACTCCACCGGCCGGCTCAGCTCGGCGCAGCGCTGCAGCATCCGCACGATGGCGTCCGGGCGGTGCTGTTCGCCGGCGCGGCGCAGCAGGACGATGGGGTAGGGGTGGCGGCGGTCGTAGATGGAAGTCATGCGGTCGCGCTCCGTATTGGGGCGCGCATTGTAGCCCAGCGGGGTCAGGGCGTCAGCGAGGCCACGCGATCCCGCTTCGCCGACGGCAGCGTGACGATGAGTCCGGTGAACAGGCCGACCGCGGGTTGCTCGTCGCCCTGGGGGATGTCCACGTAGACCTGGTTGATCAGCTCGATGGGCTCGGCGAGCACGATGTTGTAGCCCACCGCGACGCCGCCCACGTGGGTGGTGTGCTCCTCCTGCCGGGGGTGGAACGACAGGTCGAACTCCAGCAGCAGCTGGTGACCGCGGCCCAGGGTGAAGTAGGTGCCGGGGTTGATCTCCACGTCGAAGGCCCGCACGTGCTCCGCCGGATCGGTCTCGTCGGGCTCACCGTAGATGGGCACCCCGGCGCGCACGTACAGCCCCCAGTTCCCCTGGTCGGGGTCCAGGTCGAAGTTGATCTCGGTGGACGGCGTCAGGGCGAAGTCGTCGAAGCCGTCGCCGCCTGCGGCCACGTCCAGGAACAGGTCGAGGTCGAAGTGGTCGGTCTCGATGGGGGTGCCGAAGACGCCGAGGTAGACGTCGGCGTTGCCGTCGGCGAAGTGGTCGTTGGCCGACAGGGTGGCGCCCACGTAGGCGGACAGGCGATCGACCAGGCCGTAGCCCAGCATGATGTCGCCGTATACGGAGCGGCCGTCCGCGTCGGGGCCGATCCCGTCGGCGCCGAGGTAGAGGTCCACGTCCGTCGCGCCCACGTCCCAGGTCTCGACCGTGTCTGCGGCGTGGGCGACGCCGGCAAGCGCGAATGGCAAGGCGGCCACCACCGCCAGAAGTCGTTGCACTTTCATGTCCTGTTCCTCTCCAGACCCGCACAACCGGCGAAGCGGTCGTCGGGGGATTCCAGTGTCCGGGCGACGGGGCAGTCGGGGCAGCCCGTCTCGCAGTGCCCCTCACCCTCGGCGGGGGGGTGCAGCGCCTGCCAGGCTCTCGTGCTGACGAACGCCACGGCAGCTCCCACGGCAGCCCCCACGAACAGCAGTTGTGTCATCTCCGACACGACGTCCTCCTAGTGCAGGATCAGCCGACCGACCTGGTAGACGGTCAGCGAGATCGCGTAGGCAACCACGGTCAGGCCGCCCACCTGCAGCAGCGCCCACTTCCACGAACCCGATTCGCGCCGCGTCACGGCCACGGTGGCCATGCACGGCGCCGAGATGAGCAGGAACAGCATCAGCGACAGCCCCACCAGCGGCGAGTAGTCGCCGGCCAGGGTCTCCCGGAGCCCCTCGGACTCCTCGTCGGTCTCGCCCATGGAGTAGACGATGCCCATCTGGGCGACGAAGACCTCCTTGGCGGCGAAGGCGCCGATCATGGCGGTGCCCATCTTCCAGTCGAAGCCCAGCGGGCGGATGACCGGCTCGATGAACCTGCCGATGCGCCCCGCCGCCGAGTGCTGCAGGTCCTCGGACGCCCGCGCGTCGGCGATCTCGGCCTCGGCGAGGGTGACCTGACCGGCGGCCAGCTGTGCGTCCACGTCGTAGGCGTCCTTCTCGGGGTAGGCGGTGATGAACCACATCAGGATGGAGATGCCGAGGATCACCGTGCCCGCCTTGCGCAGGTACAGCCACGACCGCTCGCCCATGCGGGTGAACACGGCCTTGAGGGTGGGCAGGCGGTACGGGGGCAGCTCCATGACGAAGGGCGCCTCCTCGCCGCGCAGCACCGACTTTCGCAGCACCAGGGCCAGCACCAGGGCCAGGGCGATGCCGAAGGCGTAGACGAAGAACAGCATCGGCGCGCGCCACACGGGCGCGAAGAACGCCGGGATCAGCAGCATCCAGATGGGCAGGCGCGCGCCGCACGACATCAGCGGCAGCACCAGCATGGTCGTGAGGCGGTCCCGTTCGTTCTCCAGCGTGCGCGTGGCCATGATGCCGGGGATGGAGCAGCCGAAGCCGGTCATCATCGGCACGAAGCTCTTGCCGTGCAGGCCGAAGCGGTGCATCACGCGGTCCATCAGGAACGCGGCGCGGGCCATGTAGCCGGTGTCCTCGAGCAGGGCCAGGCCGGCGAACAGCAGCACGATGTTGGGCAGGAAGACCACCACGCCGCCGACCCCGCCGATCACCCCGTCGACGAGCAGCGACTGCAGCGGCGAGTCGGTTCCCGCAGGCCACAGCCCGGTCAGCCATCCCCCCAGGGCGCCGAAGCCGGCCTCGATCCAGCCCATGGGGATCTCGCCCACGGTGAAGGTGACCCAGAAGATCGCGTACATGACCAGCGCGAAGATGGGCAGGCCGAAGTAGCGGTGGACCAGGACACGGTCCACGGCGTCGGACACGGCGCGCGCGTCAGCCTTGGGCGGGACGGTGCGGACCTCCCGCAGGAGGCCGTCGACGAAGCCGAAGTACCGCTGGGTGACGTACAGGGTGATGTCCGCGCCGGACACGACCTCGAGACGCTGGCGCTGGGCCTGCGCGGCCTCCACCGCAGCGTCGCCGCCGGCTGCGAGCACGCGGTCCACGAACCGGCGGTCGTCCACCAGCAGCTTGGTGGCCACCCACTCGGGGGCCTCGTCTCCGTAGCCGGTGGTCCCCAGCTCGGCGCGGATGGCGGCCAGGGCGTGATCCAGCTCCTCGCCCAGCACCAGGCGGGAGCGCCGCACCGGCTGCTGCAGGGCCCGGCCGATGGCGCGGCGCAGGTCGTCGGCGCCGATGCCCTTGTGGCCCACGGTGTGCACCACCGGGAAGCCCAGCAGCTGCTCCATGAGCGCCGCGTCCAGCTCCTGGCCGGCCTTCTCCGCCTCGTCGGCCATGTTCAGGGCGAGCACCGGGTTGGCGCCGATCTGCATCACCTGGGCCAGCAGCACCAGGCTGCGGTCCAGGGCCGTGGAGTCCACCACCACGACGACCACGTCGAAGTCGCCCTGGAGGATCTCGTCCTGGGCGATGCGCTCCTCGGGGGAGAACGACGTGAGGCTGTACGTGCCGGGCAGGTCCACCAGGTCGGCCTCGAGGTCCCACACGCTGAACGTGCTGGACCGCTTCTCCACGGTCACGCCGGGGTAGTTCCCCACGTGCTGACGCGCGCCGGTGATGGCGTTGAACAGCGAAGTCTTGCCCGAGTTGGGGTTGCCGGCGAGGGCGACCCGCAACGTCTGGGGGAGGGCTTCGGTCTTCCTGAGTGCTCGCAACATCTGTTAGAGGCCTCTACCAAGTACGGTAAAAAAAAGAGGATCAGGCCGCCGCGACCATGACGGCCTCGGCCTCGCGGCGACGCAGGGCCAGCTGGGTGCCGTGCAGCCGGATCCAGATGGGCTCGCCCGTGGGCGCGACCCGCTCCACCTCCACCAGGGCCTGGGGCAGGATGCCCATGTCCAGCAGCCGCTGGCGGATGGCGCCGCTGGCGTTGACCTGGGTCACCTCACCCGACTGTCCGGGATCGAGGTCGTACACGCTCATGGGGTTTCCGTTCTGGCCCTCGGCGCGGTCCTCGCCGGTGGGGCACGCGTGCTCGCATCTGGGTACGTCGGCGTTGACCAGCGAGCAGCCGTGGAAGCGTTCGAGGAACGAAGGTTCGCTGTTGGGGCAGGCGCTGAGGAACTCGAAGAAGCGCACGAGCCGGTCCATACCCTCGTCCGAGAGGCTGTGCTCCATGGCGCAGGCCTCGCTCTGTGCGGCCTCGTGGGGCATCTGCAGCACGTTCTCGAAGAACTTCGACAGCATCTGGTGGCGCGCGTAGACGCGGCGCGCCTCGTGCTCGCCGGCCTCGGTCAGGGTCACGTACTCCCTGCGCGCGTAGTCCACCAGGCCGAGGTCGGCGAGGCGGCGCAGGGCCGGCGACACCGAGCCCGCTTTCACATCGCGCGCGCGAGCGATGTCGCGGACGCGGGCGAAGGACTGCTTGCGCACGAGCTCGTAGATGGTCTCGAGGTAGTCCTCCAGGGCGCCGGTGAGTAAGGATCGTGAATCTGACATCGGCATGTCCAGTGTTGTTAGTTTCATCTAACACCTTGAGAATAGGCTTCCATTTCGTCTTGTCAAGGGGAATTCGTCGAGGCTAACGGAGGGATTCGCGGACGCCACGCGCGCCCGCATGAAGCGCGCGACCCACGGCTGCGTGCACGTCCTCGAACAGCTCGCCGGTCCACTCGTCCATGAAGAACTTCTTCACCTCGATCTGGATGGCGCAGACCCGATCGCCGAAGGTGCCGTTGATCCAGCGCACGAAGGTGCCGCCGTCGAACCGGACGTTCTCGCGCACGTCGAAGGCGATGCCCTCGACGGGCTGGGCGAGGTCGGCGTCGAGGCGATCCAGCAGCGGGCCCCAGCGATCGCGGTCGATGGAGGCGGTGCACACGTTGATCTCGGGGGTGTCGGCCGGATCGTCAGGGGGCGCGTGCGGGCCGTTGCGGCGGTAGCAGTACGAGTGCAGGTCGAGCACGGCGACGCGTCGATGCTGGGCCAGCTTGGCTTCGACCAGCTCCCGTATTCGCGCGTAGAAGCGGTCGTGTACGGCCTGGATCTCGATGCGGAGGGGATCGGGCAGGGCCGCCCGCCAGACCTCGATGCCCCAGGCGGTGCCGGGGCTGGCGTAGATGGCGCTGTGCCTGGGGCGGTTCAGGTCCAGCTCGAAGCGGCTGCGGTGCACCACCACGCGGTGGTCGCCCACGGGGGTCCAGCGGTCGGTGTACGGGTCCTCGTCGCGGTGGCGGGTGGCCTCGTCCGCGGCCATGTGCTGCAGGACGTCCGGGCGTACCTCGTGGCCCGCGTGCTGGGCCGTGGCCACGATGGGGCCTTCGCCGGGGAACTCTTCCCAGTGGGGTCTCAGGGGCATGTATGTCATGGTAGCGACGGGAAGGGTGGATGTCCGATTGCTGACGAGAATCTCGATCTGGATGGGGCTCCTCGGGGTGGTCGGCCTGGTGGCCTGCGCGACCGAGCCGGACCTGGCGCGGCTGGACCAGCCCATCATCGACGCCGAGCTGATCGAGGCCAACGAGCACCCGGAAGCCGTCTTCCTGCTGGCCGTGTACGGCGACGACGAGGTGCTCCCCTTATGTAGCGCCGCGCTGATCGCGCCCGACGTGGTCCTCACGGCCGCCCACTGCCTCGGCGCGCTGGTCGACCTCCACGGCGACCCCATCGACGACCAGGGCCTCCGCTGCGTCAGCTTCGACACGGACTACACCGACCTGCTCGAGGGGGATGGCGAGGTGCCCGCGGACGCGGTCTGCGGCAGCGAGTTCTTCCAGCACCCCGACTTCGAGCCGAACACCTTCCCCGACGGCGTGATGGGCAACCGCAACGATCTGGGGTTGCTGTTCCTGGACGAGCCGGTGGACGACCGGGACTTCGCGTACCTGCCCGACGGCATCGAGGGCGAGCTGCTGTTCGAGGGCATGGAGCTGGAGCTCGTGGGCTACGGCTACTACGAGACCATCGACGCCACCGGCATGGCCGAGAAGGCGGCGGCGACCACGGTGCTCGAGATGCTGGGGGAGCACGAGGTCCTGGTGGGGAATCCGGGCGCGCCGCGGGGGTGTTTCGGCGACTCGGGGGGGCCGGCGTTCGCCGAGCTGGACGTGGACATGTCGATGAAGCGGCGGCTGGTCGGGATCACGTCCCGGGCGTTCACCGTTCAGGACGAGACCTGCGGCGAGGGCAGCGTCAGCGTGCGCGTGGACGCCTTCTGGGGGTGGATCGACGACGAGCTGCGGCTGGCGTGCGAGGACGGGGTGCGGGTCCAGTGCGACGATCCCGGCTTGCCCGATCCCGCGGACGCGGGGTGTGCGTGCTCGGCGTCGGGGGGGCGTGTCTCGGGATCGCTGGTGGGGGTCCTGGCCCTGGCGGCCGCGGCGATCAGCCGCCGGCGAGCCGTCTAGCCTCCCGCGCTGCACCCAGCAGGCCCGTCTCCTGATCGAGGATCACGCGTATGGGTAACGTCTCCATCATGGACCGGTACCGGCCCTTGGAGTGGAACGACTCCAGGAACGGGCCGTCGAGCAGGCGCGGCAGGATCTTCGGCGCGATACCCCCGCCGAGGAACACCCCCGAGAACGCCAGCGTGGTCAGCGCGAGGTTGCCCGCGGCCGAGCCGTAGAGGCTGACGAACAGGTCCAGCGCGGCGTTGCAGGCGGCGCAGCGTCCATCCATGGCCGCCGAGCTGATCAGGCCGCCGGCGCGGGCGCCCTGGTCGTCCACCGCCTCGGCCACGTCCGGGTCTGCCTCGGCGCGGCCGGTGTCCTTGACGAAGTTGAACAGGTTGACCAGGCCGGGACCGGAGACGGCGCGCTCCACCGACACGTGGTCGGGGTACATCTCGAACAGGTAGACGAGCAGGTCCGCCTCGTCCTGGTTGCGCGGGGCCAGCTCCACGTGGCCGCCCTCGGTGGGGTGGACCTGCCACTGGCCGTCCACCGGGATCAGCAGCGCCATGCCCATGCCCGTGCCCGCGGCGAGCAACGCGCCGCCGGCGAGGTTCTTCGGGGGCATACCCTCCTGCAGGGTCGTCAGGTCCTGCTCGCGCAGCGCCGGGATGCCCATGCCCATGGCCTCGAGGTCGTTGTGCAGGGAGACGCGGGGGATGTCGAAGTGGCTCGACAGGGAGTCCGCCTCCACGAGCCACGGGATGTTCAGGGTCTTGACCCGCCCGTCCTTGACCGGCCCGGCGATGCCGAAGGACGCGGCCTCGATATCGCCGCCGTGGCGATGCTGGGTCGCGGCGAGGAAGTCGTCGAGGATCTCCTCGAGGCCGTCGTGGCGCCGCGAGTCGTAGCTGGAGAACGCCAGCCGCGCCGGCGCACCCTTGCCGTCGGGGTCCGGGAGCGCAGGGTCGTACAGCCCGATGTTCGTCTTGGTTCCGCCGATGTCGCCGGCCAGTACGCGCATGGTCTATCCTTCCGGCTGGAGGACTTGCCCCAAATGGTAACGCAGACGCTCGTGTGTCCCCAGTGTGGGGGGCAGCTCGCGCCGGTCGCGTCGTCCAGCGCGCTGATCCGTTGCACCTACTGCGGCGCCACGGCCCTGCTGTCCAAGGGGCGGATGCGGACCTTCCGCCACTACCGCCGCCAGACCACCCTGACGATCGACCAGGCCGAGGCCCAGGTGAAGTCCCAGCTGACACGGATGGGGCTGACCTCGCCGGACTCGGTTCAGGGCCGCGAGGTGGCCGTACCGTACCTGGTGCGCCCGGTCCGTATGGAACGCCAGAGCAACGTCATCTACATGCACAGCGAGTGGTGGGTCAACTTCCGCGACGGCTTCCTCGGCATCCCCTTGCAGTCCGACTCACCCGTGGCCCTGCTGCACGCGGTGGACGCGGACGAGTTCGAGGAGATCGACGAGGCCGCGCCGGCCGACCTGCAGCTGCAGACCGAGAACTTCGAGGACCTCGTGCGGCTCGAGCTGAGCAAGAAGCTCAGCCAGCAGGACAACCTCTACCTGCTGTGGCAGGGGGACTACTGCCTGGTGGACCTGCCCCTGGCGGTGTTCGACATCGGCTACACGATCCCGGAGAAGGTGCGGGAGAAGTGGCGCAACCTCAACGACGACGGTCGTTACCGGGCCGTGGTCGACCTCCACAGCGGCAAGATGTGCGAGTGGGACACGCCGTTTCGCAAGGGCAAGGGCGTGAACAAGACCCTGATCGCGGTCGTCCTGGTGGTCGTGGCGTTGCTGTTCGTGTTGCCCGCCCTCGCCGGCGTGCTGGCCTTCCTGATACCGTTCCTGGCCATGCTGGCCGGGGTGGTGGCCGCGATGGTGGGAGCATGACGACCCAGCGCCGATTCACACCCACGACGATCGCCCTGATCGTCGCCACGATCGCCCTGGCCGTGGCAGGTGTGTGGCTGGTGGGCAAGCCCAAGGACTACGACGCCTACCGCACCTGGGCCATCTTCGGCACGCTGGGGCTGATGGTCCTGGGCTGGCTGGCCGACTTCCGCAAGTGGAAGACCTCCGGCCGCACCGTCACCGCGGTGCTGGTGGTGCTGGCCGTGATCACCATGGCCGCGGAGCTCGGCGGCGGCACCAAGGGGCTGATCAAGAAGGGCCGCATCAACTCCTGGAACGCATTCCACTACGTCATCGGCACCAAGTTCTTCGGTGAGATCGGCTACCACGACTTCTACAACGCCGCCGTGCTCGCCGACTCCGAGGGGGTCCACCGCTTCAAGAAGGTCCGCACCGTGCGCGACCTCAACAACTACGAGCACATCCCCGTCAAGAAGGCCATCTCCAAGGCCCGCAAGGCCAACGTCCGCGAGCGCTTCACCGACGAGCGCTGGCGCGAGTTCCAGGACGACCTCGCCGCCATGGGCCGCCACCGCAGCTCCAAGCGCTGGCAGGGGCCGCTCAACGATCTGGGCTTCCACCCCTCGCCGGCGTGGCTGATCCTGCACATGCCCCTGCTCAACGCGGTGGACATCCAGGACAAGACCACCCTGTCGACCCTGTGCGGCCTCGACCTGCTGCTGATCGTGCTCACCCTGGCCGCCCTGTGGTGGGGCTTCGGCCTGCGCACCGCCGCCATCTCCGCGCTGTGGCTCCACCTGTACTTCGGCAACACCACGCTGCTCGTCGGCGGCTACTTCCACTACGACTGGCTGTTCTGGACCATCCTCGCCGCCGCCCTGTACCGCAAGGACAAGCACCTCGCCGCCGGCGCCGTCCTGGCCTACCCGGCCATGATGCGCGGTTACCCCGGCCTGCTCGCCCTCGGCCCGGGCATCTGCCTCGCCCGCTCCCTCGTTCTACGCAAGCGCCCGGAGCGCAAGCACATCGCCTTCGTCGTCGCCCTGGTCCTCTCCTGCGGCCTCATCGTCGGCCTCTCCAGCGCCACCAAGCACGGCCCCTCCGCCTGGCTCGACTGGAAGGAGAAGATCTCCAAGCACGCCTCGGTCCACCCCACCGGCCGCCAGCGCATCGGCCTCGAGTTCCTCTACGCCCACGACTTCGAGCAGTTCGGCTGGACCATCCCCAAGAAGATGCGTCCCATGATCCTCGACCACAACCAGGGCAAGTTCCACACCATGAAGGTCATCCTCCTCGCCCTGTTCGGCCTCGCCCTCCTCGGCCGCCGCGACGAGGACGGCATGCTCCTCGCCCTCGGCGTCATCCTCGTCATGATGGTCCTGAGCCGCTACTACCACTCCGTGTGGTTACTCATGTTCACCATGCTCCCCACCGATCGAGCCCGCATCGGCAACCTCCTGGCTGCCATGGGCTTCTTCGGTCTGCTCCTCATCTACTACCTCGTCGACGGCACGTCGGAGATGCACCGCTACCACGTCTACAACGTGGGCCTGCTCATCTATTTCGTCGTCCTCGCCGTGGCGTTCCTGGGCTACGACGTGGGGCGCCTGGCGGTGAAGTTCCGGGCGAGCTGACCCCGGTTCCTCGTTCCCACGGTCCCCCATGGGAACGTCTTCTTCGGCGCTCTGCGCCGTCTTTCCGGCGTGATGTCGTCCACTCGCCGGCGCCGAGGGCGCGCTTCGCGCGTGGGACTTCGGGGCGGTTCGGCGCTCCGGGAAAGTCCGCCAAGGAATGCAGGAAAAGAGGAAAAGAGGGAAAGGGCAGGAGAAGACAAGGCAAGGAGCCCCCTCTCCTGCCTTCCTTTCCTGCCTTCCTGCCTTCCTTAGATGAAATCCTGATCCTCTCCGGCCATCCCAGCCCCTCGCGCGAAGCGCGCCGACCGGTCCTTCCCCGAAGCCTCTGCGCCTCCGCGTCGAATCTGGAGGGCTCCCATCCCCACGAAGCCGCCCGCAGGCTGCCGGTCCGTCGGCGTTCGTGCCGTTGCAGTGGTGGATCGGGTGAGGAGGGACTGGCGAATGTTGCAGCGTTTGGATCAGCTATCTAGCAGCCGTTTCCCGGAACGACCTGGCCTCGCTGACTTCCCTCGAACTCCCCCTCCTGATGGCCGTGGCAGAGGACTTCCGCATCGAGTACTCCGGCGCTCTGGAGGATCTCGATGACCTGCAACAACCGTGTCGAGGTTGCGCCCGCCCAGTGGATGACTAGATTCCCCCCGCGCCCCCCAGAAAAGAGCGTCATGCACATCTGGCATCTGAGGTTCTCCTCGGACGGTCGACACCCACTGTTCCCTTCGGAGGGTGCGCGGCGAAACGCCGTCCTCCTACTGGTTCGACACGCGGGGCCGTACCTCGTGGTCTTCGGCATCGTCGACGACCACCTGCACGTGATCGTCGTCTGCTCGCGGGAGTGCGCAGGCAAGCTCTCGCGAGCCATCCTGCTGGGGCTGCGGCCCATTGCGGGTCGTGGATTCGAGCCGTCGTTCATCAAACCCGTCGAGTCGCGTGCTCACCTGATGCGGCTGGTGTCCTATTGCATCGAGCAGCCGGCGAAGCACGGTCTGGACGTCCATCCGGCGATGTGGAGCGGGAGCTGTTTCCCGGATCTCGTCGGCGCGCGGACCCTCGATGGGTTGGAGCTCCGCGTGCGGGAGGTACTCCCGAGGTATCGAGCGCGAGATGCATGGCTCGCGGCGGGTTGGGACGCCGCCGGGGTGATGCCGGCGGACGACGAGCTGGTACGGGGGGTGGGGATGAAGGCATTGAGAGACGCGGCCGCGTTCGCGACCGGGGCGACTCCGGACTTGAAGGGCCGCAGCAGCCGGGAGACCACGGCGAGGGCAGTGGTCGTCGAGCTCGCGCGGCTCGCCGGGTTCCGGATCAAGGACATTCCCACTCGAACCGGTTCCATGGACTCCCGCGTGATCACTGGGGAAACACT
>CAZLEO010000246.1:0-14033 GCA_964558555.1 uncultured Rickettsiales bacterium | reverse complement strand
TCTTGGGCAGGCGCTCCGGTTCCATTGCCAGGTTCATGTGGATGGTCGCCCAGTTGCCCAGGTAGTCGACGCCGAGGATCATCTTGATATCCGAGAACAGATGACCTCTGCCCAGCGAAGCGACGACCCGCTCGCGGACTTCGCGGTCCGGATCCCAAAGCCAGCGCGCGCGGACCAGTTCGACCTCCACGGGTACCCCTAACTCCGCGACGTACCGCTCGACCTCGCTGCGCAGGAATTCGTGTGTTAGCTCGCGAGCCGTGGAGGAAAGGTGGACAACCCTCTCCTCGATCACCCGGAACGGCCGTCGAACCCCCTCCTTCGCCTCCCGTTCGGGCTCCTCGAAGGACCAGACCTCCTCGCTCGCCCGCAGGACGACACCGCTGGGGTCGCCCTCCCTACCTGTCTGTTGAGTCTCGCTCGCCATATACCCCTCCTCTGTGGCTCGCAGTTTGGAGCGTACTCGCGAACGCTCAGATCTCAGCGGCCGGCGCGGCGGCCGGAGCGGCGGCTTGGGGCTCGGCCGGCATGTTGCGGTCGCCCTCGATGCGCTGGACGACCTCGCCGCCCCGCTTCTGGATGCCGTCCACGACGAACTTGAAGACCTCTTCCATCGCAGACCTGAAGAGCCGCAGATCGTCATCCTTGAACGTGCGCGCAATACGCTGAAGCTGGCGGAACTCCTGCTTCTCAGCCTGCTCCATCCGCCACTTGCGGTTGGCGGCCGCGCGCGCATTGTTGTTCGAGTTCACGATGAAGAACGCCACCGCCACGGAGAACAGGACGCCGAGGATCCCGGCGACGGTGAGCATGGTGCCGACGCTGGAGGAGATGAGCATGCCCAGGACGAAAGCCACCACGGATCCCAGGAAGAGATAGCCGGCAGGCCGGAACGAACGCCCCTTGGGTGGGGGCGGAGGCTGGGGCGCCTGCGCGGGCTCGGCGGCCAGTGTCATGTGGATGGTCGCCCAGGTCCCCAGGTAATCCACGCCGAGGATCATCTTCACGTCCGCAAAGCGGTGTCCCTCCCTGAGAGAGGCCACCACTCGCTCGCGCTCCTCTTTGTCGAAGTCCCAGGCCCAGCGGGCCTTTACCAGCTCCACGTCCACGGGCACGCCCAGGCGCGCGACGATGGCCTGCACATCGTCGCACAGCTCGGCATTCGTCACCTGCTGGGTCGTCGACGACAGGTGAACGGCCGATTCATTGACCACTCTGAACGGACGGCGCTCGCCTTCCTTGACCGTGGGCTCGTTCTCGTCACTCGCACGCAGGACGATGGCGTCCGGCAGCTTGCCGTCGACGGCGGAATGTGCATCTGCACTCATGGGGTTCTCCCTCCCTTGGAGCTTCATTATAGGGATCTTGAGCTTAGAGGGGGGAGCGGACCGGCCTTGACCAACCTTGTTCGGCGTTAGAACACCTGCATCCAGTACGGCGATCCCCGTGACCCCAGCTGCACGCGTGAGCTGGAGTCCCCGGGGCGCTGGACCCAGAAGTGGTACTGGACGCGGCCGACCATGTCGGGGGTGAACTCGACGGTGGTGGAGAGGTGGCCGTCGCCGGCGTTGGTCAGGGTCAGGGTGCGGGCCGAGCCGCTGGAGGTGCCGATGACCAGGGCGCCTTCGAGGGGATCGAGGGTGTTGGCACGGATGCGGAAGGTCTTGGTGAAGCCGACGGTGGCGTTGGAGGGGACCTCGACGACCTCGAGGGAGAGGGGAGCGGGCGCTTCGTCGACCGCCGGCGGATCTTCGGCGGGAGGAGGTTCGACCACCGGCTCCTCGACCGGGGCGGCGGTGGGCGGCTCGATGGGCTGGACGTCGGCCGCGGCGTCCTCCGCCGCAGGGGCCGCCTCGTCGGCGGGATCGGGCACCTCGACGGGCGCGGAGACCTCCGCCGCCGACAGGGTCGGGGTGACGGCCGCGGCGGAGACCTCGGGGGCGACGTCGGCGACGGTTTCGGGGCCGGGATCGGGCGGCTCGTCGGGCTCCGGGGCGCCGAGGAGCCGGGGGACGATGTCGATGGCGAGCACGACCACGAGGATGCCGCAGATCACCGCGAGGATGGCGACGGTGCGTCGCCGCGGGGGGGTCGTGGCTGGCTGGGCTGGAGCCGTGGCGACCACGGGCGGCTCGGCCTCGGTGGGTTCGGCCGGCTCCGGCAGGTCGTCGACCACCGCGTCGTCATCCCCGGACGGATCGACCACGGTCGGCTCCTCGTCCTCGGACACCTCCTCGTCCGCCGAGATGGGCGCCTGGAGGGGGCCGGTGGCGTCGGCGTCCGGGTGGATGCGGGTGGCTGCGCCCGTGACCCCGTCCTCGCCGTCCTCGGAGTCCACTCCATGGAAGGCGCGGGAGAACTCCTCCCAGTTGGCCTCGTCGTCGGAGCGCGGCTGGAAGGCGGGTGCCTCGTCCACGTCGTCGTCGAGGGTGCCGTTTTCAGGGTCGACCAGGTTGTCGTCCGTGACCCAGATGAGCCCGGGCTCCTCGGTGTCGTCCATGATCGAGTCGTCGGCGGACCACCGCTGGGTGATCATCCCCGAGTCCTCGTCCAGGTCCTCCGTGCCGGCGATGGTGCGTGCGCGCGGGTGCTCGATGGCGGGCAGGAGCACGGCCATGACGTCGGCCATGTCCGCCTGGGGAGGGTTGGCCTCGGCGAGGGTGCGCAGATCGTCGGCGAGGACCCGCGCGTCGGCGTAGCGGTCGATGACGCTGCGGGCGACCATCTTCTCGAAGATGGGCCCGAAGCCCGGGAACAGCACGTCCACCTTGCGCGGAGCGTCGCCGATATCGCACTCGATGATCTGGTACGCCAGGGCGTGGATCGAATAGGCCTTGAACAGCGCCGTGCCGGTGATCAGCTCGTAGAACACCGATCCGAGGGAGAAGATGTCCGACGCCGGCGTGAGCCTGCCGTCGCCGGCGAACTGCTCGGGGGACATGTAGCGCGGCGTGCCCTTGATCACGGCGGACTGGGTGGTGGCGCCCAGGTTGGAGGCGGCCTTGGCGATGCCGAAGTCGCAGATCTTGGCGACGCCGTGGCGGTCCACGATCACGTTCGACGGCTTGAGATCCCGGTGAATCAGGTCGAGGGCGTTGCCCTCGAAGTCGGTGAGGGTGTGGGCGTGGTGCAGCCCGCGACAGATCTGGATGGCGAGGTCGAGGATCGCGAAACGAGGCAAGGACGTCTGCTGTTTGCGACAGCTGTTGACGATCTCCGTCAGCGTGCCGCCATCCACGTACTCCATGGCGATGTAGTAGTGGTGATCGGCCTGGCCGAACTCCAACACGTTGACGATGTTGGCGTGCTGGAGCATCCCGCCGATGCGCGCCTCGTTGACCATGGTCTGGACGAACTTCGGGTCGCTCTGGACCAGGTGGGAGCGCAGCTTCTTCAGGGCGATGCGCTTGGTGAACCCCATGGGCCCGGGCAGCAGGGCCTCGTAGACGCTGCCGAAGGCCCCCTCGCCGAGCTTGCGCACGACGTTGTACTTTCCCAGCTGGGCGCCGAGGGAGGCTTCGAAGAACGTGTCCATCACTCCCTCACTCGGTCCCGGGTTTGCGCACACCAAAGCGATCCACCCAGCGGTAGATCTGGCGGCGGTCCCGCTGGAAGTGGCGCGCGGCGGCGCGGACGCTGTGGTCGTGGGCCTCCATGAACGCGCGGAACTCCTCGGCGCTGGGGATGGGCGGCTTCGGCCGGACCGGTTCGGGCTTGCGGCGGACCTTCTTCGGGGGCGGCTCGACCGCCGGGGCCTGACCGAGCCACGCGGGCAGGTGGATCTCGTCGATGGGGGCGCCCTGGACCGCGCGGTGCGCCACCGCGTGCACGAGGCGATCCACACCGCGGAGGTTGTCGTCCCACGGGGCGACCAGCAGGCGCTGGGCCGCGGCCGCGGTCCAGGGGACGTGGGCTGGCGCGGCCACCCCGCGCTCGGCCGCCCAGCGCGCGAAGAGGCGGTCGCCCCAGGCGATCACGTCGGCGCGCCTGTCGCGCAACGGCGGGACGGTGACCTCCCACATGGCCAGCCGCGCGTAGAGATCCCGGCGGAACCCGCCGGTCTCCACCAGACCGATCACGTCGGCGTTGGTCGCGGCGACGACCCGCACGTCCACGCTGTAGGTCTGGCTGCTGCCCAGGGGCATCACCTCGCGCTCCTGCAGGACGCGTAGCAGCTTGGCCTGGAGCTCCAGCGGCAGCTCGCCGACCTCGTCGAGGAACAGCGTCCCGCCGTCCGCGTCGCGGAACAGCCCCTTCTGGGCGGCGGTGGCGCCGGTGAAGGCGCCCTTGACGTGCCCGAACAGCTGGCTCTCCACCAGGGTCGCGGCCAGGGCTGCACAGTTGACCGCGAAGAAGCCGCCGCTGCGGCCGCTGAGCCGGTGGATCTCGGACGCGATCCGCTCCTTGCCGGTGCCGGTCTCCCCCAGCACGAGCACCGCCGAGGGATCCATGCCGGCCAGGCCGACCTGCGTGCGCAGCGACGTCACCGCCGCGGATGCGCCGGGGACCTCGTCCAGGGAGACCATCTGCGCCATCTGAGCGCCGTCGTCGGCCGCCCGCTCGTAGACGACGAGTACGTCCCCGAGGCGGATCACCGCGCCATGCTGGAGGGTGACGGCGCCATCGTCGAGGCGATCGCCGTCGAGCCAGGTGCCGTTGCTGCTGCCCAGGTCCCACACCACGTGCGCGCCGTCGCGCGCGCTCCACTCCACGGCCGCGTGCTGCCGCGACACGGTGGAATGCACCACCTCGACGCCCGCCTCCGCCGCGTCGGGCCGGCGGCCCAGGATGGTGCGGCGGCGGCCCAGGACCGGCTGCGTCGCCAGTTCGGCCGGGTGCACCACGTGCAGCACGCAGTGCTCCAGTCGCTTCTGGGCGGCCGCGGGCGCCCACAGGGACGCGGTACGGGTCGGGTCGTCCCGGGAGTCGGGGGCCATCCTCATCCACCTCGCGCGCAACAGCATACCGGGTCTGCGAGCGAGGGTCCTCCGACACGGGTCCGCGCGCCCTGCGCAGGCGTGAGATCGCGCCCGCGCTGTCCCCGGGGACACCCCCCTGTCACCGGGGGGGGACACCCCGTTCTCGCCAACTCTGCACGACGTCGGTGACCTGCCGCTCCTTCGCGAACAATCGCACGACGTCTCTCCCTTCGTCCCACCAATCCACTCCGTTGTGACACGGCGCAACAGCTCTTTTTTCGCCTTGGCACACCGGCTGCACCAGTCCCTGAGCATGAACGCGACTTCAACCACTCACCCCGACAACGCCAATCCCAGGGGAAGCCATCAGGAGGTTTTCATGCACACTCGTCTGAGCAAGCAGACCAAGGTCGCCGGCTGGATCATCGTCACCACGTTCCTGACCTTCGCGGTCGCCTCTCAGATGGGTTGCACCCTCTCCCCCTCCCCCTACGACGAGCACGACATCGTCGCGCTGTTCCCGGCCGACGGCGCCGCGGCCGTCCCGCAGACCACGCCCATCCGCATCGACGCGGGCTGGGCCCATGACGGCGACGCCCTCGAAGCCCGCCTGGCCCACGAGGACGGCACGATCGCCGCGATGGTCTGCCACCGCGCCGGCGACGACGCCCAGTGGTTCGAATGTGAGCGCCCCGGCAAGCTCGACGCGGACACCACCTACACCCTGTCCGCGGGCAGCAACGACGCCCCGGTGACCAGCACCTTCACCACCGCCGCCCCCGAGGGCCGTGGCTACGAGATCGGCTCTTCCATGAGCATCGAGAAGTTCGGCAGCGAGGCCATCGCCGCCGACCAGATCTCCGGCTTCCTCGCGGACGCCGGGCCGATGGTGATGGTCGCCGCGCCCGACGCCGACGGCTCCGAGACCTGGCACTGGGGCCCCGGCCGCCGCCTCCCCGACAGCGCCGCCGCCGACTACGCGGCCAAGCAGGACGTGGGCTACCCGGTGGCCCTGAACGTGACCCAGGACGCGGACCTCTTCCACGGCTGGGCCGAGCACGTGTACATGCCCATCGAGCTCGAGGGGGACTGGCACTACATCCGCCTCGACGAGGTCGAGCTCAACGGCACCTTCCTGCCCGGCTCCACCACCATCGCCGGCATGGAGATCGAGGCCCTGGTCACCAACACCACCGTCCAGCGCCTGGCCGACCTGTTCGACGAGGACATCGCCGACCTGATCATCGCGGTGTGCCGCCCCGACGTGGACACGGACGGTGACGGTGAGGACGACGCGCTGACCTTCCGGCTCGTCACCGCCGGCGCCGAGGTGGACATCCACTGAGGTCGTTCGAAGCCCCCCTGGCTCAGCCCCCACCCTCCCCCAGCGTCACTCGCAGCGAGACCCCTGCCTGAAGCACCAGCATCCCCGCATACCCCACCTGGACATCCGGGCCGATGCCGATCCGCGCGCCATTGCCCTCGAACAGCGGGAACTCCACTCCTCCCCCGCCGCCGACACCGACCGACGGAGCCTTCGATGCCCCCTCCACGGGATCCGCGTCGGCGATGGCGCCGTCGCGGTGGAACAACAACAGCATGTGCAGGTCCGCGTAGGGACGGATGTGCAGCTGCGGACGCCAGCGCAGGCCCATCGACACGGGCACGACGCCGTAGGTGACGCCGTCGGTGCGCGCCGCGGCCACGCCGACACCCACGCGAGCGCCGAAGCCGGCGCCGAACCCCAGCTCCAGGTCCAGCCGGGCCAGCCCGCGGTGATACAGCTGGTCGCCGCGGGCGGCGCTGTACCCGCCGAGCAGGCCGACGTGGAACGTCGGCCCTCGGCCCTGCGCCGGCGCGACCGGGGCGTTCGCCTCCAGGCGGTCCACGAGATCCGCGAGGCGTGCGCGTAGCTCGGCCTCCTCCTGCTGCTCGGCGGAGCTCGTGGCACACGCGGCGAATGCCTCGATGGCCGTGGCTGCCCCCTCGGCGTCGGACAGCAGGACCTGCGCGCGCGACCTGTACAGGTGGGCGCGGTAGAAGCCGGGAGCGGCCTCGAGGGCCCGGTCGAAGGCCTTCAGCGCCTCGGCCGGGCGACCCTGGGCGAGCAACGACGTGCCGTCGTAGAACGCCTGCTCGGCCACGGCGCCGAGCTCCACGGCGCCGCAAGCGCCCTCGGCGCGAGCCCCCTGGACCGGACTGCAGAGCAACACGACCAGCGCCACCCAGGGGCCGCGCGGATGGAAGAACGCGCTCATCGCCGCGACCTCCTCCAGGCCGAACCGAGGATCCCGGCGAGGAGCCCCGCAGCCCCCCATGCCCGGCCGCGGCCCACGACGGCCGAGCAGCGGCACAGCACCAGCTGCTCGTCGTCCGCAAAGGCGCCTGCGTCGTCGTCACCCACGTCATCGTCGTCGTCGCCGGCCGAGTCGTCGTCGTCACCGGGGGTGCTCGAGCCGCCCAGCGGATCGGGACCACCGTAGGCGCCCAGGTCGGACACCGAGCCGTCGCTGTCGAGGATTTCCGGATCACCGGCGTCGATCAGATAGCTGCCGGCGGCCAGCCGCAGGTTCGCGTCGTCGCACGCACTCCCCTCGACGGAATACTCGACGAAATCCGGATTCAAGAACAGGTTACCGGCCGGGATCTCCTCCAGCTCTCCGCCCGCGTCGTCCTCCTCGTTGTCCCAGAAGTCGCCGTGGTCGATCTGAACGTCCTCGGCAGCGGCGGCCACGATACCGTCCCCGGCCAGGGCGAACGCGTAGATGTCGTTGGTCGAGGCAAATGCTGCGTCGGGGAGGAGGAGGACGTGCCCGCCCTGGTCGGCCGAAGCCTGGTTCCCGACCAGGGTGTTGTTGACCATCTCCACCGACGCGGCGTGGACGGAGAGCGCGCCGCCGCCGATCAGCGCCGCGTTTCCCTGGAGGATGTTGTTCGACAGGCTCACCTCGACGCCGGCGGCGCCGTGCACGGCGCCGCCGTACGTCGCCTGGTTGCCGCAGAACACGTTGCGGGCGAGGACGACCGTCCCCGGGTTGTACGCGGCCACGGTGCCGTTGTAGCCCTCGTTGTCCCTGAACGTCGAGCCCTCGACCGTCAGCGCGATCCCTTCGGAGTAGATGGCCGACCCGTAGCCCTGCATGGCGTAGTTGCGCTCGAAAACGCAGTCCTGGACCCGCACCGCCCCCGAACCCTTCAGGTTCATGGCGGCGCCCTCGTCACCATCGTTGTCCACGAAGGTGCAGGCGACGAAGGCGGGGGAGCCGTGCAGGGAGCGAACCGCGGACTGGACCACGTGGCCCGTGAACACGCACGACTCGATGCGCGGCGAGGCCCCGTCGATGTCCACGCCGACGTGCGCGCTGGTGATGGTGAACCCGCTCAGGATGGAGTCGCTCCCCTCCTCCATGTCGAAGGTCACCGCCGCGCTCGCCCCCTCGAGGGTGGTGACCTCCGGCCCCTGGGCCGCGATCACGGTGATCCGCTTCTCCTTGAAGTGGAGGTCCTCGTCGTAGGTCCCGGGTTCGACCGACACGATGTCGCCGTCTTCGGCCGCGTCGATGGCGTCCTGGATGAGGGTGTACTCGCCCCCGTCCGGGTCCACGACCAGGACGTCACCGCAGCGCGATCCGGCGCCTGCAGCAGCGATCACGGCCGCCGCCACGGCGGCCATCAGGCTGGTGATCATCGAACTCCCCCGATCGAGCCCGCTTCAGGACCCCACAACTCCAACAGGATACCAAGACGGAGGATCGCGGGTCAGTTCTCCCCCACGGCGAACTGAAGCTCTGCGCAGGCGATGTGGTACTTGGACAGGTTCTCGTAGTGGCTGGCCTTGGCCTTCATGTACGCGCCGATGCCCTCGAGCAGGTCCTGGGTCTCGCCGGTGCCGGTGGCGTAGGCGGCGGCGGCGAAGGTCATCCACTTGCGGGTCGCCTTGGCGCCGTCGGCCGAGAGCTCGGTCATCTCGTGGTAGTGCTCCACGTCCGAGTGGGCCTTCTTGAGCTGCAGGGGGATGCCGGTGGAGGCAAAGCGCTGCATGGCCTCGACCTGCTCGCCGGTGAACTCGGCGATATCGGCGCGGGCGCGGCTCTTGGCCGGGTCGAGGTTGAACTGCACGGCCACGCCGACGCCGCCGATGGCGCCGTTGTAGGGGTCGTTGTAGTAGGGGCTGTCGGCGTCGGTGCGGGAGGGGGCCCAGTCGGCGCGGACCTGACCGGCCACGGCGAGCACCGGGGCGTCGGCGAGGCGCTCGGCCTGCTCCCAGGCCAGGGCGGCCTCCTTGCCGCTCTCGAGCATGCCCCACTCCGGGCGCTCCGTGGACGCCTGGAGCATCAGATCGGGCAGGGACTCGATCCCGAGCTCGCGGGGCAGCTTGGGCAGCTTGGCGTCGGCGAGCTCGATGTGCGTGCTGTCGGGCAGCCCCATGGTGTGCTTGAGCGCGGACAGGGACAGGTCGGCGCCCTGGGCGGCCATGAGCTGCATCTTGGCGAGCTCGGCGGCCGCGTATTCGAGCTTCATCAGATCGACCTTGGTGACGTCGCCGGTGGCGTCGTCGTACATCTTCTGCGCTTCCTCGGCCGCGGAGACCAGGATCTCCTCGGCGTAGTCGAGGGACGGGAGCATGGCCGAGGCGAACAGGTGCGTGTAGTAGAACTTGCGCACCTCCAGCGCGACCACGTTCTCGGACTCGCGCACCCTCGCCTGCTGTACGTCCACGAACGCCGACGCGGCGCGCTTGCCCGCCTTGGCCCGGCCGAAGGTGTAGAAGGGCTGGGCCAGGATGGCCTCGATGTGGAAGTACGGACCCCAGTGGGTGATGCCGTAGTTGCGCTCGTACGACTGCAGCGTGCCCTGGGTGTCGAAGGTGGCGTCCACGCCGAACATGGGGGCGATGATCGCCAGGCCCATGAGCTTGGGATAGAAGATCGACTGCACCTCGCGCATCCGCGCCTTGTACTCGTCCACGCGGGCCTCGGCCTCGGCGATCTTGGCGTTGGTGCTCAGGGCGATGGCCACGCAGTCGTCCACGGACAGGGGGCCGGCGGTGTCGGGTATCCCCAGGGCCACGGCCGCGAGGTCCACCGTGGGCGCGGCGGTCTCGTCCTGCCCGATGGCGGGCGGCGCGACCAGCAGCGTGAGGACGAGGGCGGCCAGGATCGACGCCCCTCGCCGCAGGATCACAGGACCCCCTGGCGCTTCTCGAGGATCTCGGCGTGCTTGTCGCTCAGGCGCTTCATGAAATCGTCCACGCCCTCCTTGTTGAGGATGCGACCGAACTGGTTCTGGTAGTCCTTGATCAGCGAGTCGCCGTCGAAGCTCACGTCCACCAGGCGCAGCGTCCCGCCGGCGTCGGACCAGTGGAAGGTGATCTCCAGCTCGAGGTCGTTCTCCTCCCAGGACAGCTCCACCGTGGTGTCGTAGCCGCCGGTGGAGGTGGCCGCGGACTCCAGGACCGACCACTCGGCCTTGCTGAACGCCTGGCCCGCGTTGGGGAACGCCATCAACCGGATCATCTCCCGGAACTTCGTGGAGTACGTCGTCAGCTGGGCGTCGGTGAGCTGGGCCTTGTGGGGCTCCATGGCCGTGGACGTGAGCGTGTCGAAGTCGAACAGCGCGTCGAGCCTGGCAAACGCGGCCTTGTTGCCCGCGCGGTCCGCGTCGGAGAGCGCGCCCTCGTCGGGCAGCGGCTTCACCTGGCAGAACGTGTTGACGAGCTCCGTGGTGCGGTCGGCGCCGGCGTCCTGGGCCAGGGCGGGGAAGGCAAACAGCAAGACGACGGCCAGGGTTGTGATCGAACGAAGCATGACGTCCCTCTCTTCTTCTCGACGCACTGAGCGCGCGCCGTCTCTATGGGACTACCCGCGCCACGTTTTTCTTCGAGGGGATCGCCAGGTGCCCACGCCTGCGGCGATCGAAGTCCAACGGCGGCGGGATTCCCCCTTGTGGACCGACCGCGATGATAGGCAGACGGGGGCTGGACGGCAACCAAAGACGCGGTCAGGCGCTGCGCTCGCCGCCCCGCAAGGCCGCGGCCACGGCCGCAGCGAGGGAGACCCCGGCGGCGACCCACAGGGAGATCCGCAACGCGGCGAAATCGTCGGTGCCCCACACGCCGCCCGTCTCGCCTCCCGCGATCCGGTAGACGTTGGTGGCCAGGGCCACACCGCAGATCATGCCCAGCGTCCGCGCCACGGCCATGATCGCCGACGCCACCCCCTGCTCGTCTTGCGGGGCCGCGCCCATCAGCGCGCTGGAGTTCGGCGAGACGAAGATCCCCGCGCCCAGGCCGGACACCGCCATCCACAGGGCCACCTGGACCTGGGTGCTCGCGGGCCCCAGGAACGACATGCCGACCATCGCCGCGGCCAGGATCACCAGCCCACCCGTGGCGAGGCCGCGGCTGCCGATGCGGTCCGAGAGCCGGCCCGACGGTGAGGTGACCACGGCCATGACCACGGCCTGGGCCGACACCAGCATGCCCGCGCGGGCCGGCGCGATACCCAGCGCCTCGATGAGGTAGAAGGGCATCAGGATGACCACCACGAACTGGGCCACGTAGTTGCCCACCGCGCTGACCACGGCCCCGGTGAAGACCCGCGAACGGAAGAGGTGGAGGCCCCACATCGAACCGGATCGGCGCGCGGGGACGGGCGCGCCGGCCGGCAGGCAGATCACCCCCAGCAGTCCCACGGCGAGGGCGAAGGGCACGTACAGGAAGAACAGCCACCGCCAGTCCAGCACCGCCACCACCGCGCCACCGACCATCGGCCCGAAGGTCAGCCCCGTGTAGGTGGCCGTCCCCAGCATGCCCAGGGCGCGGCCCCGCTGGCTGCCGGGGAACGACGTGGTCAGCAGCGCCGGCCCCGCTGCCATGACCATGGCGCCACCCACCCCCTGCAGCGCGCGCGCGACCAACAACACGGCGAAGTCGTGGGTGGCCCCGCAGGCCACCGAGGTGACGATCATCACGCCGAAGCCGCCCACGTAGATGGCGCGGTGGCCGACGCGGTCCCCCACCTTGCCCGCGACGAGCATGAAGATGGTGGAGGTGATCAGGAAGGCGGTGACCGTCCAGCCCGCGCGGTCCAGGGTCAGGCCGAGGTCGGCGGCCAGGTCGGGCAGGGCCAGGTTGCCCGCGGAGCCGGCCAGGGCGCCCAGCAGGGTGCCCACGCCGACGACGAGCAGGACCAGGTTGGGGCGGACGCCGGTCCGAGGCGTGGACGGGGGCTGGGTCAGATCCCTTCCCCCTGGAACACGTAGGCGGCGCCCGCGTCGAGGCCGCCGATGTCGGCGGTGGGGCTGCCCAGGAACATGTCGTCGTACCCGTCGTCGTCCAGGTCGCCGCACCAGGACACGGAGTGGCCCGCGAGGTCGAAGGCGCCCCAGCCGGTGACCTTCACGTCGGCCAGGGAGAGGTCGAAGGCGCCGGACACGGGGCTGTACAGCAGGTAGGCCGCCCCGCCGTCGGTCCCCACGGAGTCCTCGCCGCCGGCGCCGATGATCAGGTCGTCGAGGCCGTCGCCATTGACGTCGCCGGCCGTGTCCACCGACAGGCCCGCGACGTCTTCGGCGGCCTCGCCGATCAGCTTGGCGTCGGCCCAGCCCAGGTCCACGCTGCCGCCCTGGGAGCCCACGAACAGGTAGGCGGCGCCTGCCCACGATCCACCGCTGGACTCGCCGTACGCGCCGATGAGGATGTCGGCGCTGCCGTCGCCGTCGGTGTCGCCGGCCGAGGCCACCGAGCTACCCGCGTTGTCGCCGGCGGACTCGCCGGTGAAGATGGCGTCGGCGCTGGACACGCTCATGTCGCCGCTGATCGGGCCGTGGAAGAGGTAGACCGCGCCGGCGTCCTCGCCGGGGAAGTCGGCGCCGGTGGCCCCCACGAGCACATCGTCGAGGCCGTCGCCGTTGGTGTCCCCGGCAAAGGCCACGGCGCCGCCGGCAAAGTCCGAGTCCGCCAGGCCGCCGATGCGGGCGTCGGCGTGGCTCAGGGGGATGTCGCCGTACTGGGGGCCGTACAGCAGGTAGGCGGCGCCCGCTCCGTGCGGCCCGCTGGACTCGTTGGGCGAGCCGACGAGGATGTCGGCGTGGCCGTCGCCGTCCGCGTCGCCCCGCACGTCCAGGCTCGAGCCGGCCCAGTCCCCGTCCCCCTCGCCAGTGAACTTCGCGTCCGAGGAGTACAGGTTCATGTCCCCGAAGACGGGACCGTACACGAGGTAGGCCGCACCCGCCTCGGTGTAGGTGTCGGTACGGCGCGGCGCGCCGATGAGCACGTCCGAGTACCCGTCGTCGTCCACGTCGCCACCGCCGGACACGGCATAGCCGGCCCAGTTCTCGTCGGTCTCCGCGGACAGCTGGATGGCCGACACGCCCAGGTCGATGCCCCCGGTCAGCGGCCCGCTGAGGAGATACGCGGCGCCGCTGTCGGTGAAGTAGCCGGCGTCGAACAGGTACGCGCCGATGATCAGATCTCCGTAGCCGTCGCCGTTCATGTCCCCGGCGCCCGACACCGCGATCCCGGCCTGGCCGTGGTTCTCGTCGCCGACGATGTACACGTCCGACGACGTGGCGTCGAACGTGCCGACGAGCTCGCACGAGTTGGCCGTGCCGTCGCAGTCGTTGTCCAGGCCGTCGCGACACACCTCGGCGTGGCCGGGGTTCACGTCGGGCTCGCCGTCGTCGCAGTCCCCCAGGCAGACGGGCCAGCCGTCTCCGTCACCGTCGGTCTCCTCCGCGGGCACGGTGCCGTCGCAGTTGTTGTCCACCCCGTCGCAGACCTCGGCGGCGTAGGGGTGAATGCTCGCGTCCGTGTCGGCGCAGTCCCCGTCGCAGGTGCTCAGCCCGTCGCCGTCCACGTCGTCGAGGTTCAGCGCCGGATCCGTGTCGTCGCAGTCCACGGTCTCGTCCCAGCCGTCGCCGTCGGCGTCCACGGGGCCGGTGTCGTCGTCGTCACCGACGCTGTCGTCGTCGTCGCCGGGGGTCGCGTCGTCGTCGTCGCCGGGGGTCGCGTCGTCGTCGTCGCCGGGGGTCGCGTCGTCGTCGTCGCCGGGCGTCGTGTCGTCGTCGTCGCCGGGCGTCGTGTCGTCGTCGTCGCCGGGCGTCGTGTCGTCG
>CAZLEO010000245.1:0-14118 GCA_964558555.1 uncultured Rickettsiales bacterium | reverse complement strand
GCCCACCACCACGCCGGTGCCGTGGTCGATGAACAGGCCCTCGCCGATGGTGGCGCCGGGGTGGATGTCGATGCCGGTGAGCGAGTGGGCGTGCTCGTTGATCATGCGGGGGATCAGCGGCACCCCCAGGATGTAGAGCTCGTGCGCGAGGCGGTGGCTGATCAGGGCCAGCACGCCCGGGTAGCAGAACACGGCCTCGTCCGGGTTCACCGCAGCCGGGTCCCCCTCGTAGTGGGCGCGGACGTCGGCATCGAGCTGGCGTTGCACCCCCGGCAGCCGGGCCAGGAAGCGGCGCGTGATGCGCAGGGCCCGGTCGTCGCAGGTGCGGCAGGCGCTGGTGTCGTAGTGGCAGTCGAAGCACAGGCCGCGCTTGACCTGCTCCTTCATGGTCGCCAGCACCTTGTCGAGGGTGGCGCCCATGTGGAAGCGCACGCTCTCGGCGCTCACCTCGGAGTTGCCGAAGTAGCCGGGGAAGAGCACCGAGCGCAGCTGCTCGACCATCTCGGTCACCGCGTCCCTCGACGGTAGCGGCGTGTCACAGGCGTTCCAGCCGGTGCGCGGCCCGTGGCCGTTGCCGCGGCACAGCGCGTCCACGACGCTGGACAGGTCCTCGGCCCCGCTCGTCGCGGGGTGCGGTGTGTGGTCAGACATCACCTTCCTCGAACAGCCAGGTGCTCAGGTAGCGCTCCCCCGTGTCCGGGAGCACCGTCACGATCAGCTTGCCCTCGCTCTCGGGTCGGGCCGCGACCTGCAAGGCGGCCCACACGTTGGCCCCGGCCGAGATGCCCCCGAGGAGGCCCTCCTCCCGCGCCAGGCGGCGGGCCGTGACGCCGGCGTCCTCGTGGTCCACGCCGATGATCTCGTCGACGAGGTCCATGTCGAGCACGTCGGGGACGAAGCCGGCGCCGATCCCCTGGATCTTGTGGGGCCCTGGAGACCCGCCGGCGAGCACGGGCGATGCCACCGGCTCCACCGCGATGGACCTGAACTCGGGCTTGCGCTCCTTGATCACCTGGGTCACGCCGGTGATGGTGCCCCCCGTGCCCACGCCGGCGACGAACACGTCCACGGCCCCGTCCGTGTCCGCCCAGATCTCCTCGGCGGTGGTGAGCCGGTGGATCTCGGGGTTGGCAGGATTGCTGAACTGCTGGGGCACGAAGTAGCGCGGGTCCGCTGCCGCGAGCTCCTCGACCTTGCCGATGGCCCCACCCATGCCCAGCTTGCCCGGAGTCAGCAGCAGCGTGGCGCCCAGGGCGGCGAGCAGCTTGCGCCGCTCGATGCTCATGGTGTCGGGCATCACCAGTGTCAGTGGGTAGCCCTTGGCCGCGCACACGAACGCCAGGCCGATGCCGGTGTTGCCGCTGGTGGGCTCCAGCACGACGGTGTCCGGGCCGAGCAGCCCCTCGCGCTCGGCGGCCTCGATCATGTTCAGGCCGATGCGATCCTTGACGCTGGACAGGGGGTTGAAGGACTCGAGCTTGACCGCCACGGTCCCGGGGAGGCCCTCGGCGAGGCGGTTGAGTCGAACCAGAGGAGTGCGCCCCACCAGCTCGGTGATGTTTTCGGCGATGGCTGCCATCGGTGTTCCCTCGTGCGTGAGACGAATCTCTATGAATTAGATAGACATACTACCCATAGCTACGGATGGGGGCGAGTCAAGGGCAGCGAGAACTACAGGACAGGAGATCAGGCGGGGCGTTCGAACACGTCGTGGGGGGCCACCAGCCGCTCGAACAGCTCGTTGGCCTCCTCGCGGTCCCGGGTGCCGCGCACCACCACGCGTCCGTTGGGGAAGGCTCGCACCTCGACGCCGTTGGATTGCAGGGTGATCAGGTCACCCTCGCGGGCCACGCGGCCTTCGCCGGCCCACAGGCCCGCCAGGCTCTCCACGTCGATGCGCGTGCCGCGCGGGAAGGCCAGCTCCACGGAGTTCTGGCCGCACAGCTTGGTGGTGCAGAACTGCTCGGCGATGCGGATGCCTTCCTCGGGGCCCTCGTGGAACGAGACGTGCTCCTCGACGAGCCTGCGCGCCACTTCCTGTCGGCCGCGCCGCATGTGGATGGCCCGGTCCAGGGGCAGGTTCACCCGGCGGATCAGCCTCCGCAGGATCGGTGCGTTGCGGATGAACGAGGTGAAGAAGAACGTGTGAATGCCGAACAGGCAGAACGGCTGCTGCATGATGCAGGCGTTGATGCTGAGCCACTCCAGCTGCGGCGGCCCCACGGTGTAGCCGCGTCGGACGAGTTCCTCCCAGCGGCCCTTGCGGCCGCCGGAGCGGGCGTAGACCGGGCTGGAGTAGTCGATGCCGAACGACGCGAAGTACTCGCGGGACACCCGCATGTACTCGGGCCGTTCCAGGAACAGCTTGCCCTGGTCGATGTTCGTGCCGTCGGCGATGGCGGGGATGTCGTTGTCCAGGGCGTACATGATCGCCCGCGTCTCCATGGACAGGCGGCAGCACAGGTCGAAGATGAGCGAGGACCGCGCCTCGAGGATCAGCTCCGGCAAGGGGTCGCGGATCTGCTCGAAGAGCTCGGTGACGTACATGATCTCGTGGACCACCCGGTCCGCGCCGTACTTCTGGCGCAGCTCGTCCGCGTGGACCTGCGAGCGCTCCACCCCCACGCAGAGGCCGTTGCAGAACGTCAGCAGGTGCAGCCGCTCCACCTCCCCGTGGTCGAGGATCTTGGCGGCGGCGAGGGTGGTGTCCATGCCGCCGGAGAACATCATGGCCATCTGGCTCATCGGGTCACACCTTCGCGCACCGAGCGCACCGCGGACAGCGCCCGGGACAGGGGCCCCTTGCGGCTGCGCGGACCCAGGATCGCCGCGAGGGCGTCGAGGGTCTCGGCCACGTCCTGCTGGGAGTTGCTGCTGCCGAGGGAGAACCGGATGGCTCCTCCGGCCAGCTGCGGCTCGACGCCCATGGCGGCGAGCACGTGGGAGGCCTCGGTGGCGCCCGTGGAGCATGCCGAGCCGATGGACACGGCGATGCCCGCGAGGTCCAGGTTCTCGGCCAGGGAGCGGTTCTCCCGGCCCGGGAAGCACACCAGGGCCGTGCCGGGCAGGCGGTCCACTCCGCTGGCCAGGACGACGGCGTCGGGCGCGAGCTGCCGGATGCCGGCCTCCAGGTCGTCGCGTAGGGACTCCACGTAGGCGGAGTCCAGCGCCAGGTTCTTCGCCGCGATCGCCGCGGCCGTTCCCATGCCCACGATGCCGGGGAGGTTGTAGGTCCCCGGCCGCATGCCCTCCTCCTGGGCGCCGCCGAAGAGGATGTTGCGGATGGGCGTGCCGCGCCGGATGTAGAGGGCGCCCACCCCCTGGGGTCCGTGGATCTTGTGGCCCGACATGGACAGCAGGTCCACGCCCAGCGTGTCCACGTCCACCTCGATCTTGCCCGCGCTCTGCACGCCGTCGGTGTGGAAGAGCACGTCCCGGTCGGCCAGCGCCCGGCCGATGGCGGCGATGGGCTGGACGGTGCCCACCTCGTTGTTGGCGTGCATGACGCTGACGAGGAACGTGTCGGCGTCCGCAGCCCTGGCCACCGCGGCTGGGTCGACGCGACCCTGGTCGTCCACCTCCAGCCAGGTCAGGGCCAGCCCCTCGTCGGCCAGCGCCGCGGCCGTGTCCCCCACGGCGTGGTGCTCCACTGGACTCACCACGAGCCGGTCGCCCGACGTGCGGGCGGCGGCCACGCCGCGCAGGGCCATGTTGCAGGCCTCGGTGCCGCTGCCGGTGAACAGGATCTCGTCGGGATCGCAGCCGATCAGCGCCGCCACCTGCTCCCGCGCTCGCTCCACCGCGTCGCGGGCCGCGCGGCCGGGGCCGTGGTCGCTCGACGCGTTGCCGAACGCGGCGCCGAGGTACGGCAACATGGCCTGCACGACTTCGTCGTGGGGCGGCGTCGTGGCGTTGTGGTCCAGGTACACGGTCATGGGGACACCTTAATGTCCATCTTAATAATAGAAATTGAGATGGCCAACGATCCCGGCGGTCCGAGGCCCTCGGATCAGCCGAAGAATCGAGCGATCTCCCCCACCGAGCGCGCCAGCAGTTTCGCCTCGTCCAGGGTGTTGTAAAGGTAGAACGACGCGCGCACCGACGTCTCCTCGCCCCTCGCGTGGTACCAGGAGTGGGCGCAGTGCACGCCGGCGCGGACCATGATGTTGCGCGACTCGTCGAGGATGCGGGCCACGTGCTCCGATGGCGTGCCCTGCAGCTGGAAATTCAGCACGCCGTGCCGTTCCTCGGCCCGCTCTGGCCCCAGGATGCGCACCCGCTCCACGCCGGCGAGCCCCTCGGTGGCGCAGCGGTTGAGGGCGGTCAGGTGGGCCGCGGCCTCGTCCACGGGCAGCCGCCCCAGGTAGTCCGCCGCCGCGCCCGCGCCGATGATGCCCGCATAGTTCTGCAGGCCCGCCTCGAAGCGGTCCGGCACCGCCGCGAGGGAGAACTCCTCGTAGCGCACGTCCGAGATCATCTCGCCGCCGTACAGCAGCGGCGCCAGGTCCTCGAGGAGGTCGGCCTTGCCGTACAGCAGCCCCACCCCGGTGGGCCCCATCACCTTGTGCATGGACATGGCCAGCAGGTCCACGTCCAGCCGCGCCACGTCCACGCGATCGATGCCCACCCCCTGAGACGCGTCCACCAACACCAGCGATCCGTTCGCGTGCGCCTGGTCCACGATCCATGGCAGGGGCAGGGAGACCCCGGTGACGTTGGACGTGTGGAACACGGACACCAGCCTCACCGAGGGGGTCAACGCGCGAGTGAAGGCCTCGCGGTCGAAGCTGCCGTCCGGGGCCAGCGCAAAGCGCCGTATCCGCACCCCGTTGCGGCGGCGCGCAGCCTCCCAGGGCAGCAGGTTCGAGTTGTGCTCCAGATCGCTGGTGAGCACCTCGTCGCCGTCACGCCACCGCAGCCCGGACGCCACGAGGTTCACCGCCTCGGTGGTGTTCTTGGTGAACACGACCTGCCGCGGCGATCTCGCGCCGATGAGCCGCGCCATGGAGCCGCGCGCCGCCTCGTATGCGTCCGTGGCCCGCCGCGCGAACGCGTGAGCCGCCCGGCCGTGACACCCGGGGAACTCGTGGTAGTACGCCTGCATCGCCTCGAGCACCGGCTCCGGCTTGAGGGTCATGCACGCGTTGTCCAGGTACACCACGGGCTTGCCGTCCACCGTCTGGGACAGGGCAGGGAAGTCCGCTCTGAGGGCATCCACGTCAAAGGTCATGCTGTCGTCAAGGCTACGGCCGGCGCGTCAGATCCACAAGGCCGCGGCTGTCCCCGCCGCCGTACCCGCGGCCACCAATCCCCACAGCGCCGCCAGCGCCGCCAGGTTCAGGTGACGGTAGACCAGGCCCGCGAGGAACGGGCTGCGGTCCATCAGCCTCGCCGACAGGGCGCAACGGTGTCGCGGGTGCAGGAAGTCCGATGCCACCACCCCCCGGGTCACCGCCAGCAGGGACCACGCCCGCGCGGCCAGCGCGCGCAACGGCGGCACCGCCAGGCCCACCACCGACAGCACCGCAGCCACGGGCACCATCGCCACGAGCAGGAAACCGCACACGAAGAAGATGCCCACGGGGTGGAAGGAGTCCGGGCGCTTGTCGAAGGTGCAGCAGGGCACTTCGAATCTCCTCGTGCGGGCGATCTGAGGGTCCGAAGTCCACGATAGCGGTGGAAATTGGGATCGTCAATTGGGGAGGGGAGGCGAGCGATGTGAGATAATGCCTCGCGCGTCACCCGGCCTGGAGGTGCACCCATGAGATTCGCGCTCGCCTTGCTCCTGACGACGATCCTCCCCGCTGCGGCCGCCGCCCAGACCTGCGGCGTCATGGAATTCGGCGGGACCGGGGATCTGATCACGCGGAACATCGTGGTGAGCCTGACGTCGCTGACCGCGTCGGAGATCGAGGCGAACGGGGCGTGCGAGTCGGTCGAGCAGTACGTCTCGAGCCAGTTTGAGGATGGGTGCCCCGGCGAGGAGGACTGCCTCGCGGCGTTCGCCGTCGAGAGGGAGCTGGAGCGGGTGGTGACGGGGGCGGTGCACTACGACGGCGAGGAGTTCTCGCTGCGGCTGCGGCTGTACCACGTGAGCCGGGGGCGATTCACGGGGAGCATCCAGGGGGAGGTGCCGAGGGATCCCGGGCAGCGCGCTGACCACGTGATCCGTTCGGCGGCGACCCTGTTCGGGGTGGCGCCGTCGACGACCCAGGACGAGGCGCCCGTCGAGGAGGAGGACACGGCGCTGGCGGACCGGCTGGATCTGCCGCCACCGGAGGAGTTCGAGAGCCCCACGCCGGAGAGGGAGTACGACGCCGAGCCCACCGAGGACGAGGAACTCGACGCGGTGCTGGAGTCGCTGTCCCTGGAGTCCCTCGACGGCTTCGCCGCCGACGAGGACGAGGCCCGCGGGGGGGACGAGGAGGAGTCCGCGGACCACGAGTACGACGAGGAGGATCGGTACGAGGAGCCGCGATACGAGGAGCCGCGATACGAGGAGCCCGATGTGAGGGTCCGCGACCGCGGCGGCCGCGACCGACGGTCCGGGGACGAGGAGGAAGAAGAGGAGCCCCTGATCGAGGACGACCTGCAGTTCGACGAGGAGCCCCTGTACGACGACGAACCGATGTACGGCAACGACATCGAGGAGTCCGAGCCAGAGTTCGAGTCCGAGTCCGAGCCCGAGCCCGAGCCCGAGCGCGAGGCCGCGGACGAGCTCGTCATCGAGGACGAGCCCGTCGTCGAGGACGAGGTGGACGACGACGCCGAGGCCGCCGAGCTCCGGCACGATCCACCCCACGACAGCAGCGGCGAGCGCTCCGACCGCACCGCCGCGCGGGCCGACGTGCCGAACGTGCAGGGGCCGCCGCGCGCGGCGCTGCGCATCACCGCGGGGCTCGCGTACTTCCAGAACCCGTCGCTGGACCTGGCCGTGGGGTTCGGCCTGGCCCTGCACCCCGCCGTGTGGCTCGACGCAGAGGTGGGCGGCTGGCTGAGCCGGTCGCCCCAGGACACGGCCGACGAGCAGACCCACACCTACTTCCTCGTGCCGGCCTCCGTGGGGGTGGTGTTCAAGAAACCCGACAGCCCGGTCCGGCCCTTCGTCGGCGTGGGCGCGCTGCTGTTCAGCTACTTCATCGATCCCGACAGCGGCAAGGTCCACGTGGCGCCCGGGGCTCGTGTCCAGGGCGGCGCGGAGTTCGCTGTGGGGCGGGGCGTCGGGCTGGTGGTCAACGGCACCGCCGGGCTGGCGTACTCCAAGGACATCGCGGCGCTGTCCAACGAGGCGGGGTACTCCGACGCCGCGTTCGTGGCGTCCGTCCGCGGCGGGATCCTGTTCAGGTTCTGAGCCGCCTCCGCGCAGCGATCGCCCACCCCAGCATCACCAGCAGCAGCCCGACCTGCGACGGCGCGCCGGCCTGGGTGCACCCGCAGCCCGAGTCGTCCTCGTCCTCTGCGCTGTCGTCGTCGTCGGCGATCGTGTCGTCGTCGTCGTCCGCCAGGTCCTCGTAAGGCGTCTCGTACGGATCGAAGAACTCCGAGAGGAAGTCCAGCTCGTGGTCCACACGCATCTGGATGCCGCCGCCGTGGCAGCTGTCCGCGCCCGACTGCCAGGCGAACCCGGAGGAGATCACCCCGGCCACGTACCAGTTCCCGTCCCGCTCGACGAATGCGGGCCCCCCCGAGTCCCCTGTGCAGGTGTTGGTCCCGGACGTGTAGGTGATGATGGTCTCCGGGTAGTAGTCGTAGATCTGGATGTCGGTCTCGCGCTTCAACCCGGAGCCGGGGCCGCCGTAGTAGCTGTCCGAGCCGTAGCCGACGAAGTGCAGCCACAGATCCTGCCAGGTGTAGTCCACCGGCTCGGTGTTCACCGGGATGTACTGGACGTCCTCGATGGGCTCGTCGAGCAGCAGCACGGCGAGGTCGTGGGCGTACGAGGACTCGCCGGCCTCGTAGAGGGGGTGGATGTGTACCTCGGTGGCCACGTGCCAGTCCCCGCCGTAGTCGTCCCAGACGTCCGCGGTGTTGCTCCACAGCTCGTAGCTGGCGTGCTCGTCGGCGCAGTGGCCGGCGGTGAGCAGCACGTCGGGCCGGACCAGCGTGGCGGTGCACAGGCCGCCGTTGCCGCCGGCGATCATGTACACCCCCACCGCGGGCCAGCCGTCGGTCTCGGTGCCGCCGACGATGCCGCGGTGCTGCGCGGTCGTGGCGCCGTCGAGGTCTGCGACGCAGCCGGTGGCGAGCAGGGCGATCAGGGGAGGGAGACCGAGGGGGAAGATGCGCTGCACGGCTCTCCTTTGCCCGGGCAGCCTACCACGCCCACTGATACACTGAGCAGCCGTGCACAAGTTCCTGCTGATCGCGTTGACGCTGCTGCCGTCCCTGCCAGTGCCCGCGCAGGAGTGTGAACCCCGCCAGCCGCTGGCGCCGACGCCGGTGCGCGCGTGGTCGTCGGCAACCGCCGAACCCTGGGGCGGGTACCGCCTGGTGGTGAAGTTCGCCGACGACGTGAAGGCGCGGGCCGACGAGGACGGCGCGCTGGTGTCCCTGTCCGCCGCCGACCTGACCGAGGTCAAGGCGCTGACGGAGCGCGTCGCGTTCTCTCCCCTGATCCGGCTGCCCGAGGCGACCCTCCAGGATCTGCAGCGGCGCGCGCAGCGGGGCAGCGGGCGATGCCAGCCCGACCTCGCGGGGATGCTCGTGGTGAAGTGGCCGGACGCCCGGACCGGGGACCTCGAGGCCCTGGGCGCGGCGCTGCAGCGGCTCGAGGTCGTGGAGTTCTGCGACGTCGAGGCCCTGGGCGTGGCGCCCCCCACCGACATCCCGCCCACCACCCCGGACCTGACCCAGTTCCAGGGCTACCACGGCCCCGACCCCGGCCTGGACATGGGGCCGGCCAGGGCCCTGGAGGGGGGCACCGGCGCGGGGGTGCAGGTCTCGGACTGCGAGTACGCCTGGACCGCGAGCCACGAGGATCTCAACGACGTGGACCTGCACCTGGAACCGGGCCAGACGATCCACCCGGACTCCTTCGAGTGGGACTTCGACGAGCACGGCACGGCCGTCCTCGGGGAGATCGTCGCCAGCGACGACGGCTACGGCTGCACCGGGCTGACGCCGGACGTGGTCGTCCGCACCTACCCGGAGTGGACGCTGGAGGACGACTTCCGCCGGGTCACGGCCATCACCAACGCCATCGCCGGGTCGGATCCGGGGGACGTGGTGCTGCTGGAGATGCAGGCGCCCGGCGCTGGTGGGGATTACGGCCCCGCCGAGCTGGACCACGCCGTGTGGACGGTGACGCGATCCGGGGTGGACGCAGGCGTGATCGTCGTGGGCGCCGCCGGCAACGGCAACCAGAACCTCGACGCCGGCGTGTACGCCGACTACATGTCCTGGGGAGACAGCGGCGCCATCCTGGTCGGTGCGGGCACGCCCACTGCGGCCCACGACCAGACCTGGTTCAGCACCTACGGCAGCCGCGTGGACGTGCACGCCTGGGGCGAGTGGGTGGTGACCACCGGGTACGGCGACATGGGCGCGTACGGCGGTCCGGCGGACGCCGACCAGTACTACACCGCCGAGTTCGGCGGCACGAGCTCCGCCTCCCCCATGGTGGCCGCGGCCTGCGCGTCCCTGCAGGGCGTCTCCCGCGCCCACAACGGCGTGTCCCTGGACCCCGGTCAGATGCGCGACCTGCTCGTGGCCACGGGCATCCCCCAGGGATCCGGGGGGCACATCGGCCCGTTCGTGCAGGTGGGCGCAGCGCTGCGTGGTCACGGGATCTGCTCGTGCGCCGACGCCGACGGCGACGGGCACCACGCCGAGGGTTGCGACGACCCCCTGTGCCTGCTGCGTTCGGACTGCGACGACTCCACGGCCCAGGCCCACGTCGGGCTGGCCGAGGTGTGCGGCGACGGCCTGGACAACGACTGCGATGGCGCCGTGGACGGCGCGGACGACGAGTGCGGGGGAGGGGACGACGACGACCTCGACGACGACGACGTCAGCGACGACGACCACGACCACGAGACCGTGCCCGAACCCTTCAGCCGGGGAGACGTGACCGCCGACTGCGCCTGCCGGTCCGCAGGGGCCCCCGTAGTGCCGATCGGCGCGGCCTCGCTGGCCGTCCTCGGCCTGGCGCTGCTTCGCCGCCGCGCGCGCTGACGCCCATCACTCCTCGGCGGGCTGCTCTGCAGGAACGAGATCCCGCTCCCAGAGGAACTCCACCACGCCGTCGGCGAGGTGGGCGTACCCACCGTTGCGCATGTGGACGAAGTCCACCATCCACACCGAGGCCATGGCCGGGGTGAAGTGCTCCACCAGGTCCACCACGTGGACCCCCTGCCCGGCGTGGCGCTCCCCGAGGATCTCGAACGCCTCGTGGTAGGGGTGGCTGCGCAGGTCCGTACCCACCTCGTAGGCGATGACCTCGGGGGCGAGCACGATGGGGATGCCGCGCTCGACGCAGGCCGCGGTGATGTGGGCGGCGGAGTCCTCGCTCGCCGTATCGGCGGGATTCACGACCTCGACTCCCCCCGCCCGCAGGGTGTTCACCCCGTCCACCGCGGCCATGAACGTCCGGGAGCGGGCCGCGGCCAGGAAGCCGTCCACCATCCACGGGGGGGTCCAGCGCAGGTGGGTGGCGACCCACATCTCCTCGCGCGTGTCGATGTGGGGGCTCGCGGCGAGGCGCTCGCGCAGGTGGTCGTAGTAGTCCTGGGAGCCGAAGATCTCGCCGTTGAACCCGTAGTAGAGCACCACCAGATCGGGGTCCAGGTGGACGAAGGCGTGGTCGAACAGCACCCACAGGGTGTACAGCTGGGCGCCGGGGATACCGGCGTTGACCACCTCCACGGGGCGCTCGGTGCGCTCCTGGAGCCTCCGCTCCAGCGCCGCGGGGTAGCCGTGGGTGGCCGGATCCGTCGCCCCGACCCCGGCGGTGGACGAGCTGCCCAGGCACAGAACGCGGAACACATCGGGACCCTTGCGGACCGGGTGCACGACGCCCTCGATATCCAGTACGTCGTCGGGGGGGGCGTCCCGCGTCCACTGGATCAGGCTGCGATCGCCCACCTCGTGGGTCAGGAAGTCCGGGAGCCTCGCGCGCACGCGAGGCTCCCAGAGGAAGTGGGGATTGGCCCAGACGTCGCGGCGCAGGGCGTTCTCGGCGGCCACGCCAGCGAGGGCGAGCAGGCATACGAATGCGATCCCTGCGGCTCCGCGGAACCGGGGGGCGCCGGCGACCCGCTGGTTCTCCACCACCAGCCAGGGCAGGGTGCCCAGGGCGACCAGGCCCAGGGGGGACGACGTGGGGGCCGCCAGTACGACCGCGGCGATCGCGGGGAGCTGGGCGGCGGACAACAGCACCGGGACGGGATCCGGTCGCCGTCCCGCCGCTGCCGCGATTGCGCCGAAGACGGGGGGCCCGAAGACCGCGGCCAGACCCAGCCCCCACCCGACCTCCACGAAGCGGACGTTCTCCCACCACCACACCAGCCCGCAGCCGACTCCGTAGAGCCCCCACCCGATCACGTGCCACGTGATCGGTCGCCGAGGCGCCGCCTCCGGCGCCGTGTCGTGGTGCAGGAATGCCACGAGGCGCGCGGCAAGGATCACGGCGACGGCGGCAGCGGCGGAGACCACCGAGATCTCGAGCACGTCGCGCACCACCAGCGCCAGCGCGGCCAGGGCCGGGGTCGCGAGTAGCGCGGTGCGTGAGTACCGGTTCGCGAACACGGGTCTCCATCGCACGATCGCGTACAGGCACAGGCCCTCGACGAGGGAGATCAGGGCCAGCAGGACCACCAGGCCCGCCACCCGCTTCCAGCCCGGCGCGCCGCGGACGTCCGGGCTCAGCGCCGCTGTCCACCCGGCCATGCCGAAGGACTGCTCGTGGAGGACGTCTCCGTCGCCCGACACGACGCGTACGCGGTCCAGCGGTGATGCGGCGTCACGATCCCGCAACTCCACTCGCGCCCGGGACTCGCCGTCACAGGTGGGTACCGCCGTGGTCGTCTGAGCTCCGTGCACGCCCAGACCGAGCCACCCGTCCTCCACCCGCAGGACGAACTCGTGGTAGCGCCTCCCCTCGTGATCCGCGTGGACGTCGAGCTGGGCGACCTGCTCGGAGTAGTCGCCGCGGCGGTGGAACACCGCGTGGCTGGAGATGCCGGGGCCGTTGAGATCCACGCCACACTCGCCCTGAGGTCCGGTGGCGAACACCACCCGCGGACCCAGATCGGGCTCCGAGGCGCGCGTCCTGACGTGGATCTCGAAGGGCGGATCGGGGACGAGCTCGGGCGAGAGCTCGTAGGCGGCGAGGTCTCCAAAGGACGGCGACGGCGTCGCGCGGTCGAACTTCCCGGCCGCGGCGCTGCCGTCGCGCTCCAGGGTCCACGAACCCGCGACCCGTGGGCCGAGCGCGTTCCGCGTCAGCAGCCGCTCCCGCGCGAGGTCCGCGTCCAGCGCGGCGAGCCGGCCGTCGAACAGCGCCATGGCGACGCCCACCAGAAGCGCCAGCGCCGCCGCGGTCGCGGTGGACGTGCGGAACATCCGGCGCGCCAGCAGCGCGGGATCGTCGGCGCCATGGGTGTCGCGCGTGTCCATCTCCCACGGATACATGGGCCGCGCGCCCGCGTCCAGCAGGGGGGGCTGCCAAGAAAGGGAGAAAGCACCCATAATCGAATCGTGGGTATTGCCCGTCCCCTCGCAGTGCTCGCAGGTCACGGGGTGATCCTCGTGACAGCCTTGACCCTCGTGCACGCGGTCCGTGCGGCGGAGTCCCTGGATGATCACGACGTGTACTTCGGGGAGCTCCACTGCCACACCGGGTACAGCAGCGACGGGGGGAGCACCGACCTGGGCAACTGCAACGGCGTCGGGTGCGGGGACTTCTCGGCCTACTTCGACACCGCGCGGTACGACGCCGGCCTCGACTTCGCCGCCATCACCGATCACGTCAGCGGAGTGCGTGCGCTGACCGAACCGGCGTGGCTCGAGACGCTGGCCCTGGTGGAGGCGGCCCACGATCCGGCCGGAGGTTTTGTCGCGTTGCTGGGCGCCGAGATCGACTTCCTCTTGCCCGACGACTCCGAGCTCGGGCACAAGAACGCCATCTTCTTCGGCGACGACGCGGACTACGCCGACTCCGTGCCCGCCGACTTCGAGGAGACGGGCCGCCCGGCCGATTGCGACTCCCTGTGGGACAACGCGCGCGACCTCTCCACCGCCCTGGGGCCCCTGGTGCTCATCCCGCACCACCCGGCCGCGTCGAGGCCCGCCGGAACGGACTGGACCTGCCACGATCCCGAACTCGCGCCGTTGGTGGAGATCTACTCGGGACAGGGCAATTCGCGGGACCTCCCGGACGCGGCCCCCTACGATCCCCTCTGGTCCGAGACCGTGGAGGAGGGCACGGTCAACACGGCCCTCATCACCCACGGGTACCCTCTGGGCTTCGTCGGCGGGACCGACTTCCACGACACGCTGCCAGGGATGATCTGTCACGAGGAACAGCACCACGGCCTGCCCTATTCGGGGAGCCTCACCGCCGTCGTCCTCGACGCCGGGACCCCCTTCGACCGCGCGGCGGTGCACGACGCGCTGGTGGCCCGCCACACGTTCGCGACGAGTGGACCGATGGTGCCGACGATCCTGACCCTCCACGGCGCGTTCGGCCTCCCCCTCGGTGAGGCCGGCGACCTCGTCGGGACGCCGGCTGCCGCCGGGATCGTGCTGCGCGTCTCCTTCCCGGCCTCCTTCGCGCCCTACGTCACGGCGGTGGAGGTGTACGACATCCACGGGGCGACCACTCCGGTGCCAGAGGTCACGCCGGGGACCCACCAGATCGCGATCGGGGCGCGGCCGGATCCGTGGTTTGCCTACGCCGTCGTCACCGTGGACGGCGCGTCCTGGTGGGCGGACCAGGGGATCGTGTGCCTCGACGGTGGCGTGGACGACACCGTGAAGATCTGGACCTCGCCCGTGTGGACGTTCGACTCCGACGCGGTGGACGACGACGGCGACGGCTTCACCGAGGCCGACGGCGACTGCGACGACGGGGACGCGACGATCTCCCCCGGGGTGACCGAGGTGGCCTGCGACGACGTG
>CAZLEO010000244.1:0-14163 GCA_964558555.1 uncultured Rickettsiales bacterium | reverse complement strand
AGGCAGGGGGAAACGTAAGGATATCGTGGAGTTCTGGCTTAAGCAGACACACATGACCTGCGCCCTGTCTGCGTGCTGGGACATCGGGCGGCCGGTACCGGTGGAGGGAAACTACGATCTGGTCTACGACGACGTGATCCGCGTGTACCTCGATGACGATCTGGTGGTGGAGCTGGATGCGATGAACGGGGGGGAGATCCCATTGGGCGGCGACCTGGCGATCGCGTACGACGAGATCTGCTCGGGCGCCGACACACTGTGCCCGTCCGAGGCGTACTGGGACGAGGTGGCGATCTACCAGCCGCTGGGGGAGGACAACGCGCTGATCAACGCGGTGAACATCGGCACGATCGGGGAAGAGGGCACGCGGCTGGCCGGGCTGGTCGACGACCACGGTGCGTTCGCCATGCTGCTGGGCCTGGACCTCGGCGGGAACGAGTCGTGCCTGGCGGTGGGCCTGAGCCTGGCGGAGGGGCGGTTCGAACGGGATCGCGAGGCCGAGGAGATGATCTACGGCGACATCACCGCCGGGGTGATCTCCGTGGAGTATGCGGCGGGGTGCGAGATCGCGCCGGGGGTGATCCTCGCGGGGGCGCTGCGGCTGGAGACCGGGTACGAGGGGATCAGGACCGGCCCGCTGGAGACGGCGCACGTCCGACCCGAACCTGCCATCGATGAGAATGGCGACCCGCTTGGTGAGGACCCGTACCTCGACTAGCGCGATCCTCCCCCGCCAGTTTCCGCCTCGTTGTTCCCCTGTCCAGCCGGGTCCGGTTGGAATTCGTAGGAGCGATTCACACGGTCGGACGGTCTCAGCCTTCTGCGCCGGTGAGTAGCGGGGCAGTGGGACCTGGGGATGTCTGGCGAGGGAGCGTGGGCCCGGATCTGGGGCCGAGTTCGGAGAGTCCGGAAAACACCGACATGGAGGGTGCCGCTGCTGGGACTTGTGCTGGTGGCGGTGGAGGGCTGTGCGGCGGAGCCGGAGTTGTTCGGCGTGGGCCTGGACGTGGAGGGGGTGTACGCGTTCGAGGTGGTGGCGGACGCGGCTTCGGACGAGGTGGGGGAGGGGGTGGAGAGGGCCTGGTACGTGATGGAGGATGATGGTTGGGTGCTGTTCTTCGGGCCGTACGGGACGTTCCTGACGCGGCTGGAGGCGGACGGGTATCTGCATGGGGAGGAGTTCGTGGGCTCGATGTTCACGTCGAGCTTCGAGGGGCTGTACCGCGATGGTGCCATCGGTGGACGGCTGAGCCGGCACAGCAGGTCGGGGGGTGGTGACGTGCTGGAGATCGGCGGTGTGCAGGAGGCCTGGGCGGAGCCCACGAGCACGGCGCCCAGCGTGGAGGGGTTCTACGCCCTGACCGCGGAGATCGTCGAGCAGGACTGCGTGTCGCTGGGATCGCAGTTCAGCGTGTTCCCGTCGCCGTTCGAGTTTCCGGCGCTGGTGTTCCAGCAGGGCAACGTGTTGCTGTTCTCGGGGCACGGCATTCGCTTCCAGGCCACCATGCGCGGTGATGGGAGTTTCGAGACACAGAACCAGTGGGAGAGCAGGCGAGGGTCGTTCGACATGAGCGTGACCGGCGCGTTCGACGGGACGTCGCTGGAGCTGGTGTTCGAGACGAGCAACGACGTGTTCAACAACGGGGTGGTGGACTGTGGATCGGTGTTCGAGCTGAGCGGACGGAGGCTGGCACCGTGGTACGACGAAGAGCACCTGTTCGATGTGCTGTCGGCCACGCGGATGGTCTACTTCACGCCGCTGGACTTCGTGCTGTTCCACTGAGGCACGAAGGTGTCCCGAGCTTCTCCAGGGCCAGTGGCGGCGTGGGGCCGGTGGTAAGGTGGTGGACCATCGTCCGCAACCGACCCACCGCGAGGCACCCGTGACCGATCTCCTCCAGCACCTCCAGGACTTCTACGCCCAGGCCGAGTGGCCCATGGTACAGGTCCCCGATCAGCCCATCCTCACCGCCCAGTACGAGGGCAAGAACGGCCAGTGGGTCTTCGTCGTCGCGCCCCACGAGGATCTGCGCGTGGTGACCATGTTCAGCCGCGCACCGATCGAGAGCCCGCCGGAGCGATTCGACGACGTCACCGTCTTCCTCGAGCGGATCAACTTCGGCCTGACCGTGGGGGCCTGGGTCCTGGACCGGGAGGACGGTGAGATCCGCTTCCGCATCGGCGTGGACGCGTCCGAGGGTGATCCCTCCCCGCAAGCGCTCCAGCGCGCCACGTTGCTGTGCATCACGGCCATGGACGGCATGCTGCCGACCTTGAAGGCGATCATCGAGGAGGGGGTGTCCGCGGACGGGGCGCTGGAGCGCTTGTTCCCGGCTTGATTCCGTCCGCCGACCCGCGTGGTAGATTGAAGGTGGTCGTGCGGCGCGGGTGACGCACGGTCGGGACGGAGAGGCGATGCCCCTGGACCTCTACCGAGAGTTTCGCGCGATCCTCGACGCGCTGGAGGAAGATGGCGTCGAGTACGCCGTGGTCGGTGCCCTGGCCCTTGCCGTGCACGGCGTCGCGCGGGCGACCCAGGACATCGACCTGCTGATCCGGCCCGGGGATCTCGACGCCACGCTGGCCTCGGTCGCACGCTGCGGCTTCGACCTCCCTGCCGAGCCGATGACGTTCACGGACAGCGGTGTCTCGATCCAGAGGGTCAGCAAGGCCGACCCCGAGGGCCTGCTGACGCTGGACCTGCTGCTGTCGGGGCCCACGCTGCAGCACGTCTGGGACTCCCGGGAACGGGTGGACACGACCGAAGGGGGACTGTGGGTCGCCTCGCGAGCTGGGCTGATGAAGATGAAGGCCGCCAGCGGCCGGCTGCGGGACCTGGCCGATATCCGGGCGCTGGAGGAGGGGGACGATGGCTGACATGTCGCCGCAAGCCGTCGTGGACCGGCTTCGCGTGGTCTCGAGTCTGAGGAGAGTTCGGCTGGACCAGCTCGAACCGGTGGACATGTCTCCCGAGGCAATCCGTGCTCGCCTGCGTACCGTCGCGCAGCTGAGCGATCTGTGCCAACGGCTCGGCGAGGGCACCCTGCCCCCCGACGAGGGATCGGCCCCCTGAAGGAGCCTGCGAGGAATCCATGATCCGCACGCGCCTCCTCTCGACGACCGTCGTAGTGGCTGCCCTGACGCTGCTGGCGGGGTGCTGCGGCGCCAGCCACGAGCGCAAGGCCCGCAAGTCGGCCAAGGCGTTCTTCACCGACGTGCAGGTGCGCGACTTCGACGACGTCCACGAGCGGATCGATCCCGGCGAGCAGGCGAACCACGAAGTGGGCGATCTGCGCGACCGCATCGACGAGTTCCGCCCGCTGGCCGGGCACACCTGGGTGAGGCTGGACACGCTCGAATGCAGCGAGATCAGCTGCACGTTCGAGGGGCAGTTCGATCCGACGGGCATCCGCTGCGAGATCGAGATGACGTTCGTGGGGGACGCGTGGGTGGTGGGGCGGATCGACGTGGATGACGAGACGGTGATTCCCTGGGATTGAGGGGTGGTCATGTCGAGGTCGCGGAAATGGGGGATCGCGTTTGCCGTGGGGTCCGTGGTGGTGCTGGGGGTGACGGCCTACTCGCTGGTCCATTTCCACGTCGTGGATCGTGCGGAACACGGCGCGCTGCGCGAGCGCAACTCGTACCTGATCGGGGAGATCGACATGTGCGAGGCGATCGTGGAGAACCTCGACCAGTTCGGCAGGGACGTGGACCGGCTGAAGGAGGACCTGGTCGAACTCGAGGCCTACGCCCACCGGTTACCCCTGGCCGTGGCCTCGGCCGAGGGGGTGGTGGCTGCCTTCCCCAGCGTCGAGATGACGGTCCGCAGCGAGTTCGATCGCTCGACCGTGGTCCACTTCGTCGGCGCGGGTCCTCCCGAGGTCGCGGTGACCCTGATCGACGGCCTGACGCAGCGCGGCTGGTTCACGGTGCGTCGGCTGATCAAGGGGACGTCGGCGACGTCGGGCGAGTCCGGCGAGGTGCGGCTGGTCGATCAGTTCGCCTCCACGGACGGGTGGGAGGCCACGATCTGGATCGAGCAGCCGCGTCCGCGCCGCTCGCTACCGCAGCAGCCTCCCCCGCCGCACCCGGAGGTGTTCTGGCCCTGGAACCGGGAGTTCGAGGCCACGATCCTGGACAGGGAAGCCACGTACGAGCAGACCTGCACCGGCGAACTGGCGGAGAGGGTCGATGAGCTGGAGCAGACCAAGTCGCGCGTCGAGCAGCTGCGGATGCGGCAAGAGTACGCCCCGGACCACTGGACCCACCCCCTGGTCGACGTATACGAGCGGGCCTTCTGCGGCAAGAACCCGCCGCTGACCCACGGAACGGCTGCGGATCTGGACGCCCGGCGCGACGTCGTGGGCTGGATGCGGCCGGGGCTGAACGTGGATCAGGTGCTCGACGTGCTGCGGCCGCATTACACCGTGGTCGAGCCGACCGCCGACGGATTGAAGATCAGCCTGGATCTGGAGCCCATCGCCGAGGTCCGAGCCGACCATCCCCAGGGCTGACCGCCATCTTGCGGGCAGTGAGGCATACCGCCCAGGTCAACGGTCTGCTCGCTCCTTGCCCACCAGAGTCGTGAGGACCTTCGCGTAGTCTCGCCGGGATGTCACGTCGGCGATCCACCATCGGTGTGTGGTCAACGTAGTGCCGATCGCACTGCGCTCGTCGGGGAACGATTCGTGACCGAAGCTGATGTTCGCTCGACCCAGCGCATCCTCGAGCGCACGAAGCGCCTCGCGCATCGAGACCTCATGGGAATGGGATCTCCTGTAGTACTCCCGATCGGCCCCGTGGTGCTCGTTCGCGACGGCGAGGAGATCCCAGAGCGCCGCGGACCGCGCCTGAATGCGGGCCCCGTGGGCGTCCGCCCCTTGCTCGGCGAGGATGACCTCGTCGCCCCAGATCGATAGCTCCGTCGGTACGAGCCGTGGTGCCTGCTGGAGCCGTGCGAGGCTGTCGATCAGGCCCTGGTTGCTGGTGGTGATGGCGCGCAGCAACATCATCGCGAGGCCGACGAAGATCGCGAACGCCAGGACGGCCCACCCGATCGGCCCTGCGCCGATCGCGAGCATGACGATGCCCGCCACGGCACTGGTGATACCGGCCGCAGCGGAGACGATGTAGGTGACGCCGTGGACCGTGTCCCCCTTCGAGAGCCGCTCGTAGGCGCTCATCCCGTCGAGGACGGCGCCGATCCCGTCCAGCACCGGGCCGAGGACACGGCCTGCCTTGAGGGCGAACTTGCCGAGGCGGCCGAGCTTGTCGGCGGGTACGGACCGCATCTTGAACGCGTAGACACCCAGGGAGGTGTCGGCGACGGTCAGGACCACGTAGGTGCCCTCGATGATCTGCTTCGCGACGCTGGCCTCGTCGTCCTGGCTGCGAGTGAAGTACAGGACCGTGAAGCCCACGGCGGGAAGCAGGCTCAGACGGATGGCCCACCGCGTCGTTCTGGATTCCTCTATCAGCTTCACCGTCGTGGCCAGCTGGCGTTTTTTCACCTCCTTGCGCTTGTGCCAGAGGATGTCTTCCAGGGAGAGATCGCCGAGATCCGCCTTGGATGCGTCGTCCAGCGTATCGTGCCAGATCGCCCGGAGTTCCTTCTTTGGGTTCTTGGTCAAGGTCGCCTTGGCTTCCTTGACCAGCTCCGCGTAGCGTCGGCCCATGGAGACGGCTGACTTGATGGCCTTGAGCTCCTTGACGCTGGTGACGACCAGGCCGGAGCCCGCGGGCGGAGCGGGAACCCCCGTCCGTTTCAGCCGTTGCTTCACCCACCTCTCCATGTGGTCCTTGGGAGCGTCGGACTCGTCCTCGAACACATCGCCGAGTTTGGCGCGGCCCGCGAAGTCGCTCAGTCGATCGAGCAGTTTGCGGTCGGACTCCGACGGCTGGAGCATGGCCTCGGACCCGCTGGCGACGATGCCGTCGATGACCATGGTGCAGCAGACGTGGTCGAGCATCTCGTCGGGCTGCGCGAACAGCCATTGCAGGATCCGGTCCTCGACGTCCGGCCGCTTGCGCAGTTCCTCGACCGCGGCCTGCACCTCTCCGCGCGATACGGAGGTGCGGATGCCCGCTGCGAGGCGCTGGTCGATGGACTTCCTCGCGGTCTCCATCGCCTCGGACCCGCCGAGGGCGAGCAGCGGGAGGACGGCGTCGGCAATGGCCAGGTCGCGCAGCCGGAGATTCGGCAGGTCGCGGATCTCGCGGATGAACTCCTCGCCATTGAGGTGATCCGTGTGCTCTTTTTCGAGTTCGGAGAGGGTGGTGATCGCCTCATGGCCCGGCGCCAGCCGGATTCGTTGGTCGTGAAGTGCCGACCGTACCCGGGCCATCATCGTGGTTATCTCGTCGGTCCGCATGTACCGGGCGATCTGGTCCGTGAGGTCCTCCTTGGCCCCGGGGAGAACCCAGGCCTCGAGGAGGGGCTCGTTCGCGTCGGAGAGGCGAACCCACTGTTGGAGCAGGGCGCTGCAGACGCCCTGACCGGACGGATCAGAAGCCTCCTGCTCTTGCTCCGCGCGGGAACGGACGAGCTCCCCGAACACCCGATCGATCTCCTCGTTCACGGCTCCGAAGACGACCGCGTACCGACTCTGCGGTCGCAGGACGCCGAAGCACTTGAGGACCAGGGTCTTCTCGCCGTCGGACAGGTAGGGGTTGTCGGTGATGACGTGGCAGAACCTCTCGCGGGAGGCCGCCGGCAGGAGGGGGGAGAAGTCGGCGACGCCGGGTGGGGCCAGACGCTCGATCCGGTCCAACCACTGGATCTCCTGGTCCATCGGCGTGAGGGTGGGCGAATGATCGTGGAGCGGCTCGCTCAACGGCGAGACCCACTTCGCCCGCTCGTGGCGGTATTTCTCGTCGAGGTCGTGCGCGGGTGAGGAGATGGGGACCAGCCTGCTGGGGACGAACGACTCGATCCGGCTGAGGAACCGATGCGCCAGGTCCGCGGTGGTCAGGTCACCATCGGCGGTCCTGGTCCGGCGAACCAGGATCTGTCCCAGAAGGACGACGGCGCCCAGGGCCAGGGCTTTCTGGTGCAGGTAGCCTCCGCTGGAGAGCTGGTCGACGTCGCTCAGCCGCCGCTCCCACGGTGCGCGCTCGTCGTCGCCCGCCTCGTCCACGACGAACTCGGTGGACAGCAGACTCGCGATGTCGTTGTTGAACCGCAGCTTGTACTCGGTCGTGTCCCGACTCCAGCCGGCCGTGAGCAGTTTCGGGTCCGCCCGCCCCAGGTCGTACCAATCCTCGTCGATCGCTTGCTGCCAGAACCGGAATCCGAAGGTCAACGTCGGGGCCACGCCCTCGCCGTCGTTGGCCAGAGTCTGGATCTCCTCAAGCCGATCTGCGCGGTCGTCCCATAGATCCTGGAGGACGTCGAGGTCCCCCGGTAGAAGGTCGTCCGCACCTTCGGTTGCGTGCTGGATCGCAGCTTGAACCGACCGGGAGAGGGGCGTGATGTGCTTTTCCAGTTCGTCCAGATCGTGGGAGACCAGCGAGGAGTTGCCGAAGAGCTCCTCCGCCCCGCTTCGTGTCCTGGTGGCGTTCACGGAAGATTCGAGTTCCGCGAGCTGGTCGCGGGCGGTGTCGATCGAGTCGTGCATCGCCGCGACTGCGGCCGAGCGCCGTTCGCTCGCCGTTCCGTTCTTCCGTCGCAGGGTGCCGTGCAGATCGGCCAACAGCGCGATTCGATTCAGGGAGTCCACTTCGGTGTGCGGGATGTCCCGGAGCCCCGCCTCCACTTCCTGCACCAGCGCCGCGTCGACCTGATCCTCGATCCCGTGCAGGGACTTGCTCCGGGCGAGCACCTTGATCCATGCCTTGTCATCCTCCGGGCGAAGTGCGGTGCGCAGCGCGCAGGCCGCTCGCAGGGCCTCGTGCTCGGCGTGCTCACCCCGCAGGCCGGTGTCGTGCAGGTCGAGCGCTCCGCGGGCGTCCTCCAACGCCTTCGCGCGCTGGGACGGAGTCATGTCGTCGGTGATGGCGTGGCGTGACGTCCGCTGGTTGGCGCCTCTCTCGGATTTCGGATTCATCACGAACCTCCTCGCGGATTGCCAGCGTCCAGGAAGGCCGAATCCTATCAAAATGATGGATCTTGTACCCACGGCCCGGGCGTGGGTGATTACTCGTGCCCCAACGCTGTTATGCTCACGACGTCGCGCCATGCGCGAGGATCGAGATGCGACAGGGGAGCGGAACATGGCCAAGCAGGGACTGATGGACGTCGCGGACCGGCTGGGTACGAGCCGGGACAAGCGGCTGGACAGCGTGTATCGGCGGTGCAAGCGGCTGCTCGTGGATGCGGAGCTGCCCGAGGAGGCGAAGACCCGGCTGGCCAACGAGATGGTCGAGATGCTGGTGGCCGACGCCAGGGGCAGCAGGGCGGGGCGCACGGGCGCGTGGATCGCGATGGCGATCATCGGGGTGGTGGCGCTGTTCGGGGGTGGGTTCGCTGGAAGCGATTTGATCTTCGGGGATGACGAGGGGGACGGCGGGGGAGCGGTGGTCAGCGACGACTGTGGCGATCCGTTGACGGGGGGGCGGTCGCTGGAGCTGGTGCACGAGGGGGGCAACATCTCCGTCTATGTCGGGGGGCAGAAGTCTGCCGAGGCATGTGAGGGTGTCGAAGCCGGAAAACGGGTGCAGAGCGGTTGCGAGCCTGTCGGAACCGTCGCCCACCTGGGGGCAGCGACTCCTCTGGGCCTCACTCGCAAGGGCGCGGACCAGTGGTCGGCGCACCCGGCTTCAGGCGACGCGGCCTCGGGCGAGCAGGTCGAGCTGGGAATCCTCAACATGCAAGACGAGGCGTGGGGCGAATCCCTGCTCCCGCACGGAGAGTGCTTCGAGAACCCGGATGACAAGTCCGAGATCATCTGCCGCGACAACAAGTGGTACACGCTCGACGTCGGTCTGGCGTTCCGGTTCACGGGCGCCGCCAAGGGCACCGAGGGGTGGACCTGGGACCTGGAGTTCGCCGAGGTACCGGAAGGGCGTGGGAACAAGAAGAAGTCCGGGAGCGACCTCGAGAGGTCGGGGGATATCGTCCCCAAAGGGGGCTTCGTGACCAAGAGCGCCAACGGCCACATCGTCCGCGACACGGCGCGTATCACCGACAAGTCGTGGAAGCACGACTACATCGTCGCCATGGGGGTCGGCAAGATCGGGTACATCCACGATCGTTGCGACGAGGACACCGATTCCAGCTGCAAAGACGAGTGCGTCCAGCCGGGCTCCTGCAACCTCCAGCAGGTCAACAACATCCGGATCCTGGTGTCTCGCCTGACGATCGGCGATGCGTAGCCGCCCTTACCCCTGATCGCCTGCGCCCCTACCCCTGCTGCAACGGCGTCAGATACGCCCCACCCGGATACGCGTAGCTCACGTCGTCGTCGTACCCGTACACCGTCAATCCCATCGGCACGTTGGAGCGCAGCTGGTGGACGCCGGGCTCGACCTCGAGCCAGGCCCACTGCATGTCGCCGGACGGGAAGGCGGTCCAGACGTCGTCGGCCACGGGGACGTCGTCGAGGTACACCTCGACGTGGGTCGGCGCGACGATGGTGATCCAGTCCTCGAGGTAACCCTCGGGGGTGAGGAAGATGAACTCCTCGACGAACTGGACCTCGGGGACGACCACGAGCATGGCGGGATCGCCGATGCCGTTGATGACGTTGCCGGTGTACTCGGACCCGGACATGTACTGGATCACGGCGACGGGGGAGCTGGCGGTGACCTCGAAGGCGCTGGCGATCTCGAACTCGATGAACTCGCCGCCGGCGAGGGTCACGGGGACGCCGGGGACCTCGGGCTCGGTGGTGATCTCGGTGCCGTCGCTGTCGGCGATGATGCGGAAGATGTCCTTTTCGTCCCCGCGGGGCTCGAACTTGGCCACGTAGTAGCGCTCGCCCCAGGCGTCCACGGGCAGCAACTGCTCCTCGATGTGGTCGCAGGCCCAGTGGTTGGACGGGACCATGGCGCACTCGTTGCCGGAGAACACGGCGACGGGCTTGTCGGCCTCGATGAGCGAGCCGGTGAGGTCGTTGTTGGACGAGCCGCCGCGGCTCTGGATCTGCACCACCTCGTTCAGGGCGAGGGTGAACATCATCCTCTCGCCGGTGTCGGCCGCCTCGACGCCGTCCCCGGCCAGGACGTTGGCCGTGGGGTCGATCTGGACGGTGGTGTCGGCCTGGGAGGCGACCACGGTGACGTAGTCGGCCAGGCCCGACGTGTTCTGGGTGCTGGTCTGGAACGGCCAGCACGCGGCGCGGTAGCGCTTGCCCAGCGAGTGCATGGGCACGAGCATGGACGCGTCGTTGGAGAACACGCCCACGTTGTTGGCCGGGTTGAACTGGTGGGCGGTCACGGGCACGGAGCTCTCGACGTAGAACGCGCGCATGCCCACGAAGGAGTCCTCGGCGTCCCACTGGACCAGGTCGAAGACCTCGAGCTCGCCCGGCGCGATGCGGCCCTGGACCATCTCGCCGTCGCCGCCCATCTGGGTGATGGACACGGACGCCTCGCCGGAGCTGTTGATGGGGTTGCTGACGGTCACCGAGTACTGGGCGTCGTCGGCGGACTCCTCGGAGAAGCTGCCGTCGTAGTTGTTGAGATCGACGGCGTAGAACTCCTTGCCCAGGTATCCGGGCAGGCCGGCGAGGGTGTAGTCCTGGCAGGCCAGCAGCGGGGTGAGCAGGGCTGCGGCGAGCAGGAAGGTGAGCGTTCGGACCATCGGGAACTCCTCGGTTCCCGGCGAGTATACCTGCTCAATGCTGGATCTTCGGAGTCCGACGTGCTTTGCCCGCGCCACGGGCACGGTCCTTGCTCTATCATCGGGGGTACCAACCCCGGGGAGGCATGATGACCGCATACCTGGCGCCGAACACCGTGCAGAAGGTGCAACAGTTCCTCCATTCGCTGGACGTCCAGCCACCGCCCTATGCCACGTCACAGGAGGTGGTCGATCTGCTGGTGCAGCGGGTTCGCGAGCGGCGCGACCAGATCGCGTTTCGCCAGGATCTGCTGGCCCTGGCGCAGACCCTGAACGACTCCAATGGGACCCTGGCGGCACCCCGGTGCGAGACGCGCTGTCCCGAGGCGTTGGCGAACGAGCTGGCCCTGCTGATGGACGACTCGGATGGGCCCGGCCTCCGCAACGGCACGCTGTCGGCGCTGGGAGCGGTGCTCCTGTGGGCGGCGATCAGCACGGGCGCGGGCTGCTCGCATACCGATCCCACCCAGGACCCGGACTGTGCCCAGGACGCCAGCGTCAGCAACTTCCAGGCGCTGGTGGACCACGGGACCGACATGGGCGACTGCGAGGTGGTCGAGTTCACCGACACGTTCGAGAACGTGTCCCCGGAGACCCAGTCCGAGGTGGTCACCGAGCTGTGCTCGATGAGTCCCGACGAGATCGCCGCCTATCTGGTGGACGAGTTCGGCACTCCCGACTGCGATGGTGGCGATGACGACGACGCGGCAGACGACGACCAGGTCGTCTACAAGGGCGTCAGCCTCTGACCTTGCGAGCTGGCGCCGTGTCCGACCCCCCCCTCGGCAACCGCTGGTTCGTCGATCACCTCGCCCGTCGTCCCAAGATCCTGATGTGGGAGATCACCGACGCGTGCAACATGCGCTGCCTGCACTGCGAGGCGTCGGCGGGGCGACGACACGCCAGGGAGCTGTCCCACGACGAGGCGATGGGGATATGCGACCAGATCGTCCAGATGGGCTGGACCCGCGTGAACATCACCGGCGGGGAGCCGCTGGTGCGCAGGGACTGGGCGGACATCGCCGACAAGCTCACCGCAGGGGGCTGTTCGGTGGCCCTGGTCACCAACGCCCTGTTGTTCGGAGACGAGGCTGCGCAAGAGGCGGCGCGCGTGGGGGTGGAGACGGTGTCGTTCAGCCTCGACGGCAGCCGCGAGACCCATGAGCGGATCCGGGTGACACCGGGCAAGGGGCGATCCAGCTACGATGCGGTCTTCGAGGGGATCCAGCGCGCCCGCGACCACGGCCTGAAGACCGTGGCGATCACCCACGTCAACGGCTGGAACTTCGACGAGCTGCGCGCCGTACACGAGCGACTCATCGACGCCGGCGTGGACGGATGGCAGATCCAGCTCGCCGTGCCCCTGGGGCGGCTGCGTGAGCTGGACGAGCCGTACATGCTGCCCGTCGAGCAGCTGCCCGCGCTGGAGGCCCTGTGCGCCCGGTTCATCGAGTTCCGCCGCCGCGAGGAGGTCGGTCCGCGCATCGCCGTGGCGCACTCCATCGGGTACTACGGCAAGAACGAGGCGATCCTGCGCCGCGGCTACCGGGACAGGCCGCAGTTCTTCGTGGGCTGCGTGGCCGGATGGCGCACCGCCGGGATCACCTCGGACGGCAAGGTCAAACCCTGCGCCATGTCGCCGCGGGCCTGGGCCACCGGGGACCTGCACCGCCAGACCCTGGCCGAGATCTGGGAGAACCCCGACCAGCTCGCCTACCAGCCCCGCTGGTCCGAGGCCAGGCTCGAGGGACACTGCCGCGAGTGTGAGTACCGCTTCATCTGCCGCGCCGGCTGCTCGGCGATGGCCTACGCCCTCACCGGAACGATCTACAACAACCCGTACTGCGTGTTCGGCCAGGCGTCCGGCGAACGGGCTGGCCCGCGATGACCGCGGCGTGCCGGACCGGGCCGGGGGTGACCTGCGTGTGGGGCCAGGATCGAGTCAGTACAGCCCGTCCATCCACGTCACGTAGCTCAGCCCCGACCCCAGATCCAGGTTCAGCCGCCACACCAGCTCGAGGTCGGCGGTGATGGCGTCGATCTGCCCGGCGGTGGACCAGGTGATCAGCGTGATGTCGTCGGGGAGGTGGTGCACGTCGCCCATGGCGAAGTTGTAGATGGGGGGATCGGCCTCGTAGTCCCAGATCTCGGTGGCGAGCCAGCCGTCGAGGCGGTACTCGACGACGCGCGACGAGTGGGTCTGGGGCTCGCGGTTGTCGAACACGAGCAGGCCGTCGTCGGTGACCTGCACGCTGTGCTGGTGGTAGGGCAGGGCGCCGGGCCCGGCGACGGTGAAGTCGGAGCGGGGGCCGCCGAAGGTCCACAGGAGGTCGCCGGTGGCGCGGTCCACCTTCCAGATGGCGTCGAGGTTGTGGGACGAGAGGTAGTAGGCGTCCTCGGCCGGGTCGTGGTGCAGGGCGCCGCAGTGGGTCCAGTCGGGGCCGGGGGGGACGTCGTCGGGGTCGTAGGGGATGTCGTCCCAGGCGGTCCAGATGGTGGTGGAGGTGCCGTCGGGGTGCAGCTCGACGAGCTGGTCGCCGATGATCTCCTCGCCCTCGACGTCGCGGCGATCCTCGGCGAGGTAGGCCAGGGTGCCGTCGTCGAGCTGGGCGAAGTCGTGGTGGTGGCCGGGGGTGTCCAGCACGTCCACCTCGGTGCCGTCGAGGGAGACGCGGATGATCTCGTGGACCGGATCGTCGAGGTCGGCGCCGTAGGTGGGGAAGGCGTCGTAGAGGATGGCCTCGCCGTCGGCAGCGAGGCGGACGCGGCCGATGGCGGTCTGCTCGCGTTCGTCGAAGTGCCACCACAGGAAGGTGCCGTCCATGTCCATCATCACCACGGACAGGGGCGAGGTGAGCAGGGACGTCAGCAGGTAGCCGTCGGGGGCGAGGTCCTCGTCGAGGATCTCGACGCTGAGGGAGGGCAAGGAGGTGGGCGCGGCGCCGGTGGTGAACGCGCCGGTGCCCGTCACGTCGGTCTCGCCGTGGCTGACCACCTCGAATGCGTACTCGGTGACGGGCTGTAGTCCGAACAGCGCGACCTCGTGATCCAGGCAGCCGCCGCACTGCTCCTCGAAGGTGGTGTCCGCTGCGGTGCCGTCGCCAAAGGTCACCGTCGCGTCCTCGGGGTGCTCGGTGGACCACCGCAACGTGGCCACGGTGGGGATCACCTCGCTGACCTCCACCTGCACGTCCAGGGGGGCGACGGTGTCGTCGTCGTCGTCGTCATCGTCGTCGTCGGCGGGTGCGGTGATGTCGTCGTCGTCGCCCGGGGTCTCCTCGGGGCAGCCGGCGAGGGCCAGGCTGGCGAACAGGGCGAGCCAGGGGGGGGGGAGCGGGGGATAACGGGGCTACTGCCACGGATCGTAGACGTCTTCTTCC
>CAZLEO010000243.1:8144-14256 GCA_964558555.1 uncultured Rickettsiales bacterium | reverse complement strand
GATTCAGGGCCCGATTCGTTTTGGTCTGGTTACCATATGGCACGGAACGGTAACCGTTCAAAACCCATTGGTTGCTTGAGGTAACCAATTATCAACCAAGAGACGTGTGTCGATCTGGAGGGATGATCAGCCCCGCCCCTCCTGCAGGCTCGCCAGGATCCGCAGATACACCTCGTGCCGCCCCGGGTGGATCTCCCCCCGCTCCACGGCACGCTTCACCGCACAGTCGGGCTCCGTGTCGTGCACGCAGTTCTCGAACTCGCAGGCCGCGAGGTGGGGGCGGAACTCGGGATAGTGGTGGCCGAGCTCGGCGGGCTCCATGCCGGGGAGCCCGAAGGCGCGGATGCCGGGGGTGTCCACGAGGGTGCCGCCGTCGGGGAGGTGGACCAGGGTGGCGGTGGTGGTGGTGTGGCGGCCGCGGCCGGTGACCTGGTTGACCTCCTGGACCCGCACCTCCATGCCGGGGACCAGGCGCACGAGCAGCGAGGACTTGCCCACGCCGCTATGGCCGACCACGACGCTGTCCCGGCCGCGCATGGCCGCCGCGAGGGCGTCGATGCCGGCGCCGGTCAGCGCGCTGGTGTGCAGCACCGTGATGCCGGCCCGGCGGTACGGCTCCAGCACACGGTCGTCGTCGTCGTCGGCCAGGTCCCACTTGTTGATGCACAGGATCGCCCCGAGCTCGCACTGGGAGGCCAGTACCAGCGCACGATCCGCGAGGCCGGCGCTGAACTCGGGCTGGTGGATGCTCAGGACCACGACCACGAGGTCCACGTGGGTGGCGACCACCAGCGGCGGTCGATTGGGGAGCCGCGGCGCGCGCTTCAGAGCGGTCTCGCGGGGCAGGCGCTTGCGGACGATGCCCTCGTCCCCCGAGCGCTCGATCAGGACACGATCGCCGGCGGCGAGCGGCCCGCGCCGGCGCAGCAGCGAACCCATCGCGCGGCTGGGCAGCAGCTCACCGTCGATCTCGCAGATCACCTGCCGTCCGAAGACGGCCACGACCATCGCAGGTTCCATGGTCCACGAATCTGGCAGATCCGTGCGCTGCGCTCAAGCTCCGCACGCGTGCGTGCCCGTTGAGATTTGCAGGCCGTTGGCCTAGCCTTAGGTGTCTTTCGCAAGGGAAGAGGTCCATGTCCACGACCCGCTTGATGATGCTGCTGGCCGTCGGTTTCTTCTGGGTGGCCGCGCCGCTGCCCGCCGAGGCCGACGCCACCGACGATCCGGCCACCGGCGCGGCGGCCGGGGAGGCGGCGGACGAGGCGCCGGAGACGGTGACCATTCGACGCACCCGGGACAAGCGCGCGGCCCTGGTCTACGGACCACTGGGCACCTCCGTGAGCCGCAGCGACACCCAGGCCCTGCTCGACTACCGGCTGGGTACCGACCTGGGCATGCCGGGGCGGGTGGTGAGCCTCGACGAGATCCCCATCCCCCTGGGAGACCCGCTGTGGGTGCTGGGCGGCGACGACGACCAGCTGTGCACTTCGGGCGAGGACGCGCCGGACTGGGCCGCAGTGGTCGACACGGCGCGCGAGCAGCTCGACTCCCTCGAGACCGAGGCCGCCCAGCAGACCCTGGACGCGGCCCTGAGCCAGCTGGCCTGCGCCGAGGCCGTGGTGGAGCGGGAGATTCTCGGCACGATGTACATGATGCGGGGGCTGGCGCGGTTCTTCGAGGAGCGTGCCGAGGCCGCCCGCCAGGACTTCCGCCGCGCCGTGACCGTGAACCCGAGCATCGAGTGGGACCCCAACTACCCGCCCGAGCCGCAGCAGGTCTATCTCAAGGCCCGCGAGGACATCTACCTGCCCGGTCGCGGCCGCGTGGAGGCGTCCTTCCTCTCCGGCGAGGTGCTGGAGGTGCTGGTGGACGGCCAGTCCTTTGCCGCGGGCGAGCCCGGCGGCCTCGACGTGCACCCGGGCTACCACCTGCTGCAGTACCTGATGCCCGACCAGAGCCTGCACTCGCGCGTGACCTACGTGGAGGGCGGCGAGACCCGCCTGCTGCTCAGCCGCTCGGGCATGGAGCGCGCCGTGCTCATCGGCGGCTCGCAGCCGAGCAACGCCCCGGTGGCGCGGATCCTGCTCAACAACCTGTGCGCCCTGTGGAACGTGGACAACGTCTACGTGGCCGACGTCACCAACGGCTCCGGCGACGAGGCCTATGTCTATCGTTTCTCCAGGGAGGGGGCCCGCTTCGAGCGCATGATGCCCCGCACCGTGGCCGAGGACGAACCCGACGCGCCGGAGGTGTCGGCCATCGAGGGCCTGCTGGTGCTGCCCAACGCCGTGGCCGAGGGGGCGAGCTCGACCATCACCGTCGAGAGCGCCCAGGTGGGCGACGACTCCCGCATCTACCTGGGGCCGTACGAGGTGCAGAACCTCGCGCGCGTGGGCGTGCGCACCACGTTCAACCTGCCCGACAAGATCCCCGCCGGGGTCTACGACGTGCGCGTGGTCGATCCCGAGGGCGGTGAGGTGACCTTCCCGCGCGCCTTCAGCGTCATCGGCGACACCCGCTCGGAGACCCAGGAGCAGCCCGTGGTCTACGTGACCCGGTCCACGGCGAGCCCGGCCGAGCCCAGCGAGCGGCTGCGCATCGGCACCCACTGGGGTTTCGCCTACCACCGCGGCACCTGGGCCGTGCTGGATGTGGAGATGGATGTGCGCCTGGGTGAGGGCTTCTGCCTCGACGCGGCCGTGGGCGCCCGCATGGTGGAGGACTTCTACCCGCACGCCTACTGGCGGGCCGGCTTCAAGGTGCGCTGGTACCCCAAGATCGTGCAGGGTTACTTCTCGCTGAACTTCATGCAGTACTTCGAGGACCTGGACATGGGCCCGCGCGCTGCGGTGGGCATCGACGTGGTGATCCCGTCGATGAAGAACTTCTACTTCAACGTGGAGACGGGCGGCGGCGTGCTGTTCGAGACCAGCGCCGACCCGTTCGGCATCTTCCACTTCCAGGGCGGCGTGGGGATGCGCTTCTAGGTGAACAACGCGACCCGAGCTTGTGTGCTGCTGCTGGTGCTGGGCCTCGCGGCATGCCGCACCGCCAACGTGACCCAGACCGCGGTGCCCGTGGACACCGGTCCCGTCTATGTCGCGCCCCCGCCCTACGTGTACGACTCCATCGCCGACCTCGGACCGGCCAACTTCGCCGCGGTGCGCTGGGGCGAGGACGACGCGTCCACGCTCCTGCAGGGCCTGCAGCTCCAGCGGTACGACGTCGCCGAAACCCGCTGGGGGCCGCCGGGTGAGGACGTCCCCGTGGTGGAGCTGCGCACGGCGCGGCGCGCGTCCGTGACGGCGCTGCTGTTCGACGCCGACGAGGAGGTGATCCGCACCATCCTGGTGCGCCAGCTGCCCGCGATCCCGCCGGCCCAGTCCAACGTGTTCGGGTTCCTGCCGTACCTCGTGGCCTTCCCGGGGCGCATCCTGGTGTACGCGTACGAGGACGACCCCGACACGCAGGCCACCTACGCCGGCGCGAAGCCCTACCAGTTCCTGTTCTTCCCGGGCCTGGGCGTGAAGTTGGGGCTCGGTGGGCTCGACGACGGCTCGTGGGTCCTGGACCACGTGGAGTACTTCGACCCCGACTGGGACCTGGACGAGCTCGACGAGTTCAAGTACGGCGGCCGCCTCAAGCTGGTGGGTACCATCACCGCGGCGGAGCGCAAGTGAGCGCGGGCCCGGCCCGTCGCCTGCTAGGATCGATCTGACGTGAGCAGTGACTCCCCCGGATGTCTCGGTGGCGCGGCCCTGGCCGTGGGAGCCGTCGTGATCGCGCCGTTTCTGGCGCTGTACTCCCTGATCGTCGGCAAGCAGATGGCCCAGCAGGGCGAGCGCCCGCGCCTGCCGTACCTGGCCATCAGCCGCATGCACGCCAAGGACCGCCCGGCGCTGAGCAGCGCGGGCAAGGCCGCCGAGGGGTGCATCGACGCCCTGTTCGATTCGTCGGGAAACCCGCGGGAGCTCGGCGAGTCCGTGGCGCGCGAGGTGGCGTCGGAGGTGCAGCAGCTGCTGGGCAAGATCCACGAGCTGGGCGAGCAGCTCTCCCAGGCCCGATCCTACGTCAAGCGACACGACCCCGACGGCCTGGCCCGGGAGCAGGCCGATCTCGAGCTCAAGCTGGAGGAGGCGTCCAACCTCGACGAGCGCCGCAGCCTCGCCGAGGCCATGGAGGCGCTCGAGGAGCGGGCCAGGCACGCGGCCACGGTCAACCAGGAGGTCCGCACCCTGGCCGCGCGGCTGACCGCGGCCACCAACGTCCTGCAGACGCTGCAGGCCCGCCTGTCGCGTCTGGCCGTGGATCCGTCCGAGAGCACGGTGCGCACCGACGAGGTGCTGGGCGAGGTGCGGGAGCACCAGCAAGACGCGCAACGCGCCCTCGAGGCCTACGCCGCCACGGCACGGGAACTACACTAGGAGCCCTCGAACATGAGCCATGAATTCTCCTGCTCGTTTTCGTCCCTGATGGACTTCCTCGAGGCCTACCGCACCGATATCCGCGACGGTTTCATCAGCGTGCCGGCCGACGGGGAGTTCCAGGCAGGATCCGCGTGTGTCGTGGCCGTGGACGTGCCCGTGTTCGAGGAGCAGCTGCAGATCAACGGCGAGATCGTCGATGTGGTGGAGGAGGGGATCGTCGTCCGGCTATCGGAGGCGGAGGAGGGATTCGAGTACCTCGGCTGGTTGTACGACCTGTGCGGCCGCTTCATCGAGGACATGCTGGCCACCGGGCGGTTCAAGATCGCCGGCCGCCCGCCCGCCGAGGCGGCCGCGGCCGAGGGTGGCGCCGCCGTGGCGGCCGCGGCCATGACCGGGGGCGAGGACGGGGTGCCCATCGGCGCCACACCCATCGTCTCGGGCGAGTTCGACCAGCAGACCTGCCGCGACATCCTGATGAAGGCCTACCAGGACAAGTTCAACGGCGTGATCCGCGTGGATCACCCACTGGGCACCACCACCGTGTTCTTCGAGAAGGGTGGCCCGGTGCAGGTGCGCGACGATCCAGTGGTGGTGGACGAGACCCTGGGCGTGATGCTCGTGCAGGCCGGTCGCATCACCGAGCAGCAGTTCCAGAAATCGCTGCAGGAGATGAACCGCACCGGCAAGCTCCAGGGTGAGTGCCTCATCGACATGGGCTTGCTCAACTTCCCCGTGCTGGTCATGTCGCTGATGCGGCAGACCGAGATGAAGGTGCTGCGCCTGTACAACAACGCCGAGGGCAGCTACGCCATGTTCGGCCTGGACCGGCACAAGACCAAGTTCGTCACCCCGCCGCTGAAGGTGCCCGCCGCCCTGTACAAGATGATCAAGGGCCGCCTCGGCGACCTGGGGTTCGAGGAGCTCGCCGCGCGTCAGACGCCGTTCCTGGACATGTACTCCAAGCTCTCCATCGACTTCCCGGTGGACGATCTGCAGATGAAGAAGACCGAGCTGGAGTTCCTCCAGATCGTCGGGCGCAAGAGCTACCGCCTCCGCGAGATCTTCGCGGTGAGCAACATGGGCCGCAACCTCACCGCCCTGACCAGCCTCGCGCTGATGGACATGGGCATCCTCCGGTTCCAGGACGCCGAGGACAAGACCCAGATCGTCGGGAACTTCCGCACGCGCTTCTCCACGAAGCTGTCGGTCATGGAGGATCAGAACCTCTTCGAGCGGCTCGAGATCCACTGGGCGGCGCGCAGCGACGACGTGGAAAAGGGCTACCAGCGGTTGGTCGCCAAGTGGAAGAAGATGGGTTCGCCCCATACGCTGCCCGAGGACATCGAGGAGATGCGGGTCCAGATCTTCGAGGAGCTGGAAAAGGCCTACGAGGTCCTGCGCAACACCTCCGCGCGGCAGGAGTACCGCGGCGGGGTGTACGAGAAGCAGCAGATCGCCTTCAGCGCGGACGTGTTCTACCGCCAGGCCGAGCTGCTGATGATCAGCGAGCGCTGGCCCGAGGTCCTGGAGAACACCGAGCGCGCCGTGGAGCTGATGCCGGAAGTGCGCAAGTACCAGGGCGCTCTGGATCAGGTCCGGCGCAAGGTGGGGAGGTAGGTCGTCGGACCGCGGGGCAGATCGGAAGAGCACACGTCAGATCACCACTCACCACAACAACCCCA
>CAZLEO010000243.1:0-8134 GCA_964558555.1 uncultured Rickettsiales bacterium | reverse complement strand
GCGCGCGCGGTGGCGCTGCTGCCGGAAGTGCGCAAGTACCCGGGCGCTGTGGAGCAGGGCCGGCGCAAGGGGGGGAGGTAGGGCGGCGGACCGCGGGGCGGTCCGACGGTCTTCAGATCTCGGATTTCGGAGTCGGCTCGCGGGACGGGTTCCTGGAGAGTAGCTCCACGGCGGTACCCGCCATCACTGCGACCCCCCGCCACATCGCATCCTCGTCGATGTCGAAGGAGTTGGTGTGAAGATCACGGGCCTCGACGCCTACTTCAAATCTGCCCAGGCGCGCCATCAGACCGGGCGCGTGCTCCAGGTAGCGGCTGAAGTCCTCACCCCCCATGGAGGGCTTGTCCACCCAGCGGTTGTACTCGGCGCCCAGCAACTCGGTGACGAGGTTGCGCACGCGGTGCACCAGCGCGGGGTCGTTGTGGACCGGGTCCGCGCCGCGGCGGAAGTCGAGCTCGTAGTGGCCGCCCCAGGTGGTGGTGGCCGAGTCCGCGATCTCGCGGATCAGGTCGGGGACGCGCTCCATCTGGGCCACGGACGCGGTGCGGATGGAGCCGGCCAGGCTCGCCGATCCGGGGATCACGTTGGGCGCCCTCCCGCCGTGGATCTCGCCGATGGTCACCAGCACGGGCTCGCGGGCGTCCAGACGACGGCCGACGCCAAGCATGATGTCCTGGACCAGCCGCGCCACGACCAGCACCGGGTCCACGGCGAGGTGCGGCCGGGCGGGGTGCCCGCCGTGCCCCCGCACGGTGATGCGGAACGCGGCCACGGAGGCGGTGATGGCGCCGGGGCGCAGGCCGATGGTGCCGGTGGGTAGCTCCGGGTCCATGTGCAGCGCCATGATGGCGTCCACGCCCTGCATGACGCCGCGGCGGATCATCTCGTCGGAGCCGCCCGAGCGGCGCTCCTCCGAGGGCTGGAAGATCAGGCGCAGCGTGCCCGGCAGGCCCTCGCCGAGCTGGCGGGCGACCTGCGCCACCCCCATGAGCATGGCCGTGTGGGCGTCGTGCCCGCACGCGTGCATCACCTCGTCACAGGTGGAGGCGTAGGGCACGTCCTTGGCGTCGGGGATGGGCAGGGCGTCGATGTCGCCGCGCAGCGCCACGAGGCCACCGGCGTCGTTCCCGACGATGTCCACGTACAGGCCGGTCTTGCCCGGCTCGAGGACGGGGGTCAGCCCCAGGGCGCGGAGGTGACGCGCCGCGTACTCGGTGGTCTTGAACTCGGCCTGGCTCAGCTCCGGGTGGCGGTGCAGGTGCCGCCGCCACGCCACCAGGTTGGGAGAGATCTCGCGCGCGGCGGCCGCGATCCGCGTCCGCACCTCCTCAGCGATCATCGGCGCTCCCGAAAAGCACGTCGTCCATGGAGTACAGCCCCGGGGCGCGTTCGGCGGCGCATACCCAGCGGGCGGCGCGGACGGCGCCGGCGGCGAAGGTGGTGCGGTCCGTGGCGCGGTGGATCAGCTCGATGCGCTCCCCCTGGCCCAACAGCATCACCGTGTGCTCCCCCACCACGTCGCCCCCTCGCAGGGCCTGCACGCCGATCTCGGCGTCGGTGCGCGCGCCCACATCACCCGCGCGTTCGAGCACCAGATCACGATCGGCGTCGCGATCCAGGACCCCGGCCACGTCCGCGGCCAGGGCCAGCGCCGTGCCGCTGGGCGCGTCCTTCTTGCGGCGGTGGTGCACCTCGACGATCTCCGCGTCCCAGCTCCCCCCCACGGCCTCGGCCGCCTGCTTGACCAGGCGGCGCAGGACGTTGATGCCCAGTCCCACGTTGGGGGCGAAGACCACCGGCCGGACCTCGGCGAAACGCGCCAGCCGCGCGCGCTGGGCCGCGGACAGCCCCGTGGTGCCCACCACGGCGGGGACGGGTCGCGCCTCGAGGGCGTCCAGCAGCGCGTCGAGCGCGGGAGGTGCCGAGAAGTCGATGACCACGTCGGCCGCCCGTATCCCCTCGCCGGGCGCGGCGACGACGGCCACACCGGGGCTCAGCTCGGCGCCGATCGCGGGTTCGCCGGGCGCGGCCACGGCGCCGGCGAGCTGCATGTGGGGGGAGGCGAGGATCTCCTGGACCACGAGGGAGCCGGTGGCTCCGGTGGCGCCGCAGACGGCCGCGGCGAGGGGAGCCGTTTCAGCCAAGGAGTCCTCCTGCAGTCAACGCCTCGCGCAGGGTCTCCCGCTCGGCGTCGGTCACGCCCACCAGGGGCAGGCGCACCTCGTCGCTGGCGATGAAGCCCTTGAGCGCGGCCGCGGCCTTCACGCCCACCGGGTTCACCACCGCGTACATGGACATGATGGGGTCCAGATACAGGGCGTGGACGGCTCGGGCGTCGTCGATGTCGCCCCAGCGATAGGTCTTGAACAGCTGTACGAAGGGCTCGGGGACCACGTTGGAGGCCGCCGAGACGATACCCTTGGCGCCCAGGGCCAGCATGGGCAGGAACGCGGCGTCGTCACCGGCCAGCACCGCGGCGTTGTCGCCCACCGCGGCGATGACGCGGGAGGCGCGCAGCATGTCCGTGGTGGCTTCCTTGATGGCGTCCACGTTGGGCAGCACGGCCAGCGCCTCGATGGTCTCCGGGTCGAGGGACACCGCGGTGCGGCTGGGCACGTTGTACAGGCACACGGACGTGGACGGCGACACGGCACCGGCCACGGCGCGGAAGTGAGCGGCCAGCCCCGCCTGGGACGGGCGGTTGTAGTACGGCGTCACCACGAGCAGGCCGTCCACACCCATCCCCTCCATGCGCCTGGCGCGCTCGATGGTGGTGGCGGTGTTGTTGGTGCCCACGCCAGCGATCACCGGGATGCGCCCCTCCACCCGGTCCATGACCAGCTCCACCAGCAGGGCCTGTTCGTCGCCGGTGAGCGTGGCCGCCTCGCCGGTGGTGCCGTTGACCACCAGGCCGTGGACGCCCCCGTCGAGCTGCGCGTCCACCAGGCTGGCCACGGACTCGCGATCGATCTCTCCGTCCCGCATCGGCGCCACGAGCGCCGTGAACACTCCCTGATACCTCATCCCCTGTTCCTCCTCTGTGTCGGCCCCTCCCAGGAACCGACGAACACCAGTGATGCGGGCCCCGACAGCCACAGATCGGCGGGGGGCTCTCCGCTCCACGCCACCCGAAGCCTACCACCGGGCATGCCCACGTCCACCGGGGACTGCAAACCGCCCATCATGGACAGCGCCCCCACCATCGCGCACGCACCCGAGCCGCATGCCCGGGTCTCGCCCACACCCCGTTCCCAGACCCGGGCCAGGAGGTCGGTCGGTCCCGTCCGCCGGACCACCTCCACGTTGACCCCCTGGGGGAACGCGTCCCCGTTCGCTGCGGCCTCGGCCGCGGCCTCGAGGGGGAACGAGTCCAGATCGTCCCCCGGATCGATCTCGATGACCAGGTGCGGGTTGCCCATGGACACGGCGAGCCCGCACAAGATGCGCGTGCCCAGCGCGAGCCGTACGCGCGTGACCGCGCCGTCCAGCGGGGGAAGGTTGCCCCCCTCGAACCGCGGCGGGCCCATGTCGACGGCCAGGTAGGGGCCGTCCTCGCGGGCCTCGACCCGCCCGGCGCCGGACCGCACGACCCGCGCCTCGTCGTCCCTGAATCGATCGTGATCCAGGAGGTAGCGGAACGCGCAGCGCATGCCGTTGCCGCTGGTCTCCGCCAGGGAGCCGTCGGCGTTGATCACCTCCACGGACCACACGTCTTCGCCGCGCGTCAGCAGCAGCAGGCCGTCCGCACCCACCCCCTCGCGCCGTTCGCACAGGACCTCGGCCAGCCACGCCGGGTCGGCGTCCGGCACGCGGCCGTGCTCCACGACGATGAAGTCGTTGCCCGTGGCCTGGTACTTCTCGAAGGGGACCGTACCCACTGACGCTCCCTGGGCCGAATCAGAAGCGGATGATGCCCCGCAGCTCCGTGCCGACCACCGTGTCGGTGTACGGCTCGAACTGGGTGCCCGGGAACAGCACGCCGACCGTGGCACCGAGTTCGAAGTTCTCGTACAGCGTCCAGCGCGCGTCGAAGTCCAGCTCCAGTCCCAGGTGCTTCTCCTCGGCGCTCAGATCGGGCTCGGACACGGCCACGCGGCCCGCGGCGATGAAGTTCAGCGTCAGCCGCAGGTTGTCCAGGGGGTCGAAGAAGAACGACGGCTTGATGTACACCGCGTTGCTCATGGTGTCGCCCTGGATGACGAAGGAGTCGTCGATGCCGTTGTTCTCGGGGCCCGGATCCAGGTGCCGGAAGACCGGCATGGGCTCCTGGAACATCAGCAGCGCCACGTCGAAGTCGCGGTCGAAGGAAAACGTGTTCAGCGTCGCGTCGGTGGGATCGCTGTCCCCGGACGCCACGCCGAGCTGGAACGCGCCGCCGATGGGCAGGACCTCGATGCCAGCGGTGAACGCGCCGCCACCGGCGAGCAGCTCCATGTCCTCGATGCCCAGGTCGGTGGCGTTGCCCTTGCCGTAGACCAGGGCGGCCTCGAGCTCGAAGCTCAGCGGCCCCAGGCGCGTGCGGCCCCACAGGTCGGCGTAGAAGGCGGTCCAGTCCTCGGACGCCATGCGGCGCCAGTGCATGTACACGCCGGCCGAGTGCACGTCGCTGATGAGGCCACCGGCGAAGGTGATGCCCCAGATGTCGTCGTCGTGGTTGATCCAGCCCTCGAGGAAGGTGTCGAAGGACAGGGTCAGCTGGATCGGTCCGATGCGCCCCAGCAGCTGGACCCGGTCCACGGTGTCGCCGTAGTAGGCCAGCGGGTCGTTGCCGTCGTTGGCCAGCACTCCGGAGCCCCAGTGGTTGCCCATACGGCCGAACCGCAGGTCGATGTGCGGGGTCCAGATCTCACCCCAGGCGCGCCGCACGACGCTGTTGCCGCGGTAGTCCTCGCCGGGGATGACGCTCTGGGACAGCTGCACTGGCTCGTCGTAGGCCGAGCCGGCCAGGTCCTCGAAGCCGGTGGAGAGCAGCACCTCCGAGCCCGACCCGTACAGGGCAAGGTCCAGCACGTCGATCTGCCCGAACACGTGGATGTGCGGGTTGATCTCGAGGTGAGGGTTGAGCCGCAGCCGTTGCTCGAAGTAGCTGCGCGTGCCCTCGGCCTGGTCGGCGTCCCTGTCGAGGGACAGGTCGTTGAACAGGCGGAAGAAGGTGCGGTCGTAGCCGTCGAGCTGGAACTCCACCGCACGCACGGGGGTGGCGATGGCCAGCAGGAAGAGACCAAGAAGGGCGGCTTTGCTGTGTCTGGACAAGTGCACGCTCCGGGACGCGGTCGATGAACCGGGATGGCCTACCATCGCCCTTGGGGCGTGTCAAGTTGACCCGCGCATGCGAGCGCGCCCCGGCTGGCTTCGTGTGAGGGAAGAACACGCCTCACGTCGATGCGATTCCAGGGTAACCTAACCGCATGGAATAATAGAGTAAATCATAACCAACAAAAATGTTGGGTCACGCGACGAAGAGGAAATCCGGCCCCTCTCGGAGCCCCGTCGGAGCCAGGTGTGCCCGGATCTGTTCGCGAGCGCCGCGGGCCCCCACCGCCACCAGCATCAGGTCGAACTCGATGCGGCCGATGTCGTCGGGGTGGAGGATCTCCACGTCCTGGCGCGTGCGGCCGATCTTGACCGGATCGATGTCGAACACGGCGCGCAGGTCATACCCCCCCTGCCGCAGTGCACGCAGCCATGGGCGCGCCGTGGGGCCCGCGCCCCAGACCGCCACGGGGCGGTCGCGATCCAGCACGGTCGCCTCGGCGTGTGTCCATTTCAGCCCAAAGAACGCCTTGCGCGCGTACCGTCGGTCGGTTCGAGTCGCCCGATCTCCGTGGTCTCGCCAGCCCACCAGCCGTCGGGGCAGCTTGTGAAAGCGCGCGCCGGCTCGGAGGCAGCGCAACCAGATGTCGTAGTCCTCGGGGAACGGGCCGTCCCGGTATCCTTCCACGCGCCGCAGCAGGGACGTGCGCGCCATGGACGCCGGGTGGACCACCGGGTTCTCCACGAGGAACTCCCGCAGGAAGTCGGCGTGGTCCTCGATGGAGTCGAGCCAGGCCTGGTACGCCAGGTAGCCGCCGCCGGGCGGGCCGTCGTCGCGGAAGATCTCCACCCTGGAATCGCAGACGTCCACGGCCGGGTTCGCGTCGAGGAAGGCCACCTGACGCCCGATACGGTCCGGAGTACAGCGGTCGTCCCCGTCCATGCGGGCCAGGAGGGGGGCGCGCGCCTCGGCCAGCCCCCGGTTGAGGGCCTCGACGATGCCCCACGGCGATCCGAGCTCGAGCAGCCGCAGCCGTCCGTCGCCGGCGCGGGCTCGCACCCGTCGTCGGGTCCCGTCCGACGACCCGTCGTCCACCACGATCAGCTCGAGGTCGTCGAAGTCCTGGCCCAGGATGGCGTCCACCGCCTCACCCACGGTGGCGGCCACGTCGCGCACGGGCATGAGCACGGAGACACGGGGGATCAATCTGTGGGTAGCTCCCGCAACCGCTTCCAGGCGTCCAGCTCGCGCTGGTGCTCGGTGTCCTTGCGCAGCTCGTCGAGGATGAGGCGGGAGTTGCGCCGCAGCACCACCTCGGTGATCTCGAGCTGCCGCGCCAGCACCACCTCGGTGAAGCGGTCGCACCAGGTCCACTTGCGCTCGAGGATCTCGCGGTTGATCCGCACGGCATGGTCCTTGCGGCCCATGCGGGTGTCCTTGTGGGCGTAGGGGCCGTACTCCTCGGTGTACGGGGTGAGCAGGTTCGACTCGGCCAGCTCGATGAAGTCGGGGCGCAGGTACTGCGTCACCTCCATCAGCCGGTCCTTGTAGAACGTGTACCGGATCGTGATCGTGGGCGAGTTCTCGTCCAGGATCGTCTCGTGCAGCTGGTACACCTCGGGGTGCATGGGATCGGGGTACTTCTCCAGGGCGTAGCCCCGCAGCGCCTGCACCGCCGCGCCGCTCATCCCCCACCGGGAGGCCTTGTACCCCGCGGGCAGTCGCGAGTCGCTGAGGTCATCGGGATCGGGCGCGCCGCAGGCCTGCGCCCACCCCTCCGCCGGGACGAGCGACGCCGCGAAGAATGCGAGGGCCGCCGCGAGGGCGTACCGCTGGGACGTGGGCAACATGGACATGGGATCAATATACCCCTGTGGTAGATTGACGCCAGGATGGGTGGAAGGTTCCCCGCGTTCGCCATCGTCTGCGTCGCCCTCGCCGTCCAGGCGGGGTGCTTCTTCATGCCGTTCCGTCCCCATGACCGCGATCCCTACGGCGACTACCCCCACGGCAGCGATCCCGACGTGGACGACGACCGCGACGGGTTCAGCGAGTTCCAGGGCGACTGCAACGACGACGATCCCACCATCAGCCCCGCCGGTGAGGAGTACCCCAACGGCGCCGACGACGACTGCGACGGCGAGATCGACGAGCAGCCCGAGCCCGCGGACCTCGACGGCGACGGCTGGACCTCGGAGGACGGCGACTGCGACGACACCGAACCCACCGTCCATCCCGGCCACGACGACGTCTGTGACGACCTCGACAACGACTGCGACGGCGTGCTCAACGAGGACATCCGCGAGGATGACGTCTACGAGCCCAACGATCTGACCCCCTACCACCTCGGCAACCTCACCGACTCCACCACCTCCGTCGCCGCGTACCTCCACAACGGCGACGATCTCGACCACTTCTCCTTCTCCGTCGAGGACGGCCTCTTCGACGAGCCCGACATCCGCGTCGAGCTCTCCGGCATCCCCGGCGACGCCGACTACGTCCTCGAGCTCTGGCGCGGTACCGCCATGCTCGACGTCAGCGACACCAGCGGCGGCGAGGTCGTCGAGTTCGAGGGCACCATGGGCGACGAGGACGAGGGCACCTACACCGCGGTGGTGTACTCCGTGCTGGGGTTCAACTGCGATGAACCCTACGTGCTGCAGATGGAGGAAATCGAATAGATTGAGCGGCGACTAACTACTGGGGATTGTTGTCGAAGGGGAGTTTGCCAACAATTTTGTTGGCAAGAGATCGTTGGCGGCTGTCGCCGGATGTCCGACGGGGTCTGGGGGCGATACGGGGACACGCGCAACTTGCTCAGGGGCTTGGCGGGCCGATCGAGACTTCGGGGTGACCAAGTTGCGCATTTCCCCGTTTGGG
>CAZLEO010000242.1:0-14420 GCA_964558555.1 uncultured Rickettsiales bacterium | reverse complement strand
CGCATCAACTATTACCCGCCCCGCGGCGACAACAAGGAGGGCTGGGACAACATCGACATCTTCGGGTGGATGAACCAGAAGATGCAGATCAAGGTCGACTTCCTGTGCCGCGATTCGATCCTCGCCGCGCCCATCGTGCTGGACCTGATCCTGTTCACCGATCTGGCCCACCGCGCGAAGATGACCGGCATCCAGGAGTGGCTGTCTTTCTACTTCAAGTCCCCCATGGCCAGCCCGGACGTGTACCCGGAGCACGATCTGTTCATCCAGCTGTGGAAGCTCAAGAACACGCTGCGCTACCTGATGGGCGAGGAGCTCATCACCCACCTGGGCATCGAGTACTACAACTACTTCGAGTAGCCCGACTCAGAACATCGAATCGACCGTGATGTAGAGCCCGAAGCTGGGAGGACGGACGACGGTCCCGTCGTCCTCTTCGAGGGGGTCCGGGCTGAGGCCGAGATCCAGCCGCGCGATGAAGGTGTCGGCGAGGATGGCGCGGACGCCGACACCCGTGCCGGCGTGCAGCGGGAACATGGGGGGCTCTGCCGTCGCGTCCTCGCCGGCGCCCCAGACGCCGCCGACGTCGCCGAAGACCACCAGCTGCCAGCGCAGCTCGGACCTCAGCGCCGGGTGGCGGCCGAGCTCGACGCGGAGCTCGAGGTTGGCCACGGCCTTGGCCGGGGCGCGCCAGCGGCCGAACTTGGCGCCGCGGATGGTGTGTCCGCCGCCGAACCCCATGATCGGCTCGGAGCCACCCCAGCGGACCATCTCGTAGAAGGGGATGTCGCCGAAGAGCCACTCGCCCATGACGCGCCAGGCGAGCACGGCGCGGCCGGCCTTGACCGGGATGAACACGCGGACGGATCCGAAGGGGCCGCCGAAGACCTCGGTGGGCTCGCTGATGGACGGTACGACGCGGCCGCTGACCTCGGCGAAGACCCCCTGGTCGGGGACCACCTCGGGCTCGCGCGTGTCCCACATGAAGCCCAGCGAGGCCTGGACGGACCAGCCACCCTCGAGGCCGGTGGGGGCGTGCTCCTCGAGCAGGGAGCCGGAGTAGGTGTTGACGCGGGTCCACTGCACGGTGGTGGCGACGAATGCGCCGAGCACCGGGCCGAGGTCGTAGCGCAGCATCAGGTGGGCGAAGGGCTGGATCAGCTGGTACTTGTAGCGCTTGCGGCGGGGGTCGTCGATCTCGAAGTCACCCACGAAGGCGCGCTCGCGGTTCACCCCGTTGCCGATGCCCCAGTACCCGTCGTTGAGCCACTGCCGGTAGACCACGTAGGCGGTGAAGCGCAGGCCGTGGAACAGGCCCAGGTCCGGCAGGTCGATGACGAGCCGGTGGTTGTGGTGACCCCGGTCGGTGAGGAAGCCCAGGAAGCGGATGTCGGCGCGGTAGGGCTCGTAGCCCTTCTTGAGCCACCACAGCTCCGCGAGCACACCCAGGCCGACGCCGTCGTCGGCGTCGTACCCGGCGGTGGGCAGGGCCATCCACTTGAACTGGCGGAACTCTCCCTGGGGGATGGTGCCGGAGTCGTCCAGGGGCAGGTCCATGGCCGAGGGATCCGTGCTGGTGACGACGACGGTGGGTTCCTCTGCCGGTGGTTCCTCGGCGGGCGGCTCGTCCTCGGGCTCGTCCTCGGGCTCGTCTTCGGGCTCGTCTTCGGCCGGCGGCTCTTCCGTGGGCTCGTCTTCGGGATCGTCTGGTGCGGGGGAATCGTCCTGCGCGAGGACGCTCCCGGGGCAGAGCAGGAGGGTAGCTGCGAGCAGCCAGGGCAGCGGGGGCCTGATCACGTCCCTCACTGTAGCCCAGGGGGCGTCGGCGCGTGCGGACATATCCAGGAAACGGGCGGGGACGCCGAAAGATTCCAGAGACGTGTGGCGTTCACGACATGGATGTCGCGGTTTGCGAGGGGGCGCCGGCGGCCGGCGGCTCGAATTTTGGCCGGAGATGGGCTGAAAGTGGAGTGAAAACAAAGTGTTGAGCGAGGCGTCAGCAGAAACTCGTGGCGACGCTCATGGAGGGGGCTCGACGGCGATCGGGCACCAACGTGCCCGGTAATCGAGGCAGATCGCGACATGGATGTCGTGGTTTTGCGTGATTTCGAGCGCTCGACGTCCGCCGGAGGCCCGGGGTGTTCGGAAAAACACGAACCCGAAAAATCGAGTCAAATCAAAGGAGTATCCGTTTTTCTGGCGTTCGGCTCCCGCTCCTGGCGGGTCTTGGCCCGCGCCTTGCTCGGCCATGCTTCTCGAGCCTGAGTGGGTTTGTGGGCTGACGCGCACTGTCGCGACACGCAGAACACGTTCGGGCCGGTAACTCGTTTTGGAGGACTTGGAATGAAGAAGTTGATGCTCTTGTTGGCCGCCCTGGGCCTTCTCATCGGTGGAGTCGCCCTGACCGGGTGTCCCAGCGACGGAGATGATGACAGCGCTGCTGCCGATGATGATGACGCCACAGCTGGAGATGACGACGACAGCGCCTAGTCGGCACTGAACCCCTTGGCTCGGTGCGCCGGGGTGGGGTCCCGGGCGGGGGCGCTCTCCGTTCTGGATCCCTCCCTCCCTGGGTTCCTGGACGCTGCGCGTCCACCGCGGCCGTGGAACGGAAGTACGAAGAAATTCGTTGTTAACTACGAAAACCTTCGTATAACCTGTCCGCATGAACTCGAGGAGGTCCCGAACATGAGCCGTCCCCCGAGCCCGAGGCCCACCGACGGTGAGCTCTCCATCCTCAAGGTGCTGTGGGATCGCGGCCCGAGCACCGTGCGCGAGGTGCTCGACGCGCTGCCCGGCGACACCGCCTACACCACGGCGCTGAAGATGCTGCAGATCATGACCGACAAGGGGCTGGTGCGGCGCGACGAGTCCCGCCGCAGCCACGTCTACTTCCCGGCGGCCAGCCAGGAGCTGACGCAGCAGGAGCTGGCGACCGATCTGGTGGATCGGGCGTTCGGCGGTTCGGCGGCCGAGCTGGTGATGCGAGCCCTGTCGGCCAAGCCCGCGTCCGCGGACGAGCTGGCTGAAATAAGGGCGCTGCTCGAGACGTTGGAAGACGAGACCGATCAGGGATAGGAGGCGACCATGCTAGCGACCACACTGGAGTTCCTGTCGAGTCATCCGCTGATCGCCGCGCTGGGCGGGAGCCTGCTGCATTTCCTGTGGCAGGGTGCGGCCGTGGCCCTGGTGCTCGCCGCGACCCTGCGGTGGATGCGGGGACGCAGCGCGTCGGCGAGGTACGTGGCGAGCTGCGTCGCCCTGGCGGCGATGCTGGTGCTGCCGGTGATCACCTTCATCGTGCTGGCCGGCCGCGCCAGCGGCGCCGAGGTCGCGATACCGACGACGTCGTTCCTGGTGTGGGCGGGGGAGGCGCCGGCGGCGTCGTCCCTGACGCCGTGGCACGTGGTGCGCGCCGGAGTGGCCGCGGTCCAGCCGTGGCTGGTGCCGCTGTGGCTCGCGGGCGTGCTGGCGCTCTCGGCGCGGTTCGTCGGTGCCTGGGTGGGCGTGCAGCGTCTGCGGGTGCGGGGGACGAGCCCGGCGCCGGCCCGGCTGCGGGCGCGCCTGGAGGAGCTGGGTGCGCGGCTCGGCGTGTCGCGGCTGCCGCGACTGGTGCAGTCGGCGGTGGTGGACTCGCCCATGACCCTGGGCTGGGTGCGGCCGGTGATCCTGCTGCCCGTGAGCGCCGTGAGCGGCCTGAGCCCGGCGCAGCTGGAGATCGTGCTGGCCCACGAGCTGGCCCACGTGCGGCGCCACGACTACCTCGCCAACCTGTTGCAGACCCTGGCCGAGAGCCTGCTCTTCTACCACCCGGCCGTGTGGTGGGTGTCCCGGTGCGTGCGCACCGAGCGCGAGAACTGCTGCGACGACCTGGCCGTGACCGCGTGCGGCGATCCCGTGTCCCTGGCGCGGGCGCTCGCGTCGCTGGAGCAGATGCGCGCGCAGCCCGCGGTGACCCTGGCGGCGGCGGCCACGGACGGACCGCTGCTGCAGCGGGTGCGGCGCCTGCTGGGGATGCCCGCGCCGTCGCGGCGGCGCCCGGCGGGCTGGACGGCCGCGCTGGCCCTGGTGGCGACAGCAGCGTTGATCGGTGTGGGTCTGCAGCGAGCGGCCGTGGCGGCGGACCGGGAGGACGATCCTGCCGAGGAGGCCGACGAGGAGGCCGAGGACGCCGGCGCTCCCGTGACGGTCGAGATCGTGATCCCCGAGGTGCCGCTGATCCCGGCGCCGCCCGTGGTGGGCGTCGCCCCGGTCGCCCCTTCGTCGCTGGGCCCGGCAGGCGTCGCGCCGGCTCCACCGGAGCCTCCCGAGGTGCCGGACATGCCCGAGTTCACCGATCCCCCGGAGCCGCCGGCGATCCCGGACCTGCCGCCGTTGCCGGCGCTGGACGAGATGCCGCCGTTCCCCGAGGTCCCCGAGATCCCGTCCCACCTGAGCTCGGAGAAGGCGCTGGAGCGGTACATGAACCGCAACGCCGAGGAGTGGGAGCGGTTCGACGAGGACATGGAGCGCTGGGCCGAGGCCTTCGAGGCCGACGAGCGCTGGGAGCGGTTCGGTGAGCAGATGGAGGCGTGGGCCGAGGGGTGGGCCGAGCAGTACGAGGGCTCGGCCGACGACTACGCCGTGGTCTGGATGGGCGGGCACGGCTGCGACGTGGCCGACGAACTCCAGCGCCAGGCCGACGAGCTCGAGCGGCAGGCCGAGGAGCTGCGCCGCAAGGCCGAGGAGCTCGAGCGCGAGGCAGAGCAGCTGGAGCGCGACCAGCGTCGAGACGAACGACAGCGGCAACGCGGCAAGCGGTCGCGGGGCCGGGACGAGGACTCTGACTAGCCCCCCGATCCCATCCGCGCCGGGCCGTGGTACGGTCCGCCCATGCGCAGACTCGTTTTCCTGATCCTGGCCGCCCTGATCCCCGCGTGCGGTGGTCCTTCGTCGTCCACCCAGGCCGACCCGGCCGTACCCAGGGCCGTCATCGACGGCATCGAACCGGTCACCGACGTGTCGGTGGAGATCGACGCCGAGACCCTCGAACACCTCAAGCTGCTCACCGGCGAGGTGGGGGAGGTGGACTTCCCCTCGACCCGCGACGTGCTCGCGCGGTGCGAGCAGGATGACGCCGCCGCCTGCGTGTCCGTGGGCACCCGCCTGATGCACGGCACCTGGGGCCTCGAGAAAGACCCGGAGGCCGCCGTCCCCCTGTTCACCTACGCCTGCGATTCCGGTGAGATGGAGGGGTGTCACTCCCTCGCGGTGGCCCTCAAGTACGGCCGCGGAGTCACCCAGGACGAGGTGGGCTCGGTTCCGCTCTTCGAGCGCGCGTGCAACGGCGGCCATGTGGTGGCCTGTTCGTTCTACGGCGACGCGTACATGCACGGGCGCGGCGTGGACACGGACGTCGCCCGCGGCGTGGCCATCTACGAGCGTGCGTGCCTGCTGGGCGCCTTCTGCCGCGACGTCGCACGCCATCGCCTGTCCCAGCTGCGCACCGACCCGGACCGGCCGTTCCAGACCGCCGGGGAGTCCGCCGAGGCAGCGTGCAAGGCCGGTGATCCCGTGGGCTGCTACTGGGAAGCCCTCGCCCTGGCCGTGGAGACCGACAGCGACGAGCGGTACGCGCGAATCGAGCAGCTCCTCACCACGTCATGCGACGGCGAGGTCGCCGACGCCTGCGCCGCCCTGGGGTTCCACTACCTGCACCGCCAGTCCAGCCCCGGCTACACCGCCAGGGCGTCGGGCGCGTTCAAGGAGGCCTGTGACCTCGGCACCGCGTGCGACCACCTCGAGGCCTGCCCCTCGGACGATCCCACCCGCATCCAGGCCCTCTCCCGCGGCGTGAAGCAGGCCGAGCAGGACTGCCAGTCCGGTCAGATGGACCGCTGCCTCTCCTTCGCCATCTCCCTCAAGACCGGCAACGGCATCGAGCGCGACCACACCCGCGCCGCCGGCCTCTTCCAGCGCGTCTGCGACCACGGCGATCCAGCCGCCTGCTGGTACCTCGGCGGCGCCTACCGCCGCGGTCAGGGTGTCCCCCAGGACGAGGCCCGCGCCGCCAAGCACTACCGCTCGTCGTGCGACGACGACCACGCCAACGGCTGCGTCGACCTCGCCTTCGCCCACGTCCACGGCCGCGGCGTACCCCAGGACCTCCCCACCGCCGTCTCCCTCTTCGACAAGGCCTGCACCCTCGGTACCGCCTGCGAGCACGCGGACCACTACCGCGCCGAGATTCCTTAGGGGTCATTCCTTAGGGGTCAAGTCTGGTCTTGCATCTTTTGGGGCCTCCTCTTAGGCTCCCGCCATGTCCAGACCACTGAGAATCATCGAGCCGGGACTCTGGCACCACGTGATGAACCGCGGGGCCAGCGGCAGCGCCCTCTTCCACGACGACCGCGATCGCCACGCGTTTCTCGATCTGGTCGAGGAATGTGCGCGCCGCTGGCGGGTTCGCACGGTTGCCATGTGTCTGATGGACAACCACTATCACCTGCTCGTCTGCGACGACCAGGGCATGCTCAGCCGGGCCATGCGGCACCTCGACGGGGTGTACACGCAGCGCTTCAACCGGCGCTACGAGCGGGACGGGTCCCTCATGCGCGGCCGGTTCCAGGACCGGCTCGTGGAGACCGAGGGGTATGCGCTCGAGGTCGTGCGATATCTCCACACCAATCCCATCCGCGCCGGCCTGGTGACTCGCGCCGCTGCCTATCGCTGGAGCAGCCATCGCGCGTACGTCAACGCCGAGTCGCCGGCGTGGCTCGACAAGACCGACGTGTGGGAGCTGTTCGGCGACGGCTCGGCAGAGGATCGGCTCAGGCTGGACGAGTTCGTCCACCAGCGGATACCCCGCGAGCTGCTCCGGACCCTGGATTCGAGCCGCTGGACGCCGATCCTCGGCAGCCCCGAGTTCGTCGCGTCGTGGCGGCAGCGGCTGCGCCAGAACGCCCCCCACGCCACACCGGACGTGCCCGAGGCCAGGCGCCTGCAGTCGTGGACCATCGAGGAGGTCGTGGGGGCCGCCCGCGTGGAGTTCGGCCTGGAGGAGCACGAGCTGCTCCAGGGCCGCCGTGGGCACTTCAACCCGTCGCGCATGGCGTGCCTGCTCGTGTGCCGCGACCATACATCGGGCACGCTGCGCGAGATTGCCGAGACCTTCGGCGTCGGCGCGGCCTCGGTGTCGTCCACCGTGTACCGCATCCGCACGCGGCTCGGCTCCGACACCGAGCTGGCCGTGGCGCACCAGCGGTTGATGACGCGGCTCGAGACCATCTCGTCGGAGATCGCGCGGCGTGATCCCACGGGCATCCGCAAGTTCATCGACCGCATCTCCTGACGTGAGAAGTTGCAAGACCAGACTTGACCCCTGAAGGAGGCGAGCGTGTCGCCCAAACTGAAGTTCTTCCTCATCGCGGTCGTGCCGATGACGGTGCTGGACCAGGTCACGAAGATCCTGGTGCGGGCCTACCTGCCGCTGAACGACCGCGTGTCGCTGATCCCGAACTTCCTGGGGCTGTGGCACCGGGACAACCCGGGGGCCGCGTTCGGGTTCCTGCGGGACTTCGAGTACCGCATCGCGCTGTTCGCCGTGATCACGGTGGTGGCGTGCGTGGCCATCGTGTTCTTCCTCAGGACCGTCCCGGCCCGGGAGCGGTGGCTGCCCACGGCGCTGGGGTTGATCATGTCGGGGGCGGTGGGCAACCTCATCGACCGGCTGTGGCGGCACAAGGTCACCGACTTCGTCGACGTGTACGTGGGCTGGGAGGGGGGGCTGCGGTCCTTCCTCGTGGAGCACGTCGGGACCTATCGCTACAACACGTTCAACGTGGCGGATGCGGCCATCGTGGTGGGGGTGGCCATGTTCATCATCTTCACGATATTCCTGGAGAAACGGCGGCCCAAGACGGAGGCGGAGGCCAAGGCGAAGGGCTAGCGCCGCGGGGTAAATGTTGCAAGACCAGACTTGACCCCTAGGGGGAGCGGCGGCGGATCAAACCGAAGGCGAGGAGCAGGAGGAGGGGCCAGGGGGGCGCGGTGGGGGTGGCGGTGCAGCCGCAGGCGGGCTGGTAGTAGGGGGTGCCGTCGTCGTCGCCCGGGCCGGCGCCGGGCGCGCCCTCGTCCACCTGGCCGTTGCAGTTGTTGTCGGCGGCGTCGACGATCTCGTTGCCGCCGGGGTAGGCGTGGGGGTTGTCGTCGTCACAGTCGCCGTCCGCCTCGGTGTAGCCGTCCCCGTCGTCGTCGTAGAAGTCGGTGCCCTCGTCCACGAGGCCGTCGCAGTCGTTGTCGATGTGGTCGGCGATCTCGGGGGCGCCGGGGTGGACGTCGTCGTGAGCGTCGTCGCAGTCGCCGTCGGCCTCGGTGTAGCCGTCGTCGTCCAGGTCGGGGCCGTCGGAGTGGTGGTCGTCGTCGCCGCTGACGTCGTCGTCGTCGTCGTCATCGCCGCCCCAGCCGCCCGTGTATCCCTCGATCCAGCTGGTGTGCATGTCGGTTCGGGTGGAGGCGCCCATCTGAGAGCAGGTGGCGTCGCCCCACGACGTGACGGCCGCGACGCGCCAGGAGCCGCTGTGCTGGGTGAACGCCGGGCCGCCGGAGTCGCCGAAGCAGGTCTGGTGGTTGCTGTCGTAGTAGTACAGGAAGTGGCTGTCCCAGTTGTCCACGCCGATGTCGACCTCGCGCTTGACGCCGGAGTCGTTGGAGTAGCCGCTGGTGACCCCGAAACCCACGAAGGTCAGCTCGTCCCCCTGACCCAGCCAGGAGTTGCTGGGGGTCTCGCGGTTGAAGTCGATGGGGGTGCTCGAGGCGTTGTGGGGCAGCACGACCACGGCGATGTCGTTGGCGCACGAGTAGGGATCGTAGCTGGGGTGCATGTGGTAGTCGGTGGTGTTCACCGAGGCCCACACGTTCTGGTTGACGTTGTGCGTCCAGTACACGCCGAGGTTGCCGTGGAAGCCGTCGAGGCAGTGGGAGGCGGTGAGCACCACGTCGGGCGAGATCAGCGTGCCCGTGCACAGGGACCAGTCCATGTCCAGGTAGACCACCGAGTCCCAGCCGGTGGTGGTGTGGCCGCCCACGATGGGGTTGTCCGCGTGGCGTAGATCGTCCGCGAACCACGGCTCGTCGTCATAGCCGGGGTACGTGCAGCCCGACCACGCGAGGAACACGCACGTGATCAGCGCGCGGAGTGCGTGCCGGCGCGTGCGTGCGGTGGTGGGGAAGGACTCCATCCCCGGCAGGATACCGGCTGTCCGGGCGTCACGATGAACTGCACACTGAAGGGCGGCGCCGGAGTCGCCAGCCGACCAGCGTGAACCCGACGGCGACCACGGCCGTGGCGGTGGACGAACCGACCGACGTGGAGCACTCGCACCCACCCCCCGCCCCGTCGTCGTCCCCGGCCGGACCGGCGCTGTCATCGTCGTCGTCGTCGTCATCCCCCGACGCGTCGTCGTCGTCCCCCACGGCGTCGTCGTCGTCCCCGGTCCCGCCACAATCGGTGTCGTCCCCGTCGGTCTGACCGTCGCAGTCGTTGTCGAGGCCGTCCGAACAGTGCTCGTCGGCGCCCGGGTAGACGTGGACGTCGTTGTCGTCGCAGTCCTCGTCCGAGGTGTACCCGTCGCCGTCGGCGTCTCGCTCCACGTAGGCCGTGGCTAGGCTGATCGTGTTGCTGTCCGCGTCCTTGTAGAACAGGCAGAAGTGGTTGCCCACGCCGACGATGCGCGGCAGCAGGCGGCCCTCGCCGCCGTCGGTGTTCAGCCCGGTGTCCACGGGCGAGGACCACGTGGCGCCGCCGTCGAGGGAGTGGGTGGTCAGCAGATCCGAGTCACTGGCCTGCTGGCTGCCGTTGGCCTGCAGCATCACCGCCACCACGGTCAGGCCGTCGTCGGACGCACCCACCGCCGACAGCCCGGACGACATGTGCCAGTCCCCCAGCCCGTCGGCGATCTGGATGTCACTGCCGTACACCTGCTGGCCGTGCTCGTCGTAGCGGTTGTAGTGCACCGTGTGGTACGCGCCGTAGGTGAAGTGGGCGTGGCCCGTCCCGTCGATCACCACATCGCTGAAGCCGCGACGGTCGCTGCCCGCGGTGTGGCCGTGGGTGTTGGCGACCAGCTCCCCGACGAAGTCGCCGCCCGGCTGGGCGTGCAGCAGGTATGCCGTGCCGCCGGGGTCGGGGACTCCGCTGACGAGGAACACCCGTTCGTGGTTGGCCCGCATGCGCGTGCCGTTGTCGCCCCGCCAGATGCCGCCGATGTCCCCGATCTCGGTGGCGGAGCTGGCCCCGGCCTCCCACAGGCGCACATCCCCCCACACGTTGTCGCCGGCCACGGTGTAGCTGACGTAGACCGGCCCATCCACCGTGGCCACGCTCACCACGTAGTTGCGGCGCTCGCGTGAACCCACGTAGTAGTCGCGGTCCCAGCTCCCGCCGGGATCACGCCGACGGTAGCGGATGTCGTTGCCGCCCTCGTAGTCGCCGTCGTGCCGCGTCACCACGTGTACGCCGCCGTCCGCGCCCACGGCGACGGCCGGCGGGAAGTCCAGGTCGCCTGAGTGGCCGTCGCCCACGTTCTCGGACAGCAACACCGCGCCTTCCCGGTCGAGCTGGTAGTACTGGCTCGAGATCAGGTGGATGTGGTCCTGGGGCCCCCGTACCGCGTCGAACTGGCCGCCGTCGGCGATGGTGCCCTGCGGGGTCCACTCGAACGCCGCGGCCGGCATCGCGACCGCCATGGTCAGGATGATCCACGTCGTGCGGAGATGGCGTGTGACGTCTGCGGGAGCCCTCATCCCTCCTCCTCCTCCGCGAGAACCGACGCCGAGATCAGCTCGCGCAGGTCCTGTTGGGTGACCCCGGGGCGGATCTTGGCCTTGAACCCCGAGCTGTGCGCGAACGTGACCCGCTCGTCCCCCTCGATGCGCGTGAAGTCCACCTTCGGGTGGTCGTCGAAGCGGTGCAGGGCCCAGCCGTCGGGGTTGCGGTTGTCGCGCGAGACGGCCACGGCGATGTCCACGCCGCTGCGGCGCTGGAGTTCGTCGCGCATCAGCCCGGACACGTCGCTGCCCACCACGCCGCGGTGGAGGTAGATGTCGAGCCCGGCCACCGCCACGACCTCGGTCACGGCGCGCGCCGACTCCAGCTCCTCACGGACCGCCCTGGCCTCCTCCACCATGGCCCCGGCCAGGGCCGCGGCCATCGCCACCACCTCCTCGGCCACCGGCCCGGTGCCGCCAGCAGCCCACAGCCGGCAGATGGCCATCTCGAAGGGGGAGTCCAGCTCCGGGGGCAGCCGCGGCAGGCCCAGCTCACGCGCGAGCGGCTGCGGCCCCATCACGTCGATGCGCACCTGCGCCGGGTACCACGGCATCTCGGACAGCGTGTCGTGCAGGTCCAGGTGCTGCGCCACCAGGGACATGGCGCATTCGGGCTCCTCGTTGCGCCCGCGCTGGTGGTGATCGAAGTTGAGCAGCTCCGGCTCGTGCCGCCCCCCCGTGTCCACCACCCATACCCGGGGATCATCCAGCTCCTCGGCGGTGGGGATGCTCCGGAACACGGGCAGGGCGCCCTCCATCCAGCAGATCAGTCCGGTGGCGACGACCTCGTCGAGGTGCGCGCCTCCCGGGTGGACGATGATGTGGGTGGGCATGATTGTCTCCTCGGCCGCGCCCGCCGGATCGGTCAGCAGGGCAGCCCCAGCGTGCAGTACATCAGCGCGTCCAGCGGGCTGGCGCACGGTGCCGTGTTCATGCAGTCGAGCAGTCCAGAAGGGTCGCCGTAGTTGCACAGGCTGCCGCCGGTGACCGCATCGCAGCACCCCTGCAAGGTGATCGAGACCGTGGCCTCGTCGGGATCATCGCTGTCGATGGTGATCGCGTGGAACAGGCCGTCGAGGGCGTCGAGGCATCCGTGCCCGGGGAAGAGCTCTCCGGGTGTCCACTCGGCGGTGAAGGTCTCCACGTCGTCGGGGTTCAGGGTCGCCGTGGCGTTGCCGGCCGTGATCGTCACCAGGCCGCCCGCGGTGGACGACGTGCCGGTGACCGCGCTCAGGGTCAGGGGGAGGTCGCCGTCGTTGGTCACGGTGAACGTGGCCGTCGGGGTGCCGCCCAGCTGCGAGCCGAAGTCGATGTGCGTCGGCGACACCGTGATGTCCGGCTCGCACAGGGTGCAGTCCTGCCCCTCGCCCTCGAGGGACACCGTGGCCGTGCCGTCGCAGCTGGTGATGCTCAGGCCGCCGGTGACCACCCCGGACGCCAGCGGCGCGAACGACACGGTGAACGTCTCGCTCCCACCCGCCGCGATGGACAGGGGCGGCGCGATCCCCTGGTAGCTGAACTCCGCGCCGGTGGCCGCGATGGTGGTGATCTCGACGGGGTCGGCGCCGCTGTTGTCGAGCGTGAGGGTCGCCGAGGCCGTCTGGCCCACCTGCGTGGTGGGGAACGTCACCGCGGTGGGGGAGACCACCAGGGTTCCGCAGGGGGCGACCGTGTCGTCGTCGTCGCCCACGGTGTCGTCGTCGTCACCCACGGTGTCGTCGTCGTCGCCCACGGTGTCGTCGTCGTCGCCCACGGTGTCGTCGTCGTCGCCCACGGTGTCGTCGTCGCCCACGGCATCGTCGTCGTCCCCCCAGGACACGTCGTCGTCGTCCCCGAGGCTCAGCTCGGCGCCGTCGCACCCGCTCAGCCCCAGGCCGATCACCACCCCGAGGACCCCGATCCACATGATTCGCATTGGCCGCTCCCACTCAGAGGGCCCGAGGATACCACCGCGTCAGTCGAAGCAGATCATCTCCCCGTCCGGGTCCTCCTCGAAGCTGGTCGAGCCGCAGTCCGGCGTGCTCCGGACGCCTTGTGGTTGCGAAGACCTCCGTCCTCCTCGAAGATCGTGGGCATGCGGGGATCAACGCCCATCCTCCTCCTCCTCCTCCTCGTCCTGGTCGGGTGTGATCCGTCCGGCACGCTCCACCTCGTCCTGGCGCCGGTCGAACCCGATCCCCTCGAGGACGCGGTCGCGCTGCGGGTGACCTACTTCGACGGCGCCGGCGACGTCTCGGTGGACCTGCCCCTCGACGACACCGGCGCCGAAGCCGGCGTTCACGGCGAGGAGATCTCGGACCTGCTCCTCGAAGCCCTCGACGCCGACGGCGAGGTCCTCTCCCGCGGCCGGCGATCGGGCGACCTCACCCCGGGCGACGACGGCGCGATCGAGGCCACGGTGGTCCTGCTGCGGGTCGGCGAGTGGAGCGTGGTGCAAGGACTGGAGTCCTCCGCGGGCCGCCACAGCCCGTGTGCTCTCCCCCTGGGCGGTTCCCGGGTGCTGGTGACCGGCGGGGGCGATGGATCGGTGGACTGGCTCGATCTCGACCAGGGCACCGTGCACACCGCCGAACCCGGTCTCACCGCTGCGGCCTCGGGGTGCCAGGGCGCGCTCCTGGCCGACGGCACCGCCGTCCTCGCGGAAACCGGGGACGCCGCGGGTGTCCTGCAGCGAATCGACACCGCCACGGGCGCCCTCCTCGACACCACCGACACCGGGCGCGCAGGTGGCGTGCTGGCCTCGGTGCTCGACGGACAGGCGGCCTGGTGGGTCGGCGGCGACGGCGACCTCGACGATCTCACCTCCGATCTCGTGCTCGCTGGCGAGGACGGCGTGACCTCCGGTCCCGACGTGGAGCAGGCCGCCCGTTCGGGCCACGCGGCCGTATGCACGCGCGATGGCAGCGCCTGCGCCGTGTTCGGGTGCGACGACGGCCCCTGCGGGTGGTGGACCATCGGCGGCGCTTCCGTCCTGTCCGGGCAGGGCGGCACGGTCACCCCCACGTTCCACGACCAGACACCGCTCCACGGGGCGGGGCGCTCTTCCGCCCCGCTCGACGGCCCCCACGTCGCCGGCCTCGTCGAGGACGAGACCACCACCTTACGGATCTTCGACCTCACCGGCGACGGCTCCCTCGACTGGGAGCATCGCGTCGCCGACGAGATCTCGGCCGCCGCCCTCGCGACGACGGATTCCGCGGCGTGGATCATCGGCGGGAGGGACGAGACCTCCCCCCGGGACGACACCCACGTGGCGATCCTCGGTGACTCCACGGACTCCTGGCAGATCCAGGCCGGGCCGGCGCTTCAGCTGGCCCGACACTCGGCCGCGGCCGTCGGTCTGGAGGACGGTCGGATCGTCGTGATCGGGGGGACCGAGGAGTCCGGCGCCGCGACAGCCACCGTCGAGATCTTCCAGCCCTGAGGGGCCCTGCCGGAGATCAGCCCCGCCGCCGCCTCGACAGCCTCCACCCGATCCACAGCCCCAGCGGCAGCCCGGGCATCCAGCTGAGCTCGAGGCCGTCCTCCCCCGGGGCGACCCGCGTGGCCAGGCAACCGGCGCTGTGGCAGCCCGGGGCGTCCAGGTCCACGGTGCCGTCGCAGTCGTTGTCGAG
>CAZLEO010000241.1:0-14572 GCA_964558555.1 uncultured Rickettsiales bacterium | reverse complement strand
GTCATCGTCGTCGTCGGAGTCATCGTCGTCGTAGGAGGCGTCGTCGTCGTCGGACGCGTCGTCGTCGTCATCGCCCTCGTCGGGGGGGCAACCGCCCAGGAACAGGGAGAGGGACAGGCCCAGGAAGGCCATGCAGAGAAGGGTGAGCAGCTTCTGAAGGGACATTTGCGATTTCCTCCACTTGGGTTCTTTCCGGAACCGTCTCGGATTCCGACTATTAACTACGGAAAAGGACCCATATCCGCCACACAGGTCCAGAATCCGCGGGACGTTACCACCAAGCGCTACTGGGCGCAAGGCGCATCGTGCAGAGGGTGTAGCACACGCGCGCGTGGCCCCTTCGGGCAATTTGGTGCACGAGCCGGTCGGTTCAGCGCTCGGCGATCTCCTTCATGGCCGCGGAATGGGGCCCGCGGGGGGAGATCCGTAGATACGTGTCCGCAGCCACGCGCGCGAGGGGTTCGGCGCGCGAGTCGCCCTCGGAGGTCCGCACGAACCCGACCAGGGCGAGGGAGAAGTCCTGCCCCCGCTCGAACGCCTTGCGGTACAGGTGTGAGGCCCGCCGCTTCGAGCCGCTCTCCTCGAGGACCTGCGCGGCGTGGAACAACACGATGGGATATCGGGAGTGCCTGTCGAGGGCGCGATCCACGTCCGCCCTGCTCGCGCGGCCCTTCTCTCGTACGTCCACGAGCGCGATGGACAGGTCGGCCACCGAGACCAGGGGATCGCCCTTGCCGCGGTGTTGCTGGATCAGGCGTCGCGCGGCCTTGAAGGTCTCGCGAGCCCCCTCGTTGTCCCCGGACTCGAGCTGGGCACGGCCGAGGTGGAGTCGCGCCTCGCCGCCCCAGAGGTCCTCGGGCGTGCGGGCGATCATCTCCGCGGCCAGGTCCGGTTCGTCGTTCATCAGGTGGTGCAGCCCGGACGCGAGGCGGAATGCGGCGCCGCGGTGGGTGCCGTCGGGGAACGAGGACAGGCGATCGGCGAGGAAGTGTGGACGGTCCTGGAGGTAGGCGATGATGCCCAGCTCGCCCAGGGCGTCGCCGGAGTACGGCTGGTTCTTGACGATCTTGCTGAGCTGGCCGCGCGCCTCGGTGAGGTCGCCACGGATACGCAGCTCGTGCCCGTACGCGAGCAGGATGTCGGGGTTCTCCGGGTCCTCGCCCAGGGCCCGGCCGTACCACTCCTCGGTCCGGCGATGGTCGTTGCGAGCGGCATACCCCTCGGCGTGGGCGGCGAAGATGCGGCTCATCACGCGCGCCGGCACCAGCCCGTTGTACTGCTCGCGCACCTTCTCCACCGCGTCGACGTAACCCCGGTGGGTGGACGGCCCCGCGTGCAGCAGCGCCAGGTCCACCTCGGCGAGGATGTGGCCGGGATCGTTGGACAGGATGCCCTCGAGCTGGTCCTGGGCGTCGATCAGGGCCCCCTGCCGCTCGGCGGCGCGGGCGAAGGCCAGGTGGTTGAGCGACGACGAGTGCAGGCTGACCGCCTCCTCGAAGTGGTGCGCCGCCTGGGCGTGGTCGCCGGTGGCCGACGCGGCCACCCCCCGCAGCAGGTGGATGCGGTCGGCGCGGAGGCCGGAACCGGACTCCAGCTCCTCGATGGCGGTCAGCGTGACCGAGACGTCCCCCAGGTACCCCTCCCACAACGCCTCGGCGAAGCGCGTCTCCACGCCGCCCGGATCCCTCTCCAGCGCCTTCTCGAGCAGCTCGCGGGCCTGGTGCAGGTACGCGCGCTCGCCGGTGTAGTACATCCACAGGTACAGCTCGACCTGGGAGCCGCGGGCGCACAGCGTACCGTCGGGCTGGCTCGAGCCGCCGATGGCCTCGCGGATGAGTTCGCGCGCCTCCTTCAACCCCTCGTACTCCACCCCGTCCACCAGCCGCTGGGTGGTCAACAGGGTGCGGTGACGGGTCTCCTCGCGCCATGCGCGGTACACGACGATGCAGGCGGCGACGGCGGCGACCGTCAGGAGCGTCCCCAGCAACAAGATGACCTTGGACCGCCGGCGCTGCGCCGAGTAGTTGTCCACGTACAGCGCGGGGTCCTCCTCGTCGGTCAAACCGCCCGGACCGAGCCGCACCGTCTCCGTGCGCGAACGCGGCTCGAGGGTCGGCTCCGACGTGACGTCGTCCGACGGCCCGTCTTCGGGCTCCTCGGCGGGCGGCTCCGGATCGGGCACCACGGCGCGGACGGCCCCCTGGGAGCGGGCCACCTCGGCCTCCTCGGCCGACAGCAGCCCCAGGGGATCGGGCACGGTCGGCGTGGGCTCCACCAGGGTCTCCTCGGGGACCGTGATCGGCTCCGAGAGTACGGACTCCCGCTTCTCCAGGGTCGGGATCCCGGTATCCGACGTGCTGACCAGCTTGGGCAGGGTCGACGACGGGCTGGCCGGGTACGAGCTGCGCGCTGACGCAGCTGGCACGTCCTCGGTGGGCGCCACATCGCGGGCCTCTGGTCGGGGCCTGGCCGGAGGCGGCACCGTGGGCCGGGGTGGCGCCACGGGCTGGGCCTGATCCGCCCCCTCGGTGGGGGGCACGTGGGTGGGCTGGGGACGAGCCGGGGGTACCACGGGCTGGGGGGACAGGCGCCGCTCGATGGCCTGCGCACGCACGCGCCAGCCGCGCCGGCGGTAGATACGCGCGAGCAGGCGCAGAGCCTCCTCGTCATCGCCGAGGTCGGAGCGAGCCCGCTGGACCCACGTCTCGGCCTCCTGCAGTCGCGCCAGCCCGGTCAGGGCCGCCGCCGTGAGCAGGGCCACCTCGCCGCGGCCCCCGCTGGACTGGATCAGCTCCTCGCACAACCGCAGCGCCTCTTCGTGCCGGTCGGCGTCCAGGAGGTCCCTGATCTGGCTCAGCTGGTCCATGTGCGTCGGCCCCTGGGGGCACACTCCTCCCCGCAATCCTCACCTCGGATGATAGGGGAGCCCGGAATCCGGTGCAACGGCGGGAGGGGGCGGGGGGAGGGGGCGGCGGTGGCCTATTCGAGGGCCTTGCGCATCTCCGTGGTCAGCACGGGCACGACCTCGAACAGGTCGCCGACGATCCCATAGCTCGCCTTGGCGAAGATGGGGGCCTCGGCGTCCTTGTTGATGGCCACGATGACCTTGGACGTGCGCATACCGGCGAGGTGCTGGATGGCGCCGGAGATCCCGCACGCGATGTACAGCACCGGGTTGACGGTCTTGCCCGTCTGCCCCACCTGCATCGGGTGGCCGGCGTAGCCGGCGTCCACGGCGGCGCGGGAGGCGCCCACCGTGGCACCGATCACGTCCGCGAGCTCGTCGAGCACGCCGAAGTTGTCGGCGTTGCCCATGGCGCGGCCGCCGGACACGATGCGATCGGCCTCGGTGAGGTCGGGCTTGTCCGATTCGGCGGCGACCACGTCGGCCACGACGCTGCGCACGGCGCCCAGGTCTGCGGCGAAGTCCTCGGCCGCGGCGCCCTTGCCCGCGTCCGCGTCCCCCACGCCGAAGCTGTTGGGTCGCACGGTGAAGAACTGGATCGCGCTGTTGACGTCCACGTCGATCAGCGCCTTACCCGCGAAGATCGGCCGGGTCGCCTGGACGCCGTCGCCCGCTGCGCGCAGGTCGATGCAGTCCGTGCCCAGACCCGACTGGGTGCGGGCGGCCACCTTGGCCAGCAGGTCCTTGCCGTCGGGGGACGAGGCGGCCAGCACCACGCGAGGCGACGTCGCCTCGACCATGGCGGTCAGCACCGCGGCGTGGCCCTCGGGGGTGTACTGGGCCAGGCCGGCGTCGTCGGCCTTGAGGATCTTGGTGGCGCCGTGATGCGCCAGCTCGGCGTAGTCGCCGGCCAGGCCGGAGCCCAGCACGGCAGCGACGACCTCACCGCCGGCGGCCAGCTCGCTGGCCTTGCCGACGATCTCCAGGGCGCTCTTCTTCGCCTGGCCGTCTTGGTGCTCACAATAGATCAGAAAATTCGGCATCCCTATCTCCAGAGCCGGTGCGAGACCGGCGATCAGTTAGATGACCTTGGCCTCTTCCCTGAGCAGGCGGACCAGCTCGGTGACCTTCTCCTCCACGGTCTCGCCCTCGATGATCATGCCGCCGGGGCGCTCCTCCGGGAGCCGGTAGTTGCTGACCGTCAACAGCGCGTCGGCGGCCGCGGCCTCCTCCTTGGCGATGGGCTTGCGCCGCGCCTTCATGATGCCGGGCAGGCTGGCGTACCGGGGCTCGTTGAGGCCCTTGTCGCAGGTGAACAGTCCCGGCAGGGTGGTCTCGGTGACCAGGGTCACGCCGCCGCCCACCACGCGGTTGGCGTTCACCTTGCCGTCGGCGAACTCGAAGGTGGCGATGGCGCTGACGTGGGGCCAGTCCAGCAGCTCGGCGACCATCTGCGGCACCTGCACGGCGTCGTCGTCGATGGCCTGCTTGCCGGCGAACAGGATCTCCGGCTCCTCCTTGCGGATCGCCTCGGCGAGCTTGGAGGCCGTGACCCACGGCTCGACCGGATCCTCGACCACGTGCACGCCGCGCTCGGCGCCCATGGCCAGGGCGGTGCGGATGGTCTCCTGCGCCCGATCGGGACCCAGGGAGAAGATCACGACCTCACCCCCCTGAGCCTGCTTGAGCTTGAGGGCCTCCTCGACGGCAAACTCGTCGTAGGGATTCATGATCCACTTGATGTCGCCAGTCTCGATCCCCGATCCGTCGCCCGTGACGCGGATCTTGGTCTCGGTGTCCGGCACCTGCTTGACCAGAACTCCGATCTTCACTTCGTTTCCTCCTCAGGCCTTCAGGCCTTTGATGAATATTTCGCTGACCTCTCGAGCGGTATCCACCAGGCGATACCGAGGGTGCGGCGTGAGCGTCCACTGCATCGCGATCTCGTCCAGCGCCCCGAAGAACGCCCGGCGTACGACGATGGGGTTGCAGTCCTTGCGGATGATGCCCTTCGTCTGCCCCTCGCGCACGATCTCCCCGACCAGATCGAGGTACTCGCGCAAGCGCTGGGGATGATACTCCTTCATGAATTTGTTGCTCAATCGCAGCTCCACCTGCAGCACCGAGGACAGCGAACGGTTCTCCTCGACCATGCCCATGTGGAACTGGGCGAACGCACACAGCTTGTCCAGGGGATCGGATACGTCGTCGACGGCCGCCCGAGCCTGGCGCAGCAGCTGCTCCATCCTCTCCTCGAAGATGGTGATCAGCAGGTCGTCCTTGCTCTTGAAGTAGAGGTAGATCGTCCCGTCGGCGACCCCGGCCTGTCGGGCGATGTCCGAGACCCTCGAACGGTGGAAGCCCTTGTCGGCGAAAACGGCGACGGCCGCGTCGAGGATGTTCTGGCGACGGTCCCGTCGCGCGTCAGCACTGGTCATTCACAGCTCTCCGCCATAATGAATGAATACTCATTCATGAAGCACGTTTCCTAGCACGGTGGGGCGGACGGGTCAAGCGCGTGGGGGTGAAAATGAGGGCGGTTCAGCGCCGCTCGAGGAACCGGCTGACCACCGCCTCGACGTCGCCGCCGCCGGGCACCTTGGCCCAGTCGGCCATGAAGGATGCGACGCCGAGATCGGTCTGGGGGTGCTTGAGCAGCTTCTTGAACACGCCGTAGGGGATCGTGGACGCGTGGGATCCGGCCCGCGCCGAGTCGAGCACGTGCTGAGTCGTGCGGATGGACGCGGAGAGCACCTGGGTGTCGAGGGCGTAGGTGTCGAAGATGGTGACCAGGTCCTCGATGAGCTCCATCCCGGAGAAGCCGATGTCGTCGATGCGGCCGACGAAGGGGCTGACGAACGTGGCCCCCACCTTGGCCGCGAGCAGCGCCTGGGTGGCGTTGAAGATGAGCGTGACGTTGGTGCGGATGCCGTCCTTGGTCAGGGCGTTGACCGCCTTGATGCCTTCGGAGCAGATGGGCACCTTGATCACGACGTTGTCGTGGATCTTGGCCAGCAGGCGCGCCTCACGGAGCATTCCCTCGGCGTCCGGGGCCACCACCTCGGCGCTGATCGGGCCGTCCACGACGTCGCAGATCTCGGCGATCAGTTCGGCAAAGTCCCGGCCCTCACGGGCGGCCAGGCTGGGGTTGGTGGTCACGCCGTCGACGACGCCCCAGCTGTTGATCTCGCGGATATGGTCGAGGTTCGCAGTGTCGATAAACAGCTTCATGATCGTCTCCATGTGGGCCGGGCCGCGCTCCGGCGCGCACATGATGATCTAGAGGGGGCGAAGAGTCCAGGCTAGAATCCCCATCATCCGACCGGCTGGAGGACCCTCAATGGCGGACGAAGAAGCGAACGGGCGGCAGCCCGATGTGGACGAGAACGGCAGGGGGGCCGAGGACACCCAGGAGCAACAGCCCGAGGCGGTGGCGCCGACCGACGCCGCCCCCGAGGACCACCGTGGCGAGGAGCTCTTCCGCGCGCGGCTGAGGTCCCGGCAGATGGACGGCGCGGACTTCTCCGGCGCGTCCATGCCCCGCGCCGAGCTCAACAAGGTCACCCTGCAGCGAGCCCGCTTCGTCGAGACCGATCTCAGCGGCGTGCAGATGACGCACGTGGATCTCACCGACGCGGTACTCACCGGCGCAGACCTGCGCGGCGCCACCCTCAACAACGTCAACCTCAACGGCGCCGACCTGACGGGCGCCGATCTCACCGGCGCGTCCCTCAAGGGGGTCAAGCTCAGCAAGGCCACCTGCAAGGACGCCTGCCTCGTGGGCGCCACCCTGGAGACGGTCGAGTTCGAGGAGGCCATCCTCGACGAGGCCGAGCTCGACGGCGCCGAGGTGGAGGGCACCACGTTCAAGAGGGTGACCTTCAAGGAGGTCAGCTTCCAGGGCTTCCGCGCCGCCCAGTGCGTGCTCGAGGGCTGCACCCTGGACGGGTGCGACCTCTCCGGCGCCACCCTCGACACCCTGCTGGTCAAGGAGGGGGTCCTGCGCGGCTGCGATCTGGGCGGGACCCTGTTCAGCGGCGCGAAGTTCCGCGGCGTGGACCTGCAGGAGAACGACCTCGAGGGCTGTGTGTTCCACCAGTGCCAGGGCCTCCGCCTGTTCGAACCGGAGATCGTGCGTGCCGGCGGGGAGATCTCCCTGTCCTCCACGGCGCGGGTGATGCGGGTGCTGCGCGAGAACCGCAAGGCCCAGATCATCACCGCCGCCAGCGTCTTCGCGCTGGTCACCGCGGTGCTGGTATTCCTCCTCGTGCCCTCCCTGTGGCCGAGCTGGTACCTGCTGTCCCGCATCGAGGGCGTCCAGCAGGGACCGGACCAGCAGCAGTGGTGCCCGCGCTACACGAAGCTGGGCGAGCTGCTGGCCGCGCGCGACGTGGGGGACGTCCCCCGGCAGAACGTGGCGCTGGGCACCGTGGCCCACTGCTACTCGTCGGGTCGCTCCTACGAGGACGCAGAGCGTATCTACAAGCTGCGGGTGGATCTGGCCTCGGGTATGCCCGACGAGAAGATGATCGCCATGCTCGAGCTCGGCCGCTTCTACGGTCAGATCGAGCAACTGGACGACGCCCTGGACATCACCGGGCGGGTCTTCGACGATCCCCGCTCCACCGTGCCCCACAAGCTCGACGCCCTGCGCCTGCGCGAGGACATCTTCCGCCAGCGAGAACAGGCGAAGCCCGACAACGAGGACTGGAAGGAGCTGCAGGTCCAGATCGGCGAGACCATCCTGGCCGCCCAGGACGAGAACTCCACCCTGCTGATGAGCACCCCCGAGGAGCTGTACGTGCTGGGCGAGCGCGACCTGGCCGACCGCCTCCTCACCATGACCCGCCCCCCCCTGGACCACGAGACGGCCTGGGCGCTGGTGGACAAGGCCCTGGTGCGCCTGCGGGCCCGGGATCTCGACGACGAGGCCCTCGACCTGATGGACCACCTCGCCGACACGGAGCGGTTCACCCATGACTATCCCCGCTCGCTGCTGGTCTACCGAGAGGCCCTGACGTGGATGGACCTCGATCGCGCAGAGGACGCCCGCGCTTCCCTCGAAGCCCTCGCCGAGGAGGAGGCCGTCCCCATGGTCGCCGCGCGCACCTTGATCGAGGCGCGCCTGGAGATGGCCGACGGCCGGGCCGACAAGGTCATCGAGCTGTTCGACAACGCCGGCATCGAGGAGGCCCCCACCTTGCTGGCCGAGGAGGCGGTGTGGGTCAAGGTGGACGCCTACATGGCGCTGGACCGGGAGCCCGAGGCGGTGGACACCCTGTTCCCGCTGCTGCAGGCCGTGGACGACCACGACGCGGCGCAACGCCTGATGACCCGCGTCGAGTCCATCGCCATGGCCCTCGACGACACCGACCTGATGACCGCGATGCTGCAGCGGGTGGACAACCCGCTGTTCGCCGAGACCAGCTCGCAGCAAGACGTGATCCTGGCCACCCTGGGCCGCAAGTCCCGCGCCGGCGAGCTCTCCCCGGACGATCCGGTGGTGGAGGAGCTCGTGCGCTCCTCCGACGGCTGGATCGCCGTGTACACCTTGCAGCTGGTGATGGAGAGCGCCCGCATCTCCGGTGACGAGGAAGCGGCCATGGCCGCGGTGTGGAAGTACGCACGCGCCACCAAGGGCGCCGTGCGGTCCGACCTGGGCATGATGATCATCGGCGAGGAGGTCAACGCAGGCCGGATCCAGGCCGCCCTGGACGCGGTGGACGAACTCCAGCTGTGGGAACACGTCCAGGAACACCAGCGCGGCCGCCTCTACGAGTTGCTGGTCCGCTGCTCGCTGGTGAAGGGCAACCTCGACGAGGCCCTGAGCTGGCTGGAGAAGGCCCGCCTCACCGAGCCCCCCATCGAGGAGGGCGCCGAGACGGGTATCGCCATGGTGATCATCGCCGCCCTGCAGGAGGCCGAGCGCTGGGAGGAGGCGCTCTCCCTGGCCGCCGACGGGCTCTCCACCGCCAAGGTGGTGGACGTGCGCAAGCAGTTCCGCCGCGAGGTCCTGCTGTGCCAGTACGAGCTCGGCCGAGACGCTGCCGCGGACGAGGAGATCGGCAAGCAGCGCGCCGAGACGTCCGACTGTGACGGCGAGCTGATGCGCATGGAGACCCTCGAGCGGGCTGCGCGGGGCTCCACCGACTACGCCGTCCTGACGCGGGCTTGCACCCAGACCGACGTCTCGGCGACGACGCGGCTGGCCGCGGCGGGTTACCTCATCGAGCGAGGCGACGGCGACAGCTGCCAGGCCGTGCTCGACACGCTGGACGCGGCCGCCCTCCCGGGCGAGAGCAGCCTCACCTACACGCTGATCGGTTCCCGCGCCGCCGCCGCGGCCGGCAACCCCGACCAGGCGATCACCAGGCTCGAGGCGGCCTACGCCGAGCTCACCGAGATGGAGCTCCGCCAGCAGCTGACCCAGGCGCTGCTCGACATCCACGCCGTGGCCGAGGACGGCGAGGGCATCGTCGCGGTGTATTCCCGCTTCGCCGAGGACTTCCCGGACAAGGACCACCAGTACCTGTGGGAGAACGCCGCGCGCACCCTGCTGCGCCTGCGCGAGGACGGGCTGGTGGCCCAGCTCGGCGGCGAGCCCGAATGGGAGCAGCGCATCCGCGACGCCCGGGCCGAGGTCCGGATCCGCGAGCACATCGAGAAGGGTGAGTACGAGGAGGGCTGGACGGCCATCACAGAGCTCTTCGCCGAGACCACCGCCATCGAGGACCGCAACAGCCTGCTGTGGATGGCCCAGGAGCTGGGCAACGTCAGCCGCGACTCCGAGGCCTACCTCGCCGCGCTGGAGTCCTTCGAGGCCCAGGAGGACCTGGGCGAGGAGCTGGCGTTCTCCGTTGCCCAGTGCAAGGGCGAGGTCCTGTCCAACCTCACCCGGTACGCCGAGGCTGCCGAGGCCCTCGAGCCCCTGGTGTTCTCCAGCGCCCCGCTGGACCAGCGAGTCGGCGTGATGTCCACCTACACGCGGGTGCTGGGCCAGGGCGGTGAAGGGGCCGAGTTCGAGGCGACCCTGACCGCGCTCGCGGGCGCGGGGTACACCCGTGAACAGCTGATCTCGGCGCGCCTGTCGCTCGTCGACGGGCTGGTGGCGCGTCAGGACCACGCCGCCGCCCAGGTGCTGCTGAAGCCGCTGGAGGGCACGCCCCTGTCCGAGGAGACGGTGCGGCAGCAGTACCACATCATCATGCGCGCCTGGATCGAGGTGGGGATGTACGACGAGGCCATGGCCATCCCCACGAAGTTCCCGCCGGCAGGGGGCGTGACGGCGTGCGAGCTGGACGCCCTGCTGCTCCAGGCCATCCCCTGGGGGACCGACCAGTCCGCGACCCTGCAGGACCGCATGGTCGCCAATTGCCCGCCCGCGCAGCTGTCGCTGGAGGCCGTCCAGTGCCTCGTGGGCGCCATGAGCGCCACCGATCCGCAGGCCGCGCTGACCCTGCTGGAGAAGCACCAGCAGCAGGTCTCGCTGCCCGACAAGCAGGCGGACACGCTGGAGATCCTCCGCGCGCGACTGCTCAGCCAGGTCGACCGCAAGGACGAGTCCGGCAAGGTGCTCCGCGGCATCGTCGCCGACAGCTCCGACGCCTGGGTCGTGGCCGAGGCCACCAACGTGCTGCTGGGCGAGGTCCTCGCCAGCGACGAGTCCGTCTCCGCCGGTGCCGCAGAGAAGGACGCCCGCGAGGCCCTGACCAAGGTGGACGCCTCCGGCGGCGAGGCCCGCCAGATCTACCGGGCGCTGGTGAACTTCCACTCCGCGCGGTCGCGCCTCTCCGACGCCATCCGCTGGCAGAAGAAGCTGCTGGAGATGACGCCGGAGATGAACGAGGAGCGCGGCTACGAGCTGCTCAACCTGGCCAACTTCGAGCTCCAGAAGAACGGGCACCGCTCGTCGAGCTGGCGCGGCCGGGTCAACGAGGCCCTCAAGACCACCCGCGAGGGCTCCACCCTGCACACGGACCTCAAGCGCATGCAGCTGGCCGGCGAGGTGGCCGGCGCGTCCACCAGCCGCGCCGAGTCGCTGCTCGACAAGGGCCTCGCGGACGTGCCCGATGCGGAGAAGGAGCGTTTCGCCTACGGCCTGTGCGACGACGTGGAGTGGCGCATGGGCGAGCAGGCGAAGTCCGCCACCCTGCGCGAGATCGTCCAGAAGCGCTGGCCGCCCGCCGCGGACGGCTCCCAGCCGTGATTCCAGGGCCTCCGCCCCACCCACGACCACCCGCGCGCTGATATAATCTCGTCTTCGCGTGGTGGAGGGAGCTGCGTTGCCGAGCCGATCCGATTCCCAGGACACCGTCGTGGCCCAGCCGGTCTGGAATGCCGTGCTCGACGCCATCGAGCGCTACAACGAGCTGGTGCTCCAGGACCCCGACCTCGACGAGGAGGGCTGCGCCGCGCTCCAGGCCGAGCTCATCGACAAGCGCGCGGCCTTCGGATCGCGCCCCCTGTGCACGGTGCTGCGGCCCAACTTCATCACCCCGTCCCAGCACAACCTGATGGCCGAGGTGTGCGCGCTGCTGGACAGCGCGGGCAGCAAGGTGCGCGACCACCTGCTGGCCCACCCCGCGATGTGGGAGGACTGGGGGCTGTCGGACCACGAACGCGAGCTCGTCTCCATCGAGCCGGGATACCAGCACATCTCCATCACCGGGCGCTGGGACGCGTTCCTGTCCCGCGGCGAGCTGCACTTCGTCGAGTTCAACGCCGAGGCCCCCACCGGCATCGGCTACAACGACGTGCTCGTGGACTTCTTCAACCGCCTGCCGGTGATGCGGACGTTCAACCGCCGATACTGGATCCGGCCCTTCCCCTGTCGGTTCCGCCTGCACGACTCCCTGCTCAGCGTGTACCGCGAGTGGGGCGGCGAGCACGAGCCCACCATCGCCATCGTGGACTGGACCGACCTGCCCACCATCCACGAGTTCGAGATCCTGCGCGACTTCTTCGGCAGCCGCGGCCACAAGACCATCGTCTGCGATCCCCGCGAGCTCGAGTACCGGCGCGGCATCCTCTCGTGCCGCGGCGAGCCCATCCACCTCGTCTACCGCCGCGTGCTCGTCAACGACTGCCTGGAGCACCCCGACGAGGTCAAGACCCTCGTACGCGCCGTCCAGGACGGCGCCGTGTGCATGATCAACTCCTTCCGCACCGCGCTGGTCCACCGCAAGGCCTTCTTTGCCCTGCTCACCGACGAGGACAGCCCCATCAGCTTCACCGCCGCCGAGCGGGAGGTCATCCAGCGCCACGTCCCCTGGACCCGCCGCGTCCGCGACGGCAAGGCGACCCGCGACGGCGGCCAGGTCGATGTCGTCGACTTCATCCGCCAGCGCCGCCGCCACCTCGTGCTCAAGCCCAACGACGACTACGGCGGCCACGGCGTCTTCCTCGGCTGGCAGTGCTCCGAGTCGGAGTGGGACGAGGCCCTCAAGTCCGCCCTCGAGAAGGACTACGTCGTCCAGGACCGCATCCCCCTGTCCCGCGGTCCCTTCCCCGTCATGGACGGCACCAAGGAGATCAAGACCCTGCTGATCGACATGGACCCGTTCGTGTTCAGGTCGGATCTGGGTGGGTTCCTGACGCGGCTGAGTTCGTCGGAGCTGGCGAATGTCACGGCCGGTGGTGGGCAGGTGCCGACGTTCGTGATCGAGCCGAAGACCTGGTAGGCGCGTAGCGCCGCCCTCCCGTAGTGGCCCGCGGGCCAGCGTCATCTGCGATATCCTCTCCACGAAGGGGCAGCGCTCCGAATGACGCGTCTGGGGACATTGACGGCGATCCTCGGTCCCATCGAGTACGTCATGCTGGCGGCCGCGGTTGCCGGGCTCACCGTACTCGGCTGGGTGTTCGTGCGGGCGTGCCGGGGAAGGACCGTTCGCCAGACCTGGCTGCTGTGCGCTCCGTGCATGTGCCTGGCGATCGGCCTGGCGGACACCCTGTACTGGCTGCACGAGACGTGGCGGTTCCTCGAGGTCAGCCCCTCCTCGCTGCAGGCGTACACGGGCATCGAGCTGGCCATGCGCCCGACCTTGCTGGCGATGCTGGTGACGGCTGCGTTGCTGCTGCTGCAGGCGATGGGGCTATCGATCGCCGGAGCCATGCGGCGGGGGGCCGACGATGGGCCCGTCGACCTGAACCGGCTCGCGATCACGGGATTCACCGCCATGATCGCCATCGGCGCGTGGATCGCCATCGATCTGTCTTCCGGATGGCGCTGGTTCGGGTTCCGCTCCGTCATGGACGGCTGGTTCGAGGTCCTCGCCGCCAGCACCGGGATCGCCGTGTTCGGCCTCGCGGTCGCCTCGGTACGGCGGCGGCGGCGCTGCGAACACCTCTGGATCTTCGGTTTCACCGTCGTGGCGATCCTGCTCGTCGTGGCGACGGCACGCATCTATGCCGACTGGCTGGGCTACCGCACCATCTCCATGACCGTGGCCTACTCGAGGATGGCCATGATGGCGGCCGGCCAGACGCGGTATGTCCTGCTCGAACACGCGCGGTGGCCCGAGCTGGCGGCCGTGGTCATCGTCGTGCTCACGGGCCTACCCGCGCTCGTCGGCGCGGTGCCGGGAAGGTTCGCGATCCGAAGACGGCTGCTGCTGATCGGCCTCGCGGCCGTTGGACTCCCGGCGGTCCTGTCCGTCGCCACATGGACCGACGTGGCTCATCGCGTACGCTCGCTGGAGACCCTCACCGAAGCCCGCGCCATGAGCCCGCGCGGCACCCCACTCGCAGAGCCCGTCGATTTCAGAGGCCAGCCGGTCCGCGCCTGCTGGATGCCGCGCCTCATCCCCATCCCCGGCAACACCAGCTTCGTCCAGGTCCACGACGGAGAATGGTCGCAGCGGCCGCTCCTTCCGATGTTCACGGACGCCACCGGATCATCGGAGTACGTGCTCTGTGTTCCGCGAGGACTGCCCGCCACCGAGCTCTCGGGACGTACCTGGTACCGTGGCGGCAGCCATTTCAGTTCCAGCGGGGACCTCTTCGTTCTACTCGCCGAAGGGATGGAATCCCCGGAGGGCGTCCTCTCGAGGCGATCCACGCCCGCGATCCAGTTCCGCTGGCAAGGTCCACTGGCCGTGAACGCGGGATGGGTGTTCCACGCCGATGCCTATCGCCCCCCCGGGATCTGGCTGCTTGACGCGGACGACGACGTCCTCGTGGTGAGCCCCGCATCGAGCACGCCGGCGTGGATGTTCCGCGACCAGCGGACGCCCATCGCCCGCCTGCAGTCGCAGCTGGCCTGGAACACCCGGGTCTACCTGGTCCCCGGGGACCACTGGACCGTCCAGGACCTGGTTTCCCTCTGTGCCAGTGCCCGCGAGGTGAGCAGCAAGAGCTGCACGCTCGTCGACGAGACGCCGGAGTCCTTCCAGGCGTTCGTGGCGCGTGGCCCCATCGAGGACCTCGCGGAATCCTCGGAGGCGTGGCCGAAGGGACCGAGAACGGCTCCAGGACGACGGATTGGGGAGCTGATGGGAGCCAGTGACGAGCTATCGCCGGCGGCGGTGGAGCCCCAGGATCCCCAGTAGCGCGATCGCGATCACACCCGCGTAGCCACGCCGCCCCTCCACCCGACACTCACAAGCCCCGAAGTCCGGCGTGAGGTCCTCTGCTGAGTCGTCGTCGTCATCCAGCGGGCCGGCGGAGTCG
>CAZLEO010000240.1:0-14761 GCA_964558555.1 uncultured Rickettsiales bacterium | reverse complement strand
ACCCACTGTCCCCAGCGCGCCTGTCTCCCGACAGCAGTCGGTTACTGGGGGGGCGCCGCCCCCCGCCCCCCCCCCCCCAAAAAAAAAACCCAAACCCCCCCCCCCCCCCCCCTGGCGGATCCGCATCCCTCGTTTGACCTTCTGCTGACGCAGGACGGGTTCTGGTCTGCTAGGTTTGAAGGTGATGGGGTAACGGAAGGATCCTCGATGATCCCTGGGTTGTGGCGGACGTTGGTGGTGGCGGCGCTGCTCCTCGCACCGGCTGCGGAGGCGGCCGAGGGGTCCGGCTGGGTCATCCTCCACGCCGGCCTGACCGAGGCCCGCACCAGCTCGGTTCGCAGCGAGATGCTTCAGCTCGGCTTCACGCGCTACCAGGTGAGCCGCGCGCTGGCCCTGGAGGACTACGCCTTCGGCGGCGCCGAGATGTGGGCGCGCGAGGGGGACGCGAGCCTCTGCCCGCAGGGCAAGCCCCGCCACGACGTGGACGAGTTGCTCCAGCGCGGCCAGGGCGCCCTCGATGCCTGGGACTACGACGGCGCCGCGCGCATCCTCCAGCCCGTGGTGGACGATCTGGCCTGCTTCTCCGAGCCGGCGGCGGCCACCACCCTGGCCCAGGCGGGCATGTACCTGGGGTACGCCCACTTCGAGGGCGATCGCATGGACGACGCCCGCGAGGCGTTCACCGCGGCCGCGGCCTTCGACTCCATGGCCGCCTGGGACGATCGCTATCCCCCGGACGCCGGGCGCGTGTTCTACATGGCCGTGGACGAGGCCATGGAACTCACCGAGGCGCGGCTGCAGGTGCTCGACGCCTTCCGGCTGCACCCGGAGATCCTCATCGACGGCGGCACCTTCCCCGGCGACGGGGCCCTGACCCCGGGCCGGCACCGCATCCAGGTGAATCACCGCGAGGAGGGCGAGCAGGTGTTCGCCCTGGGGCTGACGGCCGGGCAGACGGCCAGCCTCGTCCAGACCGACTCCCTCATCGAGGCGCTGTTCGACGGCGGCGAGGGTCACGACGCCGCAGCCGACGCCCTGGCCGCCGCCATGGAGTGGACCGGCGCGGCCGAGGCCTACATCGCCGTACCTCGCCTCGAGAAGGTCTACCGCTTCCAGGCCGCCACCCGGGAGATCCGGGTGGTGCCGGGTCCCCCCGAGGGCGGGACGGTGGCCGTGACGACCACGCCTGTACAACCTCAGCCGCCCACACGCACCGTCCAGCCCCTCAGCGAGGGGCAGCGCCAGCGCATCGCCGGCGCCATCGTCCTGAGCGTCGGCGGCGCCACGGCCGCCACCGGCTTCATCGTCCACGGCGCCCAGTACAGGTGGGGCCTCGAGGAGACCAACCGCAAGGACTACGAGCAGCAGCGACGCGCCAACGAGGCCGGCTTCGTCATCGGCGTGGCCGGCGCGGCAGCCGCCGCCACCGGGCTCATCCTCCTGCTGGACCCACGCACCCGCGAGGCTCCGGTCACCCTCGCGCCCGGCCCGGTGACCACCGTCACGGGGAGGTTCTGATGATCCCGAAACTCCTCCAGACCGTCCTTGCCGCAGCCCTCCTGCTCCTCCCCGCCTGCTTCCTGCCCCAATGGGACGACCGCGGCTGGGTCGACGACGACGACAACGGCGACGACGACGCCACCGGCGACGACGACGACGACAACGGCGACGACGACGCCACCGACGACGACGACGCCACCCCCACCGAGCTGACGTTCCAGGGCACGGCAGACCTCGTGCTCAACATCTACGGCTACCCCGCCAACTGCGACATGCCCCTCGAGGCCGAGCTCGACACCACGGACGGCGAACTCGACGGCGACGGCGAATGCCTGGTCTGGGGCTACGTCGTCGTGGCGATGGAGCTCTCCTGTGATGTGGACGGGACCACGGCGGGCGGCATGGCGCTGGTCTACGACAACGAGGGGTACATCGACACCTCGCTCAACATCTCCCTGGACGGCTCGTACGACGCCGCCAACGGCACCATCGTCATGTCGGGCAGCGGTTCGCTGGGCGGCGGCCTGTACGGCCAGACGACGGTCACACTGAACGAGATCTAGGTCTACTGCGTCACGAAGGCGTACTTCGCGGTCTTGCTCGCGCTGCCCGCGAAGGGCGGGAACTCCAGGCCGTCGACCCGACCGGACACGCAGGTCTCCAGCGATGAACCGGCAAAACCGTCGGTGATGATCCGCGCGCCGGAGACCCTGCCCGAGGGGGCCACGGAGAACCGGACCCAGACGCGGCCGGGCAGGGCGTCGCCATTGGCGGCGGCCTGGGCGAAGCAGTCGCGCACCGCGGCGTTCGAGCCGACGATGAACTCGACGGTGGAGGGGGTGACGACCTCGACGGCGGAGGGGAGATCGCCGGCGATGGAGGACGGCTCGGGGGTGGCCGGCTCGGTGACGGCCTCGGCGACCTCCTCGGCCCGCGGGAGATAGGCGGTGATGGTGATGGCTCCGTCGGACGGGAACACGCCGGTCACGACGGCGTCCTGGTAGCCGGTCTTGGTGACGGTGTAGCGGTAGCGCTGGCCAGGGGTGCCCTGCTCGTAGCGGTATGCGGTGCGGCCGATGCGGCGGCCCTCGAGGTAGACCTCGGCGCGGGAGGGCGAGGAGGCGACCACGATGGCCGGGGCCTGGGTCGCGGAGGCTTCGCCGGACGAATCCTCCACCCCGGTGTTGTCCTCGGCAGCCTCGGTGACCTCGTCGGTGGCCTCGTCGGCGGCCGCGTCCTCCACCTCGATGGGGGTTGGATCCACGTCGCTCGGATCAGCCGGATCAGGGACGACCTCCCCCGTGTCGGGGCCGGCCTCGACGACGGAATACAGGGTGTCGGGGAGCGTGGTCTTGTAGATCGCGATGGCCCCGAAGCCCACGCCAGCGAGGACCGCCAGGGCGATCAGGGGTGCCGCCACGGCGGCCAGAATCCCCCAGCGGAAGCCCCGCCGCGGCGGCTCGTCGTCGTCCTCCTCTTCGTCGAGGCTCAGCTCGGGTGCGCCCGGCAGGGGCCGGATCTCGATCTCGGATCCCGGCAAGGCTGGCATCTCCGGTCCGATGCCCTCCATGAAGGCCTCGAGCCAGGGGCCCAGCTCCTCGTCGCCGGGCAGCTCGTCGTAGACCGCCTGGATGTCCGCGCCCATGGTCTCGGCGTCGGGGTAGCGGTCGCCGGGCCTCGGCTCGAGCGCCCGCCGCAGCACCGGCTCCATCACGGGCAGCTGCTCCTTGATCCGCTTGAGCGCGGGCGCGGTCTCGCCGTCGGCGATCTTGCGCAGCACCTCGTACAGCTTGGTGGCGTGGAAGGAGACCTCGCCGGTGACGATCTCGGCGATCAGCGACCCTGCGCTGAACAGGTCGGAGCGACGGTCCAGGGGGTCCTGGGTCCCGCCCGTGGTCTGCTCCGGGCTCATGTACGCGGGTGTGCCTTTGGTCATGCCCACGGTCTGGGTGGTGAACAGGTTGGTCTCGGCGCGGGCCACGCCGAAGTCCATGATCTTGACCACGCCGCGGCGGTCCACCATCACGTTGCCGGGCTTGAGGTCGCGGTGCACCAGGTTCATGGGCATGCCGCCGTCGTCCTCGGCGGAGTGGGCGTAGCCCAGGCCCTGGCACAGCTGGATGGCGATGGCCAGGGCGATGCGGGGCGGCAGCTTGCCCCTGACGGGGATGCGCCGCAGGACCTGCTCGAGGGTGTAGCCGTCCACGTACTCCATGGCGATGTAGTACAGGTCGTCCACCTGGTTGAACTCGAACACCTCGACGATGTTGCGATGGTGCAGGAACCCGCCGAGCCGCGCCTCGTTGATCAGCGCCTTGATCTGCTTCTTGTCCTTGGCCGCCTGGGGCAGGATCTGCTTGATCGCGACTTCCTTGCGGAACCCCATCGGTCCGGATCGCACGGCCCGGTACACGCGCGCCATGCCGCCCACGCCGACCTCCTCGACGAGGACGTACTGACCGAACTCGATGGGCTGTTGCAGCACGGTTACTCCCCGAACCTCATGGACCGCACCTCTGCGCCTGCCAGGCGCCGCCGCGGTACTCGAAACACCACTGTTGACGGTCCCCTTCCTCCTCCAGCTCGAGACTGAACAGCCCCTCGGGCGTGATCCCGTCCACGGGCACGAGCCGCACCTGGTGCGTGCCCGGTTCGAGCTCCAGATCGCGGACCTCGCCGCGGTTGACGTACAGCTTGCCATCCACGTGGATGGCCGACGCCGGCCGCGCCGAGGCGGTCAGCCACACCGACTCGCCGAGGCGATCCTCCTCGGCCGGCGGAGCGCTCCATGGTTGCCACAACACCAGCACCACCACCATGACCGCCGTGGACAGGCCAGCCACGGCCCAGGGCAACCAGACCAGCGGCGGCGACGACGCCGACTCCGATCCGGATGCGGCCAGGGAGCCCGCCAGCGGGGGCACGGGCGCCGACGGGGTCGGCACGGCCGGCTGGGTGCTCGGGACCGTGGGCTCCACCGGGACCACGCTGGGCGCGGTGGGTGCCTCGGACATCTCGTCGGGTACGGTGGCCTGGCCCGGCACGGCCGAGAGGTCGAACTCCGGCAGGGTCTCGTTCTCCGTGGTCAGGCCCCGCATCCAGGCCTGCAGCGCTCCACCCCCCTCGTAGAAAGGCAGCGCGCGGATCTCGGCGGCGAGGGCCCCCGCGTCCCGAGGACGATCCGCCGGCGCCTCGGCCAGGCACCGCCGGATCAGCGGCAACAGCTCCGGCGCCCGCCCCTCCACGCGCGCCGCGTCCGCCGGCCGCAGCCCCTCGTTCCGGCGCTCGAGCAGCCCCGACAGCCCCCCCTGGGTCTCGAACAACATCGCGCCGGTGACCATCTCGTACAGCAGCAGCCCCACCGCGAACAGGTCGGTGGCCTCGCTCACCCGCCCGCCGCCGAACTGCTCGGGAGCCATGTACGGCAGCGTCCCCTTGCCCTTGCCCGTTGCGGTGCGGTGGATGTTGGTGGCGGCCTTGGCGATGCCGAAGTCGGTGAGCTTCACCTGGCCCTGGGTGGTGATCATCACGTTCGCGGGCTTGATGTCCCGGTGCACGATGTTCATCGGGCGACCCTCGTAGGTCGTCGCCTGGTGGGCGTAGGCCAGCGCGTCGTTTACCTGCGCGGCCACCGCCGCCACGACGCTCAGGGGCAGCTGCGTACCCCGCAGCTGGCCCAGCTGCAGCACCTTGGTCAGGGTCATGCCCTCCACGTACTCCATGACCAGGTGGTGGGACTCCCCGTCCTGCTCGAACTCGAACACCTGCACGATGTTGGGGTGAGTCAGCTGCGAGCACGTGCGGGCCTCGTCGATGAACGACTGCAGGTGCTGCTCGTCCAGGCCCATCTCCGGCAGGATGCGCTTGATCGCCACGAGCTTCTGGAAGCCCCCCGATCCCGTGCCGCGGGCCAGGAACACCTCGGCCATGCCGCCCTTGCCCAGGCTGCGCAGGACCTCGAACCGGCCGATGGTCAGGGGGGCGTTCAAGGGCAGCTCACCTCATCCCCAGCTCGCGCAGCAGCCGCGAGAGGTTGCCCGGGTCGACCCCCAGCAGCCTCGCGGCCTCCCGCTGGACGCCGCCGGCCAGCTGCAGCGCCCGGTTGACGTGCTGTCGGGTGAAGTCGCGGCGCGCGTCCTTGAGGCTCGGGAAGCCCGAATCGTCCTCGGCCACGGGCGCGCCGTCCCCGGCCACGTGGCGCGCCTCGATGACGGCGCCGTCGCACAGGATCACCGCCCGCTCGATGCGGTTCTGCAGCTCGCGCACGTTGCCGGGCCACGCCTCGCAGGCGAGCTTCTCCAGGGCCGACGGGGCCACGGTCATCTTGCCCTTGCCGAAGCGATTGGCGAATCGCTGGGCGAAGTGCGACGCCAGGATGGGCACGTCGCCGGGCCGGTCCTTGAGCGGCGGCAGCTGCACCGGGAACACGGACAGGCGGTAGTACAGGTCCTCGCGGAACGCGCCCTTGTCCACCTCCGCCTTGAGGTCGCGGTGGGTCGCGGCGAGGATGCGCACGTCCACCCGCGTGGGTCGCGTGCTGCCCACGCGCAGGATCTCCCCCTCCTGCACCACGCGCAGCAGCCTGACCTGCAGCGCCGGCGAGATCTCGCCGATCTCGTCGAGGAAGAGCGTGCCGCCGTCCGCAGCACCGAACAGCCCCACCTTGGCGCGATCGGCGCCGGTGAAGGCCCCCTTCTCGTGGCCGAACAGCTCGCTCTCGAGCAGGTTTTCGGCCAGGGCGCCGCAATTGAGGGCCAGGAACGGGCCGTCGCGCCGGTCGGACAGCCGGTGGATCGCGCGCGCCACCAGCTCCTTGCCGGTGCCGGTGGGGCCGGTGATCAGCACGGCGGTGGGGTACGGCGCGACGCGCGCGGCCTGCTCCAGCGCCGTCCCGAGCAGGGGATCGTCGCCGAGGATCTCGATGCTCGGGTCCAGGGCCTTGAGGCGCGCTCGCAGGTCCTGGTTGATCTGGTCCAGCTGGACGATCCGGCTGGCGTCGTCGCGACGGCGCTGCGCGTCCTCCACCACGCGGCCGGCGTAGTGGGTGTAGGTCTGCAGCAGCCGCAGGTCCTCCTCGGTGGCGTCGTCGGGGCCGCAGCGGGCCACCAGCGCACCCGCGACGCCGTGGGAGCCCGCCAGGGGTACGCAGAAGCCGGACATGGGGTCGCCGTCGCCGGTCTCCTCGAAGACGATGGCCTCCCCGGTGTCGTGCACGTGTTGCAGCAAGGGCGCGCAGTCCGGGATCCCGTGAGGGGCGCCGTCACGTCCCCGAGAAGCGGCCGGGTCGTCCCCGTCGAGGTACAGCGCCACGCCCAGGATCCGGGGGAAGTTCTCGAGCACGGTGCCGGACAGCAGGTCCATGGCCTGCTCCGGGCTGAGCTCACCGATGAGGCCGACCACGAACTGGTTGAAGGACCGCCCGCGGTCGCTGCCCATGCCCGCCAGCTGCATCAGCGGACGGTCCGCGGCCAGGGTGGTCAGCAGCTTGAGCGCTCCGCTCGCGGCCTCGTCGACCAGCCCCACCAGGATGCGCGCGGCCGCCTCGTCGCTGCCCAGCAACAGCTTGTCACCGGGCTCCAGCTGGACCGCCTCGCCCCCGGCCTCGCACCGCTGCACGTCTCCGCCCGCGCGCAGCACGCGCGATCCGTTTCGGCTGCCGAGGTCGCGGTAGAACAGCGCGCCGTCGCGCTCCTCCACCTGGCCGTGCCGCCCGGACACGTGCGGGGCATCCCACAGCACCAGATCGTTCATCCACGCCCGGCCGACCGTGACGACCCCGTTTCCGGTCACCGCCTCGGCCTTGCCGCCGTCCAGCTTCAGTTCGATCATCGGTCCTCCCCGGGATTCGTGAGGGCAAGCGTGTACGAACCTACATTGTCATGCATACAACATCCGGGGGCCCCGCGTCTCGTGCGGGGGTTCTATTAGGACAAAAGCTTCCGGCGCGCCCACACCAGCGCGAGGGCCGACAGCGCGAACAGGACCCCGCGACCGGCGGCGCCTCGACGCGGCGCGGCCCGGCACGCGCAACCGCCGGCCTCGTCCAGGCTGGACTGGCAGTGGGCGAATTCACGGCAGTCCGCGTCGTCGCAGTCCGGTCGGCCGTCGTTGTCGTTGTCGTGGCCGTCGTCGCACGATTGCTCGCCGTCGGGCTCGCAGGGCTCCCCGGCCGGGCCCGTGGCGCCGGCGCACTGCCCGTCCGCGCAGTCCGCGTCGCCGTCGAAGTTGTCGTCACCGCCGTCGTCGCAGGTCTCCGGATAGGTCTGCACCGCAGCCAGGACGTCCAGGCGAGGGTAGACCGTCGAGGTCCGGTCGTCCGTCACGGACACCCCCGTGTCCAGCAGCAACGCCTCGATCTCGTCCGCGTCCAGGCCCGGATCGAGCTGGCGCAGCAGCGCCGCCGCGCCGGCGGCGTGGGGGGACGCGAACGACGTCCCCCACGAGTTCCAGGCCGTCGATCCCAGGGCCGACGACGTGATCCACGCGCCCGGCGCCAGCAGGTCCAGCGCCTCGGAGCTGTCCGAGAAGCAGCAGACCTGGTCGGCGCGCGTCTCCATGTCCCAGCAACCGCCGCCGTCGAAGGTCCCCACGTCCGCGTCGTACACCGCCCCCACGGTGGTCGCGTGGGAGATGCAGGCCGGCGCCCCGATGGCCGTGGTGGAGCCGTCGTTGCCCGAAGACGCGAACACCAGCGTACCCTGCCCGCGCAGCTCGCCGATGGCCTGACTCATGGCCACCAGGTGGGCCTCGGCCTCGTCGCAGAAGCCGGCGTGGTCGGTGTACGTGCTCAGGCTCAGGTTGACCACGTCCACGTCCACCGCGTCCGACAGCAGCCAGTCCAGCCCGGCGGTGACCTGGGAGACGTAGTAGAAGGTGTTGGACGCGTCCATCACGCGCACGGCCACCAGATCCACGCCCGGCGCGACGCCCGCTGGGGCCTCCTCGCCGCGCGACGCCACCACCCCGGCCACGAACGTGCCGTGCCAGTTGCCGTCCATGGCCGCCCCCGGGCCGTCCTGCTCCACGCTGCCGTCCGGGCAGCAGCCGCTGCCGTCCTCGTCCTCGCAGAAGCAGTGCTCGGCCACCACGGCGCCGTGCAGGTCCGGGTGGGATTCGTCGATGCCGGAGTCCACCACGGCCACGGTCACACCCGCACCGTCCAGCCCGGCGCCCACGACGAGGCTCGCGCCCACCATGGGCACGCTCTGCGCCAGGGTCCCCTCCCCCCCCTCGTCCAGGCCGATCGCCACGACCCGCGGGTCCTGCCGCAGCACCTCGAGGCCGGCCGCGTCCAGCTCACCCGCGACGGCGCTGACGTGGTCGTAGACGTGGACCAGCCTCAGCTGCCCGGGGGCGAGCCGCGCCAGCACGTCCTCGCGGTCCGAGCGGATGATCGCGCGGCGCGCGTCCCGGTCCCCCACCTCCGGTCCCGGGGGCTCGAACACCACCACGACGCGGGCCGAGGGCTGGTCGGCCAGAACCTCCAGCAACCGCCCCGACACCTGCTGCGCCGAGGCGCTGCCGATGGCCGAGGTGGTTGCGAAGAGGGCCGTGGAGATCAGGCACGCACGGAGCATGCCTCAGTCTAGCAAGAGCCACCCTCGGGGATGTTCCCCAGGCGATGGGCGGTCACGGCGGCGTCCGTGCCGCAGGCCTGGGAGGGATCGTCGAACAGCAGCTCGATCAGGTCGTTGCAGTGGGCCTGGTCCACGTCGAGGGTGTACCCCGCGTCCCAGCGCACCGTCTGGGGGCCATGGGCGTAGTCCATGCGGGCCACGGCGCCAGCGGTGACCCAGCATTCGTACTCCTCGACCACCACCGGGTAGCCCACCAGCATGGACACGATCACGGCCGTGGCGTTGAAGTAGAAGTCCTCGGCCTCGCACCACAGCTCGTCGCCCTCCACCGCGCAGGCCAGGGTCATCGTGCCGTACCCGGTGATGTTGCCCTGGGGGTCCGTCTCGTAGTCCAGGGGATTCGGCACCTCGATCTCGACGCTGGTCTCGACCAGATCGTCGGGGTCCACGGGGTAGGCGGAGAAGGGCGGCGTGGCCAGCAACAGCTCCTCGAGGCCGTCCTCGATCATGGCGCTGACGTCCACCGGGTTGCTCACGGTGTCCGCCCCGGCCGCGACCAGCACGGTGTTGATGGCGGTGAGCGCTGCGGCCGGCAGGTGCGCGTCGTCGGCGAAGCAGTCGTCGTGCACGTCGGCGTCGGTGATCTCGTAGCAGCCGCCCTGCTCCCAGCTGTAGTCGTCGCCGACGGTGTCGTCGTCGTCACCGGCCCAGCCGGCCGGATCGTCGGGGTCGCCGGAGGTGTCGTCGTCGTCATCGGCAGCAGCGGAGTCGTCGTCGTCGCCCGCGTGGGATGCGTCCTCGGGGCAGCCCACCAGGGCCAGGGTCAGGGCCACCATCGGCGCGAGGCGCGCCAGGAGGTTCCACCAGGAGAGGTCGAGGGAATCGTATCGAGTGCTCATGGTCCGTCCTTTCATCGTGTTGCCCTGGGAGATTGCCAGCGGCGTGCCAGGGCAGGCGCGATCCGGACGAACATGGAGACGTGCAGCGATCAGGGGGGATCTTGAGGGGGGCGGATCACGGGCGTCGTTGTCGCGGAGACAACGGAGGCGGGGCGTTCGGTTGTCAGACGATCAACCGATCTCGCGCAGGGGACCTACTGGGCCAGATCGGCGGCGGTGCGCGGGGCGATCTTGGCGTTGTCGTAGGAGTAGTACATGGAGCCGGTGATGGAGCTGAAGGTGGTGCCCATCGCCGGGTTCTCCTCGATGAACAGGTCGTCCACCCGCAGGCACCCCTCGACCTCGAATTCGCCGAAGTCGCCGTCGGGGTCGTCGGGGTTCTCGCTGGTCACGCTGACCGCGCCGGTGCGGACGAGCACGCTCTCGTAGCCTTCCATGGAGGCGCCGCCGGTGCCCACGTCGCAGGCGGCGACGTCCACGGGGTCGATGGTGCCGGTGCCGGACACGGTCAGGTCGGCCGCGTCCTCCAGGCTCAACTCGGCCAGGCCGTAGTAGTCCTTGAGGATGGCGGTGATGTCCACCTTGTTGCCCACGACGATGTCGCCGGCCACGGCCGTGACGTTGTCCTCGCCGTTGACGTACACGAAGATGCCGCTGTACTCGGGGTTGGACTCGGAGCCGGGCTCCTGGACGAAGAATCCCGGAGGGGCCTCGGACATGGGGGAGGTGATGATCACGCCCGCGACGAAGACCTCGCTCTTGTCCGGGTAGGCGCCCTGGCGGACGTCGTAGATGGTGTCGTCGGCGACGGCGTCGTCGTCGTCACCCATGTCGTCGTCGTCGGCCACGTCGTCGTCGTCGTCGTCCGCGGTGGCGTCGTCGTCGTCGCCAGAGGCGTCGTCGTCGTCGTCCGGGGTGGCGTTGCAGGCGGGCATCAGGGCCAGCGCGCCGCAGCACAGCAGGGCCAGCAGGATGGTGATCAGGTGCTTCATGGCATTCCCTCTCGGATGGAGTTGCGACCGGATCCTCACGGTCGCCCGCTTGCTACCAGCTCCATGGGAGACGGTCAAGGTTCCTTCGCCGCCCGATCGCCTTTGAAGTGGCGACGACACGACCACATGGGGCATAACTGTCCAGCAGAAATGGAGGAATCGTGGACTCGACACGCCTGGGAAGCTGGTGGCGCCGCGGCGCGCTGATGCTGGGAATGCTGCTCGGAATGACGTGGATGACCGCGTGCGAGGAGGAGGTGTTCGTGCCGCCCGATCCGCCCGACGAGATCGAGGAGATCAACAACGTCAACGCGTACCTCTTCCGCAACTGGGCGACCACCGAGGACGACGTGCTCGAGCCCGGCCTGGCGCAGCTCATCGAGCTGCTCGGAGAGATCGACCTCGACACCGAGTACAAGGAGCGCTGCTTTGTCCCCGATCCTCTGACCGAGGAGGACATCGTCGACATCGAGCACCCGGACCGCGATCCAGCGGACGTGCTCGCCGTGGCCCTGGTCATGGCCAGCGACTTCCTGCCCGCGGCTCAGGCCGAGGTGATCATCCTGCCGGACCAGCGGCCGGTGGAGCCGGCGTCGCCGGACATGTACGACCGCACCTTCCTCGACCCGACCGATCCGAGCTGCTTCCCCGGGCAGGGCTGCGACCGGCTGGACACCACCAACCACATCCTCAAGGACTACCTGGCGCTGAACATGGAGTACGACATGCCCAAGTACTTCCGCTGGGTGGAGATCGGCGAGACCGGCTCCGGCGAGTGGGCGATCCTCGGGCGCGCCTGGATCGAGCAGGAGTACGAGACCGACGGCGGCGCCATCCAGCTCAACCAGAGCTACAGCCTCGACGTGTTCTTCCCCCACGGCGACGGGGCCGCGCGTTACATGTCCCTGTGGCCCGAGACCTTCATCGACGGCATCGAGGACGAGTTCATCTACGAGACCACGGCCATGGGCATGGACCAGATGTTCACCGCCACCGAGGAATACCTCACCGCCATGTAGCCTTCCGCGGCGATCGAACCTAAAAGACAACCTCCACGACATCGTTTGGTTCTACGGGTAACATGCGGGGTCACCTTCGGCGTGGCTCCCGCCCCCGATCAAGAGGTGCCGACATGGACGAGCAAGCCCTCGACAAGAAGAACCTGATCGCCCAGTGGGCGTTCGACACGCGGCCGGTGCTGATGCGCTTCCACCTCTGGCTGGAGGACGTGGAGGTGCAGTGGATGCGCGGCGAGCCCAGGGCCGAGTTCACCAGCGACCTGTCCTTCGTGGACGGCCGCAGTGAGCGCCAGCTGGCCCTCTCCGCTGCGGTCACCGCCCTGGGCACCCGGCTGTTCGGCCGGTTCGGCGAGGGGGACGGCAAGGACAAGAAGGGCCTCAACCAGGTCAAGAAAGACGCCGACGCGGTCAGCGCCTACGTGCTGTCCGAGGCGCTGTGGAACCTCAGCCGCCTGCTGCCCGAGAACCACGCCATCATGGTGAGCCTCGGCGAGGGGCTCATGCCCAAGGCCGGCGAGACCCCGGAGATGGGCAGCAACCCGCAGCTCGGCTTCGGCCGCGTCTACGCCCGCCCGCAGGTGGCCCGCTGGGTGGACGAGCGGGTGGCCAAGCTCATCAACTCCCCCACCTACGGCTGGGAGGACTTCTACCGGGACTACAAGGAGGCCGGCATCACCATCTGGGGCGCGGCCATCGACACCCTGGAGAACACCTCGCGCTTCGCCAAGGGCGCCCCCACCGGCTCGCTGACCGTGCTGCACCTGTTCGACCAGCCCCTCCAGGTCACCCGCCCCTACGAGGGCTACATGGGCAACCTGTTCCTGCCCGAGGAGGTGGTCGAGCGCGCGGCCGAGCGATCGGTCCTCATCGACTTCCGCACGCCGCGGGCCAAGGTGGTCGAGGCCATCCAGGAGACCTACCCCGGGATCAAGCCGCACAACATCCACGTGTGGACCCTGCGCGGCAAGAGCCGCTTCGCCCGCATCGGCTCGCTGTGGAAGCAGTGGGAGGACGCCGGCGTGCACCTGGTGGAGGACGGCTGGACCCTGCCCACCGGCAAACCTGCCTTCACCGAGTCCGGCACCTACGCGCCCACGTTCCTCATCGACACCTGGACCGACGACGACGGCGAGATCCACCTGTTCCTGTGCGACGGCTACGCCGCGTCCGCCGAGGCCGTGCAGGCCGCCACCCTGGCGCCGATGCTCGACCTCGACGCCTCGCTGGCCATCTTCACATCGCGCTTCAAGCTCGACTGGCAGCGCGAGCTCAAGGTCATGCACCTCGACCCGCACGCCGACGACTTCGGCGCCCAGCTCGAGGCCGTGGCCGGCGAGCCCGTCCCCGCCGACATGCTCCAGATCTATCGGAACATGATCCTCGAGGCCGCCGACGCCGACCTCAACCTCAAGCCCGCCGTGATCAACGCCGGCGACTTCTTCCCCGAGAAGCGCTGGGACGCCCTGGCCGTGCTCGGCTACATGTGCCCCGACCCCTACTCCGCCTCCGACGGCGTCGAGAAGGTCGCGGACGACGTCTACCGCGTCACCGTGCGCATGGCCACGACCCGCGGCGACAAGAAGATCACCTTCACGCTGCGCCTGATGGAGGACATGAAGGAGTCCCACCTGGTCTTCAACCCGCTGCTCGTTCGCTTCCTGCGCGGCGAGGACTTCCGCTTGCGGGCCGTCAAGATCTCCGACTCCGGCCGCATCCGCAACGAGCTGCAGACCCTGTGCTCCGAGGCCCTGGACTACTTCGGCGACAACATCCGCATCTGCTTCGACCGCATCCCCACCGACGTCATCTCCCGCGAGGACCAGGAGCTGCTGCACGAGGTGCTCAAGTGGTACCTCGACCACCACCCCATGTGGTTCGGCTGGCTCGAGATCATCCCGCCGGGGGCGGCGTGTCAGTACGAGGGGAACGAATAGGTATCACCTGACGAATAGGCGTCGCCCGAATCTCGAGCGACCTCACACTCCCGGCGAGGAGCCCCCTCTCTGGACCAGCTCCTACTCCTCGATCGGCCGCTTGAAGTAGTGCCAGTACAGCCACGTACACACGAGCTCCCAGCCTTCCTTGCCGTGCTCGTTGAGGATCAAGCGTGTCTTCTCGGCGCCACCCCAGATGAAGATGCAGTTGTACTCCCAGCGCGTCATGTTCTCCTCCTCATTGGCTGCGATCATCCCATCGCGTGGGGTGCCCGCGCGACTGTTTCCAGGGTCGCACGCTCGTTTCGCCAGTGACAGGACTACGACTGGGCGGGGGGGAACATTCCCTCGAGACGTCGGGGCGGCGGGCCGAACTCAGCGCCGGCGCCGGAGGGCAAGCACCAGGAGGAGGAGCGCCGGCGCGGCCGCTCGACTGCGGTGAGAGCGGCTGATCGCGCTGCACTCACAACCCGAACTCGAGACACCGTCGTCGTCGTCGCCGATCACCTCGCTGCTGTCGTCGTCGTCGTCATCCCCCTCTTCGCACTCGTCGGTGTCGCCGTCGTCCACCAGGCCGTCGCAATCGTTGTCCGTGGCGTCGTCGCACACCTCCCAGGCGTCGGGGTGGACGTCGGGATCGGCGTCGTCGCAGTCGCCATCGCAGGTGGAGAAGCCGTCGCCATCGGCGTCGTCGAAGTTCAGATCCGGATCGAGGTCGTCGCAGTCGCCGTCGCAGACGAGCCAGCCGTCGGCGTCCTCGTCGTCCTCGTCCGCGGGCACCGCAACATCGAAGTCGATGTAAATACGGTAAAACAGTGAGGACGCCCAATGATAAATAAA
>CAZLEO010000239.1:0-14907 GCA_964558555.1 uncultured Rickettsiales bacterium | reverse complement strand
GAAACCCCCGTCATTGCTCAGTTTGCGGGGATCCATGTCAGGAGGTCTGGACTCCTGCTCGGCGATGGTGAGGGCGCGGTCGACAGCCTGGAACTCGTAGTACTGGTATTCCGTCATTTCTCGGCTCCTGGGCAAGTGCAACAGGAGCATTCCACCGCCTCGCAACGTCAGACTCTGTCGCTCCGTGATCGCACAATGCCTCTCGAACTCAGGCCTACACCGGGCACAGACCTGGCCTGGCACTTGATGGCCGTTGCGTTCCCGAATCCGACAGGAACTCATCCTGCTGTACGGTACGCACGGGCAGCCCGCGAACAAGGATGGTCCCGCGACGTGCTCGTCAACGACGGATCATGACTTGTCCTGGGTACAATGAAGGCGCTATAGTTCACGGTAATCATGAACAACTGCCTCCTGGATATACCCATGTCGAAGGTAGGTCTCACAGCACCATCTCGAACTCGCTTGACGGCGTTGGTCAGGCGGGCTGGCCCTACCTTCACGGTTGGGGAGGCGTCTGTAATCCTGAAGATCCCACGGAAGGCTACCGCAAAAATGCTTGCGCGCTGGGTTACCCAGGGTTGGGTGAAACGGGTCCAGCGAGGGCGCTACATGCCCGTCCCTCTCGAGGCTGATCCAGAGGCTCTTGTGCTCGATGACCCATGGACGCTGGCGGCAGCGGCCTTTGCACCCTGCTACGTGGGCGGCTGGAGCGCTGCCGAGCACTGGGGGCTTACGGAGCAGCTGTTCCGCACGGTGGTGGTCTTCAGCGAGCGACCACCTCGTGAGCGGAGGCCCGAACTCGCGGGAACACCGTTCTGGATCCTCGGTACTCAGCCCGAAAGGATGTTCGGGCTCAAGCCAATCTGGCGCGGTCAGGTCAAGATCCAGGTCTCGGATCCGACGCGGACAGCGCTGGACATGCTCGACAATCCGCTCGTCGCCGGCGGGCTTCGCCCGATGGTGGACGTCATCCGCGCCTATCTCGAGCCCGACCACTTCGACTACTCGCTGGTCGAAGAGTACGCTGGTCGCCTGGGCAACGGCGCGGTCTACAAGCGTCTCGGGTATCTCCTTGAGCTGGAATACCCGGATAGAAAGGCGTTGCTTGCGCTCTGCCGCAGGAACCTCACGACCGGCCTGGCGCAGTTCGATCCGTCGAGCCCCGGAGAGCGCATCGTGAAGCGGTGGCGCATCCGCGTTCCTGATGCATGGTCGCCGGAGGCGAAACGATGATCGGTCGCCATGAGTTGCTCGAGCAGGCCAACACGCTCGGCCTGCGGCCAGGAGTCGTGGAGAAGGACTATGTGCTGGCCTGGGTGCTTGCCGGGATCTACGCGCAGCCGGAGTTGAAGGCCACCTGGGTCTTCAAGGGGGGAACCTGCCTCAAGAAGTGCTACTTCGAGACGTACCGCTTCTCCGAGGACCTGGACTTCACGATCACCAAAGAGAGCCACCTCGACGAGCGCTTCCTGCTCTCGACATTCGAGACGATCGCGGAGTGGGTGTATGAGCACTCGGGCATCGAGATCCCAACGGACACACTCGGTTTCGACATCTACGACAACCCGCGGGGGAATCCCTCGTGCAACGGCAAGCTCGGATACCGAGGTCCCATCGCTCCCGGAGGGAGCCTCCCCCGGATCAAGCTGGATGTCACCGCGGACGAGGCACTGGTGCTCGAACCCGTCGAGGTGCCGATCACCCACCCCTACTCCGACCACGACGCGGCGCTGTTCCGGATCACGGCCTACAGCTTCGAAGAGGTCTTCGCCGAGAAGATCCGCGCCCTCGCCGAGCGGCTTCGACCGCGCGACCTGTACGACGTGATCAACCTGCACCGGCAGGAGAGATTCACACCGCAGCGTTCCCTGGTCCGGGAGACCCTCCACGACAAGTGTGCGTTCAAGGGGATCGGCTATCCGAGCATCGAGACCATCAGTGTGATGCCGGAACGACGCGAGTTGGAATCTGAGTGGGCGCACATGCTCGCGCACCAGCTCAGGGTCCTCCCCCCCTTCGAGCACTTCTGGGGCGCGCTTGGCGGTTTCTTCGAATGGCTCGAGGGGACAGCGGAGCTGACGGCACTGGGCAGCATCCCGGCTCGCGGTGCCACGACGGCCTTCGTACCGAGGACGAGGATTCCGACGCGTGTCAGCTCGACACTGGAAGAGATCCGGTTCGCCGCCGCAAACCGGCTCTGCGTGGACCTCCACTACCAAGGTCGCACCAGACTCATCGAGCCGTACTCGCTGCGCCGGAGCAGTCGAGGCGACATCCTCCTGTTCGCTACTCACGCCGGCACTACGGAGATCAGGTCTTACCGCCTGGATCGCATTCAGGGCGCCGACGTCACGAGTACCCCGTTCATCCCGAAGTTCGCCGTCGAGCTGTCCCCTTCCGGTCCGGTCTCCATCCCCCGGGCTACTCGTCGTACGCCGGTGCGCACTTCGACAGGACGGCGACGGTCGTCGCGGGGTTCGTCGGACTGGAGGTACGTGGTCGAGTGCAACTACTGCGGCAAGCGTTTCTACCGCAAGAAGTACAGTACCCGGATCAAGCCCCACAAGGATCGGGATGGCTACCCCTGCAGCGGCCGTTCAGGGCACGTCGTGGATACTCGGTAGTTCACCGAGCAAGCACCGAGCAAGTCACCGAGCAAGTTGCCAATCCCGCAGGTCACCCCGCAAGATACCCCGCAAGTTCGCTGCCCCGTGACACACCACCGACACGACCAGATCCCTCACCATCCCTCCAGACGCCTTCAGATCCCTCCCGCGGCCTCACCACTTCCGCAGCAATTCCAAGCAGATCCGCCTCCGAACTCATTCCTCATCATCCCCACTGCCCTTCCCATGCGTCTCCGCCAGCCACCAAATCATCTGCCCAACATAAGATCAAAGGTCAAACTCTGACCCCGACCCCTCCCCAAGCCCCTTTCTGCAGCGCGGTGCCGAGGTCCGCCCTCAACAGGTCACCTCGAGCCACTCCCCGACGGTGATGCCCAGCTTCTTGAGGATCCGGCGGATGGCCATGGCGGAGATCTGCGGGTTGGCCTTGTGTCGTCCGACCACGGCCTGCAGGGAGCCTGGTCGGTGCAGAACGAGTTCGCTGCCCTTGCCCGACCTGGCCTCGCATCCAAACTCGCCCTCCAGAAGCGCCACCAGGCGGCTCAGCCGCAGGCTCGAGGTGACGCGCCCCGCGGGTTCCACCCCCGCCCCGGCCTCCTTGCGGGCGTCCAGGGCGATGGACGCCGCGATGGCCTCGTCCTCCTCCTCGTCGGTCGGTGTGTGGGCATCTCCAGCAGACCGCCGGCGGTCGAGGATGGCCTCCACGTCGATCTGCTCGTAGAAGCTGAACAGCTTCGCGTGGACGGCCTCCAGCACGACACGGTTCACGGTGATCGGGGACACCGGGGACGCCGCTTCGAGGGTCTCGGCCGTGTGCCATGGTCTGACGTAGCAGGTCAACAGGCCGTCGCTACGCAGACTCAGGGGCAGCAGGGCCAGGCATCGCCGGTCTTGCTCCAGCAGGTCCCTCTCGCTCTCCCCGCACCGCACGAAGCCGATGCGGTTGATCGTCGCCCACATGAAGCCCCCGACCAGCTCGTCAGTCAGCTGCACGATGGCCTTCTCGGGGCGGAAGTTCCGTACTAGGAAGGGCTTCATCTCCAGCACGTCCTGGGCCATCAGGAGTATCCGCGTCAGCTCGTCCGCGAGTGGAGCTTCCTCGAGCCCTTCCGATGCCATCGCGTGTCCGAGCCGGTTCATCAGCGGGTCGAACAGCTGCGCCTGTCCCCAGTTGTAGATCGAGAAGATGTTGCGGCACTGTGCCTGGATCTCCGGAGCCAGGCCCAGCACGGTCGGAAGATCCGCCGTGCCGTCGTCACGCCAACGGACGTCATGGGCCCACGTGGCCTCGAAGAAGGACCACGCGATGTAGTCGCACAGGGTTCCGAGGAGCTGGCCGAGGGCGTGGGGAGCCGCGGCGCTCCCGTCCTCTTCCTCGACCAGCCCGATGGTGTCGATGAAGGGAAGCAGCTCGTTGAACAGGCGGTGGAACTTCCGGTACGGGCAACCCCGATCCCGGGTGCTGACGCGGGCGAGCCGGCGGGCAACGTACTCCCTGGCCCAGTCCAGGCCCCGTTCGATCATATCGACCTGTTCGGGGCTACCGTTGAGCTGTACGAATGCGTCGATCAGCGGCTCACCGACGAACCGCTCGTTGATCTCCCAGGCCTCGTACAGCAGATCCTGGAGGACGGCGGAGGCATCGTCTCCGACGAACTTGGGGGTACCGAAGGGGAGCTTGAACGCGGCGCGATCCAGGTGCTGGGCCGGCCTGGGTTGATGGGCGACCGACATGGCCAGGAACTCGTCGGCGAGGTCACCCGGTCCCCTGGCCTCGATGGCCTCCAGTACCCGGCTGTCGTGGGCGCGGAACAGCTCTGCCTCGTGCTTCACGTGTGGCGGTCTCTTGCTCATCTGATCGAAGGCATCCTGTCTTCGCTGGCGGATCGATGCGCTCCCGGCTCCGTCCCGCAGGCCCTCATCGGGAAGGCCCGCGAAGCTGTGCCCGCTCCGCCGCCTCCGAGCTGTCGGCGTGAATGGCCTGGGAGATGACCCGGTCGGTGACCTCGCCGAGGTACTCGTACAGCGTGGACCGTAACTGTTCGTACTGGGGCCACAGTGTGTCGTCCAGGAAGCGCTCGGGCACCCGGACCATCACCGTGGAGTGTCGCTGCCGGTAGTACCTGTAGGGCTTGAGCCCGTAGCGGCGCAGGAGCGCCAGGAACAGCTTGCGCGCCCACGGATCCGGCATCGAGAACTGGTACTCGACCGGTGGGTCTTCTTTCTGGATCTCCCGCAGGTGCTCCAGGATGCGTTGCATGGCCTTGGCGGCCGCGACCCGCTCACCCGGCGTGGAAGCCCCCGCATGGAGGGCCTCGATCCGCATCAGCTTCTCGATCAGCTTGTGTTCGTCCATCTCGGTTCTCCGCCGGCTAGGGTCCGTACTTTGACTGGATCGCCGTCAGCGCATCCCTACTCGACGATTCCATCATCGCCCTTGCGGAGATCCTCGAGCCGGTGTCGCACGTCCCACGCCCCGGGATCCTGTACGGGCCTCGCGATGGCACGCTCCAGCAGGGCGATGGCGCGCTCCTTATCGACCGGCTCGTCACCAGGCCTGAGGCCGTAGCCCAGATTGTCCGCGAGCCTCGCATAACCGGCGGGGTGATCCGGATAGTCGTCGATGAGTTGGAGGAAGACGCGCTCCCCCTCATCCGCACGGCCCGCGAGGAACAGGGCCTCGCCGAGGTCGGTGCGGAAGTTGATGTCGAACAGCTCCTCCTCGTCGGGGAACTGGGCGAGTACCTCCTTGGCAAACGACACCGCATCGGTCGCGCGGGCAGGGTCCCTCACGGCCAGGTTCCTCAACTCGAGCTGGAAGTCCTGCACCCAGTTGTGGAGAGCCTGCATCCCATTGAAGACCACCTCGGTGTCCGCGCACGTGCGCATCTGAGGTGTCAGTCGCGCTCGGATCACCTCCCACACCCACTGCCACCGTTCGCAGGCGCGCTCGACCTGGTGTTCCTCCCACAACGCGTACCCTTCCTGCATCCAGTCGTCGAGCATCTCCTGCGAAGGGCGATCAGGGCAGGTACGCTTCCATAGCTCGCAAGCCGCCAGGCCGAGGAAGTCGTCGTCGTGGCGCGGAATCGGCCCACTGCGAGCACGCCGCAACTGCTCCCGCCACGCGGAAGAGACCTCCCAGGCCGACGTCGTGTCGTCCGTGAGCGGGCGGAACGCCTCCGGCGACCCATCGACACCGATCTCACACAGTTTGGAGAGGATCTCGGTCGTCTCGAGCGCAGCCACCCTGCCGATGGTCCAGAACCGAGCAGCTTCCACCGGGTCCGTCCGTTCGAATTCGGCGCGCCCCTCGGACTCCTCGGACATCTTGGCGATGCTGTATGGATGCAGGTTGAACGCGCGCAGCTCGGAGCTACGGGAGAGCATGTCAAGACTCCCGGCCGCCGAGGCCGCACTGGACGGGGCCCTGGCCGTCCCCCACGGTGGATCCACGGCAGCCGACGTAGCGTTGTGGAGCCGCGCCTCCTCCCGGTCCTTGCTCAGGCAGCACTTCTTGTACTTCTTGCCGCTGCCACAAGGGCAGGACTCGTTCCGTCCGATCTTCGCCATCTCGGCCTCCCCGGGGAGCTTGCGGTCCGTCCATGAACTACTCGGCGAGCGGTTCGGTGCCCTCTGCCAGGATGGTCATGTAGGGATGGTAGACATAGACCCGGTCGCGCTGCTTGCCCGACACCTCCTGGAGCAACCCCAGGCGCTGGAGGTTGTTGACCGCGGCCCTGACCGTCGGCGCACTCAGGCTCAGCTGGCCAGCCGCCTTGGGGACGGAGAGGACGGGGCGTTCCTGGAGCAGGAGGTGTACGCGGAGAGCCGATCCCGCGGACCTTCCCAGCTGCTCGATCTTCGCGCGGTCGTCGGCGAACAACCTCAAGATCGACTGCGCTGTTGCGGTGGCCTGCTGGGCGGTCTCCCGTACTCCCTGCAGGAAGAACCGCAGCCACGCGAGCCACTCCCCCCCCTCCCTGACCCGTTGCAGCAGGTCGTAGTACTCCTGGCGATGGCTCTTGAAGTAGAGGCTGAGGTAGAGCAGCGGCTCCTGGAGAGCCTCCTCGGCGCAGAGCAGCAACGTGATCAGGAGACGGCCGAGGCGGCCGTTGCCGTCGAGGAAGGGGTGAATGGTCTCGAACTGGACGTGCGCCAGCGCCGCTTTGATGAGGACCGGCGTCCGCCGCGGCTGGTCATGGAGGAAGAGCTCCAGCTCTCCCATGCACGTGAGCACCTCCTCCCAGGGGGGCGGGACGTACCGCGCGTTGCCCGGTCTCGATCTTCCGATCCAGTTCTGCGACCGCCTGAACTCTCCTGGATTCTGCTCGCTGCCGCGCCCCTGGGCCAGGAGGACACCGTGGATCTCGCGGAGCAGGCGCAGAGAGAGGGGGAAGTCGTCGTTGCGGAGCCGGTGGAGGCCATGATTCATCGCGGCGACGTAGTTCGAGACCTCCTGGACCTCGTCGAGGGGCACGCCGGGCGCGAACTCGTGCTCGAACAACAGCAACTCGGACAGCGACGACTGGGTGCCCTCGATCTGCGAGGACAGGACCGCTTCCTTGCGCACGTAGAAGTAGATGAACAGGTGCGAGTCGGGCAGGAGGGTCGTCACGCCGTCCAGGCGCCCCAGAGCCCTGTTCGCCCGCTCCATGAGGTCGAAGTCCTCGTCTGTCAGCTGCAGCAGCTCCGGATCGGGCGGGAGGGGGGCAGGGATGAACGCCCGGAAACGTTCTCCCGAAGTGCTGCTCTCGACGTACCTGCCGCTGGGTCTCATGTCCGCTCCGGACGACGTGGGGGGTCGTTGCCATGGGCTACGAAAGCGAACCTTCGTAGCCCCCATGGCTAAGAAAAATTAGACCACGTTTCTTTCTTTGTCGGCAAAATACCTCTGGCAGACCGGGTTCGTCCAGGCTTTCCTCATTCCGTACCTCAGGGGTCAGGTGAGCTCGTAGAAGCTATCCCTGCCCAGGTGGGGCAGGAACTCCTCGGCGAGGTCGGAGATCGCGCCTATCCCCAGCGCCCATGACCAGCCCCCCTCACCCCGGTATGTCATGCGCTGCGCATGGAAGACTCGCTTCCGCTCGGAGACGATCACGAACCTCAACACGGGTGAGTACCTCATCCCTCGGGTGAGCACGTCCATGGCATCGGGTCGCTGCCCGTAGGGCCCGAGGAACCGGATGATCGCCTCCAGCTCTCCCCTGGATTTGTCGGGCCCGAAGACGACGACGGCGTCGGGCTCGACCTCGACCCGGTAGTCGTCCAGGCCGAGATCGGCCATCGCGGAGCGAACGACCTGCTCCTCGTCCTCGGCGATCTTGCGCGGGCGCGCCTTGCCCAGGCTCACGACCCCGTTGACGCTCTCGCGGACCTCGTACCCCTCGGGGATCTCCTCGACCGCGCCCTCTCCGGGCTCCCGGGCGAAAACGTACCGAGTTCCCCGCTTGGTCTCGCGCCGGTGCAGGTGGTAGGTCCGTCCGTTGCGATTCGTGTGCCTGAATGCCATGGTCGTGTCCGGTATCCTGCTTCGTTCGAGGCCCAGAGTCGACCATCGAACAGGCCGAGGTCAACGGGGTAGTCCAGGCGGGCAGAGCGCAAGGGTCGAGATCACCCGGCCCGAGGACAATGGGAGTTCACGATGCCAAGGTACCTCGAGTTCGACGTGGCCCTCCAGGGGATCCAGCCGCGGATCTGGCGGCGATTCCTGCTGCGCACGACGTCGCCCTTTGCCCACCTGCACATGGCGATCCAGGAGAGCTTGCTCGGCGGCGAACGCTCCGGCCCTCCCGAGGACTGCGGCGCCACGCCAGGCTACCAACGCATGGTCCACTTCCTCGAGACCGGGGAGGATCTCCACGACGATCCCGCGGTCGACCTCCGGGCCTGGCTGGGCGAGTGGCGGCCCGACGCGTTCGATCTGGAAGCGACGAGGCCTGCATTCGACCACTGAAGGCCGAGGACTCGCCCCTCTCAGAAACGAAGACTCTGGGCCTACTCGGCGGGCACGCCCTCACGCTTCACTCCGAGGCCTTCACGCGGGACCACACAGGGACCACATGCCGTGCGCTTCTCCATGCACTTCCACGTAGCTCCATGCATCTGGCGCCCTCGAAAAGCCCAGGAATCCCAATTCGATAGCGCGCAAGCACTTGATTTCATTGGATTTCGAGATTGGCCGTGATCGTCAGGGGGGTCATGAAGTCCTCGAACAGGATCCTGCCTGGATGCTTGGCCATGTCGCCTCCACTACCGATGTTGCGTTACACGCAACATCCGTCAAGATCGGAGACCTCCACGGCGGCCTTCTGCCTCCTCCAAGACCCGCAGCACCTCAGCGACATCGATCTTCCTCCGATACCGGATCACCGGCGCGTTCGGCGGAAGCTCCTCGTCGGCGCAGTTGCGCTCCGCGTCGATGCACACGACCAGATTCGAAAGGCGAGCGGCCCGAAGCCTACTGAATTTGTGACGCAGATAGTCGGGGGTCCAGAAGCCGACGATCTCCAGTAGCCACCGCCGCTGCGGCCAGTCGCGCCGCCACAGGGCGAAGTCGGGGAAGATCAGCGTGCCACCTGCCTCGACGGGTTCGGGTTCACGAGCGAGGTCCCACTCTGGAGCGAGCTTGCCGAACTCGCGGGCGAACCGCTTCTCCAGCTTGCTGTCGTACCTGCGGGGCTCTCGACTGGGAAAGATGGGATCACCGGACTGCAGGGTGAGCGTCGCGGCCTTGCCGTCGATCACGCACTTGGCGGTGATGCGGAAGCGGTTGCACCAGGCGAGGAGTGGAACCAACTCCCCCAGCGCGCGGCCGTAGACCAGGGTCCGGCGGAAGAGGGCGAATGGCCCCGAGACCTCCAGCAGACAGGCGTCATCTGCAGTCGAAGGGCGTACCGTGCAGATCAATCCCCGCAGGCGGGCGTGGCGCACGATGGCGCGGGCGTTGCCGAAGATCTCGATCTGGACGGACGAGGATCGGTACAGCAGGGTGCGAGAGATCCCCAGATTGGTCCTCGTGGCCAGTTCCCCCGGGGACAGTCCCCGAGGTGGAGGCGCGAGCCTCTTCTCGCCCGGGAGGTCGGCGAAGACCGACGCCTGGATCGCGGCCGGGGCGACGCCGAGCGCCCGGGCCGCGACGATCAGCGCGAGATCGGGGCGATCCGGATACCGCGCACCCGCTCCGAATAGCTCCCGACGAGCCTCCCTTGGTTTCACTGGCGCGTGCTCTCGGTCCTTGCACAGACGGCTCAACGTCTCCGTGGCCAGGGCACGTTTACCCGGCGGACTCCAGCACGGCAGCGGCTCCTTCAGACGCCGCTCCAGTTCGCGGCGCGGCCGGCCCGAGAATCGGTGGAACTCGTCCAGCAACACGCGCAACCAGGGGTGATCCTGGTCGCCCAGAAAGGCTGGGTTGACGGCGGCACCATTGACGCTACAGGCGCACTTGAGCAGCTTGCCGGGAAACAAGTCCCTGCCTCCTCTTGTAGGACTGGAACTCTTCCGAGCTGCGGCGGACCACCAGCTCGTAGACCAACGCTCGCTTCCCCGCCGCCGGCCGCAGGATGCGCCCTACCCGCTGGACGTGCTCGCGCTGACCCTGGGAACCACCGACCACGATCGCGACGTCGGCAGCCGGCACGTCCAGCCCTTCGTTCAGCACCCGCGCCGAGACCAGGGCTCGCAGCTCACCTTTGCGGAAGCGCTCGAGGACCTCTTCCCGCTCCGGACGACCGATGTCGCAGGTGATGGGCATGATCAGGTGCTTGCGCGCGATGGCGTAGGCGGTCTCGTTGTCCGCGGTGAACACGAGCACCCTCGCGGCCCGATGGCGGGCGAGCAGTTTCCTCAACGCGTCGGCCTTGCCTCGCGTGTAGGCCAGCATCTGCCTCGCGCGACGCCACGACTCGACCGCCCGCCTGCCTTCCGGTGTCCGGTACGCGCTGGAGATGAAGTCGGTCCAGCTCGCCGCTGGGTACGTGCGCCGGAACTGCCGGAACACGGGACGAAAGCGCGCCACCTCCTCGTCGTAGCGCTGCCGCTCGGCGGCAGTGAGGTCCACGGTGATGGTCATCAGGTCGAAGTCCGCCAGGAAGCGGCCTGCCAGATCCTGGATCACCAGCTCGTAGACCACCGGGCCAACTAAATCGGTGAGGTACGCCGCCCCATCACCTTCCGTCGGTGGAGTGGCCGTCAGCCCCATGCGGGTGTCGGCGACGCTCATCTCCAGCGCCTCGTCCCGAACCTTGCCGCCGAAGTGGTGAGCCTCGTCGACCACCATCAACCCGAAGCGGTCCCCCAGCTCGTGCATCCTCCGGTAGGCGCTCTCGTAGGTCGAGACCGTGATCGCCTCGACCGTCCTATCCCCATCCCCGAGGCGACCGATCGGGCCGTCATACAACCGGGCCAGCTCACGACACCACTGGTCGAGCAACACCCGGGTCGGTACCAGGCAGATGGTATGCGTCTTCGCCCGGGCCATCGCGGCGATGGCAGTCCGAGTCTTGCCGCTGCCCGTGGGTAGGACCACGATCCCATTTCGGCCCGCCAGCTCCCAGGCGTCCAGGGCTGCGACCTGATAGGGCCGCAGCTCGATGTCGCGGAACCGTCCGGAAATCGGTCGGTGTCCGGACAGACCGTCCGAAAATCGGACGCCCATCTTCCTCAGCTCGGAGACGACCTCCGCGTATCGATAGGCAGGAGCCCGGAACGCGCTCACGCGCGGATCCCACAAAACGCCTGGTAATCCGCGGACTTCCGGCTGCCCGTTCAGTTCCTCGAACAGCAGGATTCCTCTGTCGAATCGAATGCGCATGCCCTCGAGGACTTGCAGTATCCATGCCTACTCGAACACGACTTCCTGCGTCAGGCGCCTGCCCACGTATTGCCCACGACCGCGTGACTCTCGCCTGCTCTCGTCGCCGTGCCCGCCAGATGCTCTTTGAGAGACCTTTGGGAATCCGCGTGTTGTGCAAAGCCACCCCGGTTGCACAACCGATTCGATCGCGGTAGTCTCTGGGTTCCAGCAACCAGGAGGTCTCATGGCCTACGTCCGCGCCCACGGAAACCAGCTCGCGATCGTCCACGGCGAACGTGATCCCGAGACTCGCAAGGTCCAGCAACGGGTTCTCTTCTCCCTGTACAGCAAGCCCGAAGCGCTCGCAGCGCTCGGACGCGGCGAAGAGCGAAGCTGGGACCTCGAGCGCATGCTGCGAACCGAGTACCCCGAGATCCGCTTCGACTGGGACAAGATCAAGACCGGCATCGAGGAGCGGATGGAGACGCTGCCCGACATCTATTCCTACCGCACTGGACAGGTGCTCGGCCGATTCCGCGACGACATGGTGGCCTTCATCCACCAGTTGGAGTTCGCCGATCCGCAGAGCATGTACTCCGCCGCCCAGCTGCTCAGCGAGCAGCGGATCGAGCTGGAGTATGTTCGTGAGCTCATCGACTGGCGCCTCCAGCTCTGTGAACAAGACGAGAGCGAGTGGAACGGCGACAACGCCTACTTCTGGCGGCATCGGCTCCAGGGCAGGGACATCCCCCCAGAAGCCATGGATCGGATCAACGAAGCATGGAACCGCCGCGAGATCGAAAGGGTGGAAGCCCTGGCACGCCTGTACATCGAGTGCTTCGAGGGCTACGCCGACGGCTACCACTACCTCGGACTCGTCGCCCTGGAACGAGACACGCTGGAGGCGGCGATCAAGCACTTCGGAGACGCAATGGTCGTAGGGCGAAAGCTATTCCCCAAGCGGCTGGCGAAGAAGCACTACTGGAGTGAACATCGCACCCGACCCTACATGCGCGCGCTGCGGTCGATGACGGTCGCTCTGAACCGCGCCGGAGCGTACGAGGAGGCCCTGGACTTCTGTGCTCGCCAGGAGAAGGAGTGCGGTGACACCGACGCTGCCACGACCTTCCGCTCGAGCATCTTCCTGAACATGGGTCGATGGGAAGAAGCGCGGGAGGAATCCCTGCGCCTCGTCGAGATCTGGCCCGAGCACTCGCTGGTCGCCGCGTTCGCCTGGCGCGAACTCGGTGAGCTCGACGAGGCGCTCGCCTGCTTCCTCCACGGCGCGCTGAACCGCCCGCGGACCGCGCGGATGCTGATGGGCCTTCGTTCCAGCAAACCCCAGACTTACGAGGAGGCCAGGGATCACAACGGTGGCATCGACGAATGCGACGATCTGGAGGCCTTCCTCGACCGGCAGCCACGCGCTTCCCGCAGGTTCTTCCTGAAGATCCTCGAGGCCCCACAGGTGGTAGAGCTGCTGAAGGAAGCCAAAGCTGTCCGGAGGCAATGGCACGACACCCGGACGGGTCCCGAACATCACGATGCGTTCGCCCGGATGAACCAGATGCAAACGGTCGAGTTCGCACGAAAACAGGCCGCCAGCTTGAGGGACGTTCTCGACTGTTGGTCTTTCCCGGGGCGATCGGAAGAAGCTGCCGAGGAGCTGAAGCGCAAGCTGATCTTGAAGGGTGAAACCCCATGACCGATCCGCTTCGAAGCATCCACGGGTGCACCCCGGCGATGAAGGAGCAGGTCATGGCCGGCCTGCGGCTTCTGTCCAACTGCCTGGCTGGCCACCTCGACGACCTGGTCCTCGTGGGCGGGCTGGTACCGGCGCTCATGCCGGACATGCAGCTTCCCTCATCCGAAGCAACGGGTACCCAAGACCTCGACATCGATTTTTCGATGGGCGTGTTCACCGAGGAGCGCTACGAGGAGATCTCCGAGCACCTGCGGCACAACCACTTCCGTCCCGCCCTGAACGAGGACCAGAACCCCCAGCACCAGACCTGGGAGCATGAAACCTCTGGCGAGTTCTACATCGCGGCCCGGGCTCATTCGTCGCTCTCAAGGCCCTGGCCATGAAGTACCGGTCCAAGCCCAAGGATCCCTACGACCTCTATCTCATGCTTCGCTACCATGGCCTGGGACCAGCAGGCATCGCCGATCAGGTTCACGGGTTCAGACCTTCGATCGAGGTCGACCTGGCGTTGCAGACCCTCCAGGAGCGATTCGGCTCGGCCGGGCACGTCGGGCCGGAAGCCGTCTCCTTGTTCGCCACGAAAGGGGACGACCCGGGTCTACGACAGGACGCTTGCCAGACGATCCGCCGGCTCCTGACCCGATGTGCCGCGTTAGAAGAGAAATCTCCCGCCTTGGGCTAACGGCCGTATGGATGCCCCAAGGCGAGCCGCTGCTCTACGTAGTGTGGCTCACGTTGGCATCTCGCCAGGTAGCGCTCCACCGCGGACGCCAGTGCCAGCGATCCGCCACCGAACACGCGAATGCGAGATGAGCGTCAACCTGCCCACTCTCTGCCCACACGCGCACCGCCAGAATGCCACTTTCGCCGTCACTGGCCGCCGATCAACGTCAACCTAACTCGTTGATTTGACAAGGAGATTCCTGATCACACGCCACCACAGGAGGACCCCAGTTCGATTCCAATGCGCTCCGCCACCCACCCAACGCACCGACAAGGCTCGCCGTCGCCCATGCTGGTTCCATAGCACCACCCCATTCGAAGTGGCAGGCCACGGATCCTCGTACCTGCGGATCCGGCGGGAGAGAGGGCGTGCTCCGCTCGAGCTGCTTCCCTCGTTGCTGCTTCCAAGCCTGCGTAGCGGACCGTACACTGCTCGGGAGGTCATCGAGGAAAGGTGCCATGCCATGACAAGTCCACCCACACAGCGCTGCAGGGGTCTCGTGGTCACGTGCATCGACTACCGGCAACACGACAAGCTGGTGACCTTTCTCTCCGACCATCGACTGGACACCGATGGCGCGGACATGATCCGGGTCGCAGGCGGGGTCAGGATGTTGATCCGGCCCGCGCACCCGCGGGACAGGCAGTGGCTGATGAGGCAGATCCGATATGCCTACGAGATTCACGGCGTAAGGGAGTTCCACCTCATCAACCACGAGGACTGCGGCATGTACGGGCCCGAGCTGGAGCCAGATCCGGAGGAGGAGCTGGTGATCCAGCGGCAGGACCTGCGCTCCGCCAAGGCGCTCATCAAGAGGACGTTGGGCGATGTCACGGTCTCCGCCTGGCTGATGCGAGAGGACGGGCCGCTGGAACGCGTAGAGTTCCTGCCGGATGCTGGTGGTCCGCTGCCCGGCAGCTGACTCGCGACGATCTCGCTCGCGAGGAGAGCGCTCGCACTGGACGACCTCTCGTTTCACCCCCGTTCGAGCACCCGACGAGGTGCCAACGAGGTGCCTCGGGAATCCTGCCAGGGCCCGAGAGGGCCGAGA
>CAZLEO010000238.1:0-14969 GCA_964558555.1 uncultured Rickettsiales bacterium | reverse complement strand
CCTGACCATGGACGGCATGACCATGGGCACGCCCGGCTACATGAGCCCCGAGCAGGCGCGCGGCGAGCTGGCCGACATGGACGGCCGCAGCGACCAGTGGAGCCTCGGCGCGATCCTGTACGAGCTGCTGACCCTGCAGCGGGCCTACGAGGGCAAGACGCCGATGACCATCCTGTACAAGGCCGTGCAGGGCCCGCCGCAGAACCCGCGTGAGCGGGCGCCGGAGCTGGGGATCGACGAGGAGATCGCCCAGATCTGCCTCAAGGCGCTGTCGCCGAAGCGCGAGGAACGCTTCGATCACGTCCTGCAGTTCGCATTCGCCATCGCCGGATTCCTGGACAGCCGTAGGGGCGAGGGCGACGACGAGTGCGCGGACGCTACCTGATCCCGCTGCGGATCCCTTGCCACGCGGCGTTCAGCATGGCCACCGCGCTCCAGCCGAAGACCACGCTGATGAAGAAGGCGGGAATCAGGCCGCCAACCACGATCTCCTGTCGGTTCCAGGGCAACGGTCCGAACTGCTCGACCCCCCAGATGGCCGCGGGCATGCCCACGATGATCGAGCAAGCCAGTCCCAGGAACAACAGCCCGGCGCAGCCCTGGCTGGCCACCGCGCCCAGCGCCTGGCCGCGGCGGTGGTGCCGGGTCTTTCGATGGGCGCAGGCCACGTCGTGGTGCCTCTTCTTCAGCCGAGCGGCCACCATGTGCGACGGCAACAGCGCCTCGGTCCGACACGAGCCACAGCGGGCCGTGATGGCACCGCCGGCCCGCAGGGCGGCGCCGCAGCTGGGACAGGAGGCTCGATCGCCCAGGGGTAGGGCAAAGGGGACTCTCGCGAGCCGACGAAACTCGCTGGCCCGGCCGAAGCCGAGGTTGACCAGGATCATGACGATGGCGATCCCGTACACGCCTACGGTGAGCAACGGCGCGATGAGGATTGCGGGTTCGTACACCTCGAGGCCATGGCCCCCAACGGCGAGCACGGCTGCATAGAAGCCACTGCCCAAGACCAGGACCAACAGGGCCACGATCACCCAGAACAGACTCTGCCAGAGGGCGCCGCGCCCGGCCCGGGTCTGCGCGCGCGCGGCCTTGTAGTCCCGGGCAGCGGCCACGATACGCTGCTCCAGGACACGATCCTCGGTCACCGATCGGCGCTGCGACGCGGGAACCTCGACCTCGCCGAGGCAGAACGCACAGCGGCTCGTCGCGCCAGCCCCCAGGGGTACGGCCGCTCCGCAGGCAGGACAGCGTAGCTCGGAGCCCAGGTTCATCGGCCTTCGGCGAACGCGCGCGCCTCGGCGAAGGCCAGGTCCTCGTCGTCGAGGTAGCACCATGGTGCCACCGTGTGGGCCTTGCCGATGTGCTGGAGTTCACGAGCGAGGCGTTCGCGGTCCTTGATCAGGAAGAACCACATGGCCGCCCAGTTGCGGAAGTGGATGGTGGACCGCCGCGGGCGATGCTCCGGAGATCCCAGGGACCGCTCGTACGCCTCCAGTGCCTCGGCGCGCACGTCGGGGTCCTCCAGGTAGGCCTCGGCCGCCTCGTCGTCGTCCTCGAACATGTAGTCCCACAGCCAGCGCTCGATGTGGGCCTGGATCAGGCACGCGGGCACGTCGGAGCCCACGGGTGCCTCGACCGCGGCGTTGCGCGCGAACCCGAACATCGGTCCGTGCCCCGTCCCCGACCACTTGTGGGCCAGGGACATCACCATCTGCATGTGCGCGGTGCGGTTGAGCGGATCCCTACCCGCCACCTCGGTAAAGAGGGCGTGGCCCTCTTCGTTGTCGCCGTCCAGCCCTCGCAGCCGCACGCTGATCAGCGAGGCCCAGGGGCACGGGTCGCCCGGCTCGAGCTCGGCAGCCTTGCGCAGCGCGGCCTCGGCCAGACCCAGCCGCTCGGCGAACAGGTCCTGCGATCGATCGTCCACCGTGTCCGACGTCCCACCCCCGCGCGCCTGCCACGCCCAGAACATCAGGTGGCGCCCCTTGAGCAGGTGCGCGATGGCCGAGTCCGGCGCGTTGTTGCACCAGGCGTCGAGGATCTGCTCGGAACCCTGCAGCCCCTCCAGCGCCTGCTCTGCGACGATCTCGGTGAGGAAGTCCCGGTCGTCCCAGGCTCCGTCCCGCATCGCCCCCACCTCGGCGTCCACGCCCGAGAAGTTCGCCTTGCGCACCGCGGCCATGTACCGCGCCGCGTCCGCGTCACCCAGGCTCAGGTCCCGCGCCGGCGGCGCGTCGCCCATCCCCAGCAGCTCCATGACACTGTCGAACAGACCCATCGACTCCCTCCTCGAATCATCAAGGTACGACGGAGCCCCGGAAATGGGTCGACTCCGGCCGTACTTTTTCGGACACAGCTGTCCTTCGGGCCTACACGCTGCGGGGGTAGGATCTGACATGGAGGTGCCGATGAGACTCGCTCCGATGGCGCTGGCCGCGATGCTGCTCGCACCCGCCCCTGCCCTCGCCTGCTCCGTGTTCAACCACAGCGGCACCGACACCCTCATGGTCGGCCGCAACCTCGACTGGGTCTCCTCGTCCGAGGGCCGCATCGGCTTCCTCCCCCCCAGCTGCGGCGGCTACGGCGCCATCTACTTCTACATCGACGACCACGTCTGGCCCCAGGGCGGCATGAACGACCAGGGCCTGGTGCTGGGCATGACCGCCACGCCCCACCTCGAGATCACGGGCAATCCCGACGGCGAGGTCATGAGCTGGGGATTCTGGGACGACCTGTTCTGTTCCTGCGCCACGGTGGACGACGTGCTGGAGTACCTCGCGCGCTTCGACCTGGGCTCCATCGAGGAGTACTTCGAGCAGGGCCAGATGATGTGGACCGACGCCACCGGCCGCTCCGTGGTCGTGGAAGGCGACGTGATCCACGAGAAGGAGGGCGACTACCAGGTCGTCACCAACTTCCTGCAGTCCGCCCCCGAGCTCGGCTACCACCCCTGCCCCCGCTGGGATCTCATCCACGAGGCCTTCGAGGCCGAAGCCCAGCCCGACACCGAGTACTTCACCCAGATCATCGACGACGCCCACGGCACCCTGTGGGGCGGCTACACCGTGTACTCGCTGTACTACGAGCCCACCGAGCTGGAGGTCACGGTCTACAACCGCGGCGACTTCGACTGCGGCGTCACCCTCGACCTGGCCGAGGAGCTGGGCAACGGCTCGTACGAGTACTGGCTCGACGAGCTGTTCGACGGCGACCCCTGCGCCGAGGGGGACGACGACGACACCGCAGATGACGACGACGACGCGGCAGGGGACGACGACGACGCGGACGACGACGATGCCAAGCCCGACGGAGACGACGACGATACGGCCGCCGAGGTCGAGACCGGCGGTTCGGGTTGCGGCTGCGACCGGGACGAGGTGGGCGGCGTGCACATCCATTCGAGCCCGGCGCTGCTGTCGATGGTCGCGCTGCTCCTCGTGCGCCTCCGCAGGTAGAATCCCTCCATGCCCGACGTCACCCTCACCGACGTCACCCTCCGCGAGCACGGCCAGAACGTGCCGGCTGAGGGCCTCGACACGTTCACGCCAGGGGCCCGCGCCGATCTCGCCCGTTCCCTTCGCGACGCCGGGTTCACGCGACTCGAGGTGATGTCCTGCGTCAACCCTCGGATCGCGCCAGCCATGGCGCGGGACCAGCTCGACGACCTGCTGGACCTCATGGGACCGATGGAGGGCGTGGAGATCGTCACGCTGGTGCCCAACGTGCGCGGGTACGGCGTGTTCGGCGAGATGGGGCTCGCGAGCTGGGGCCACACAGTAGGTGTGTTCCACTCGGCCATGGACGAGCACAACGTGGCAAACCTGGGCAGCACGGTGGCGCAGACCGTCCGGCAGCTCGACGAGATCGGCCGGCGAGCCTCCTCGGACGGGGTCCGCCTGTGCTCATACGTGTCAGCGGCGTTCGGATTCGACGACGGCGGTCGAGTCGTCGGGGTGGACGACGGGGTCCTCGCCGATCAGATCCGGCACCTGTTCGACATCGGCTCGGCACAGGTGACCCTGTCCGACCTGCAAGGGCTGGCCGACGACGACGAGACCGCGCGGGTGTGGGACCGGGTATTGAACCTGGACGCGGGTCGTTTCGCCGACCGCCTGGGATACCACCCGCACCATGCGATCCCGCAGCGTTCCGTGGACCTCATCGAGGCGGCCTACCGCGCCGGCGTCCGCCGCTTCGACGCCTCCCTGGGCGCGGCGGGCGGCTGTGTCACCGGCGCGCCCGGGAACGCGCCGACCGAGGGCGCGGTCGAGCGGTTCGCGGAGATGGGCGTCGATTGCGGTATCCAAGGAGTCGGAGCGCTCGCCCCTGAGTGGCTCTAGCCCAATCGCAGCTGGATACGCTGCACGTGCGGCGCGCGGGCCGGCGGGATCACTTCCAGGAGCAGCGATTGCCCCTCCCGTCGCACGCTCACCGTGGCATCGGGCAGCCCGTGCCGGTTCAGCACCGACCGCGCGGCCATGGCTGCGTCGCGTTTCAGCGCTTCGGACAGGGGTTGACCGGCGGCAGCGGCGACCACGGCGTCCTTGATCTCGGCGGCCAGGTTGCTCATGGCGCCTCCTTGCGCACGACACCTATCACGTTGGGCACGGGCCAGGCGACGGCGTTGTCGTCGCTCTCGAAGAAGCCGGTCTCGAAGCTGCCGACGCGCTCGATCTCGACGTCGCCGGAGCGGACGAAGAGCTGGGCCTCGGGGCCGCCCTCGGCGTACTGCAGGCGGTCCAGGTCGATGGGCAGCTCGCGCAGGATGTCGATGAAGTCGTGGGTGGACCACGGCGATCGGGCGTGGATGAGCAGGGGCCGGCCGGCGGTGTCGATGCCGATCACGGCGTGGCTCCACACGCGCTTGGAGTCGCTCCAGACGTTGGTGCCCTGGCACGAGACCATGCGGATGGACTGGATCAGGGTGCGGTAGTGGGGGCGGATGGCGTCGAGGTCCTCGCAGTCGCGGTCGATGATGCGGTACGGCGGGGCGTCGGCTGGGGCGGCTGGCGCGCGGTCGAAGGCGATCACGGTGCGACCGGAGCTGACGTGGCCGTTGTTGACGTGGTCGGCGGTGACCATGAGCTCGGTGCTGGTGACGTAGTCGGTCTGGAACATGGAGGCGTTGATGGACGCGACGAGGCCGGTGTCGTCGGCCCAGGCGCGCGCGGTGCGGTTGGCCTCCGATCCGGCGCCCGTCTCCCCGGACATCCGCAAGACCAGGTCGAACCGCGCCGGATCGACGCGCAGGACGTGGACCTGCGAATCCCCGGTGCGGCTGCGGACGGGTGAGGCGAAGACGCCCAGATCGAGGCCGGGCTCGAGGACGCGCCAGGGGGAGTCCGGGGTCGGGGACTCCGGGGGCGCCGCGGGCGGCTCCTCCGGCGGCTTGCTCGAAACGAGGACCACTGCGAGCGCGCACAGCGCGCAGGCGATCAGCAGGGGGGTGCGGAGGCGGCGCATACGTCACCTTCAACACGTCAAGGGCGAGAGCTCATCCAGCCCTTGTTTGACAACTCCCTTGCTCGGCGCGCCCGCGTGCAGGGCTAGACTGTTCTTCGGAGATATGGGCAAAACACACCTCACGGTCACGTTCCTCATCGCTCTCCTGCTCACCCCCCGTGCACACGCTGCGTCCGTCGATCCAGGCGGGGTCCTGCGCGTGGGCGACGCCGCCGAACCGACGGTCACGGTCGTCGAGTCGTCGGCCGATCGCATCGTGCTGTCCGTCGAGTTCGACGGGCTGGACACGCAGGCGGTGGGCACGCCGGGCGGCACGTTCTCGCTGCTGTCGATCCCCGAGTGTGGGATGACGACCGACGTGGGCGAGCCGCTGCTGCCGGTGCTGCGGCCGCTCGTCCAGATCCCCCTGGGGGCCACGCCGGCGCTGCAGGTGCTGTCCGTGGACGAGGTGGAGACCTCGCTGGAGCAGCTGGGCATCGCCCACCTCCCCTACCCCGTGCAGCCGCCCGTGCCCAAGGTGCACGGCGCGCTGGAGAACGCCGCTTTCATCCTCGACGAGGACGCCTACGCCTGGGAGGGGTACTACCCCGAAGCCCCGGCAGCGCTGGCGGACGAGGGCCAGCTGCGAGACCGCCGGTACGTGGGCCTCGAGGTCTACCCGCTGCGCTACGACGCGGCCACGGGGGACGTGCTGTGGACGCGATCGGTGGAGATCGCCATCGAGCTGCCCGGCGCGGACTGGCCCCTCACCGACGAGGTCGCCGAGCGCTACGGCAACCGCCACTCCGACACCTTCGCCCAGCGCCACCTGGTCAACCCCGGCGAGCACCGCGCCCGCCTGGACCTGCCCATCGGCTACCTGATCATCACCGCCGACTCGTTCTACGAGGAGGTCGCCGAGCTGGCGAACTTCCGGCGGCGGCAGGGCTACGACGTCAACGTGGTGCGCACCTCGGACATCGGCGCGTCCTCCACGCACAGCATCTCCGCATACGTGGCCGACGCCTACGCCACGTGGCCGGTCCCGCCCACGTTCCTGCTGCTGGTGGGCGACACCCAGCACATCCCCGCCTTCTACGGGTCGCACAGCTACTCGGCCACGGACGTCTACTACGGCACCATGGACGGCGCCAACGACCTGGTCCCGGACGTGCTCATCGGCCGCCTGCCTGCCTCGTCGGAGACCGACGCGACGCGCATGGTCGGCAAGACCGTGGACTACATCAGCTTCGAGCTCGGCGGCGGTAGCGACTGGATCAAGCGCACCACGTTCATGGCCTCGGTGGACTACCACTGGGTGTCCGAGAACACGCACAACTACTGCATCAGCAGCTGGCTCGAGCCCGACGGCTACGACTGCGAGCGGCGCTACTACCACTCCTACAACGCCACCACCAACCAGGTGATCGGCGACATCAACGCGGGGCTGTCCCAGCTGACCTACTCGGGCCACGGGTACACCAGCGGATGGTCCGACGGCCCACCCATCGACGCCAACCAGCTGCCCGGCCTCGCCAACGCCGGGGCCTTGCCGGTGGTCCAGTCCTACGCCTGCTACACCGGCGACTACTCGTCCGGCGAGTGCTTCGGCGAATCGTGGCTGCGGGCCTCCAACGGCGCCGTGGCCTTCTGGGGATCGTCCACCACGTCCTACTGGGACGAGGACGACATCATGCAGCGCGACACGTACGACGCGTGGTACGGCGCAGGCGTGACCTGGCTGCGCGGCCTGCTGGACGAGGGGTTGTGGGGCCTGTACCAGGCCTACGGCGGCGGCGGCATGTCCCGGGCCTACTACGAGCAGTTCAACCTGCTGGGCGATCCCGCGCTGGACGTCTGGACCTCGCCGCCGGCCGCGATGGACGTGAGCCACCCCTCGACCGTGCCGCCAGGCACCGTGGACGTCACCCTGACGGTCACCGGACCGGGCGGGGGTGCGATCCAGGACGCGCTGGTGTGCCTGTACGACGAGGGCCACCTCCAGCGCGCGGGGTACACCGACTCCGCCGGCCAGGTGACGATCGCGCTGCTGGGCAACGAGCCCGCCGGCACCGAGATCGAGGTCCACGCGACGGCCCACGACAAGGTGCCCTACGCGGCGGCGTTCACCGTCACGACCGGCGGACCGGGTGGCGACGACGATGACGACGACGTCCCGGGCGACGACGACGACGGCGCGCCGGGCGGCCACGCGCCGAACGGATCGGGAGGCGAAGTGGACGCCGCATGCGCCTGCCGCCAGGACGCCTCCCCCGGCCTGCGCCCGGCGCTCCTGCTCCTGCTGGCCCTGTTCGGCCTCTCCGTGCGTCGATCCTCCCGCTCCGTGTGATACGGATCTGACCACCGGAAACGCCGTCGGCGTCGTGATCGCCGGCGTGGGCGGCGCCGTGCTCGTCACCGGCATCATCGTGGCCGCCACGTCGTCCTCTGCCGGCGCCTCCGCGGACGCGGGCGCGCCTCCTCATCCGCGTCGGAATCGCCCCCATGCCCAATGGAGGCTGGTTCCAACTCGACCTCTCGTTTTAAACTCGCACCGCATTCCGACGTCCGAGGGGAACCCGATGCGCCGATCCGCCCTGCTCCGTCTCGCCATCCTCTTCGCCGCCGTGGGCCTGCTGACCGCAGCTACGGCCACCGCCGAGGAGGCTGCACAGCCCGCCACCGATACCGAGGTCCTGGTCCTGGGCACGCTGCACAGCACGCACCGCGGCAACGAGAGCTACTCGTACCGCCACGTGGTGGGCGCGCTGCAGACCTTCGACCCCGACGTGATCTGCGTGGAGATCCGTCCCGAGGACTTCCGCCGCAAGGAGTACCTGCGGGAGATGGTGCTCGCGACCATCTGGGGCCTCGAGGAGGGCCGCGAGGTCTACCCCATCGACTGGTGGGACTCCAAGCGTGACGCGCGCGCCCAGCGCGCCGAGTACGCCCGCACCCCCGAGTACCTGAGCAAGCTCGCCGAGGTGGGGACGCTGGAGAAGGACAGCGAGATCACCCGCACCTTCCGGCGCAAGTACGGCAAGGACGAGAAGCTGTGGAAGAAGGCCCACCGCTACGACTACGCATTCTGGAACGGAGACACGTACAACGACTACGTGCGTGAGGGCTACCGCATCTCCGTGGAGGTGTTCGGCGACAGCGCCGTCAACCTGTACTACCTCAGCCGCAACGGCCGCATGCTCGAACGCATCGACGAGGTGGTGGCCGCCCATCCCGGCCAGCGTGTCCTCGTGCTCACCGGCGCCGAGCACAAGCACTTCTTCGACGACGCGTACGCCGAGCGCGGCGACGTGCGCTCGGTGCCGTTCGACGAGATCCTGCCGCTGCAGGAGCCCGACCTCTCCGCCCCGGTCGCCGCCTACCTCACGGACCGCGACGCCGAGCCGTACTTCGACCTGAGCGACCCCGACGTGGCCGTGGAGTACTACAAGTCGCGCATGACACGGCTCATGCACGGCCCGGACATGGACTTCGATCCCAACCTCGTGCCCGAACAGAACGTGGCGGCCGCCGCCGAGGTCCTCGCGCGGTGGATGTGGGACAACCCCTACTCACCGGCGCTGCAGTACGAGCTGGGCTGGCTGGCGTTCCACACCGGGCGCTACCAGGAGGCCATCCTCCATTACGACCGGGCGCTGGCTGACATGAACGCCCTGGAAGAGGAGGAGGAGCGCTGGCGCACGACCCTGCCGTTGAACATCCACCGCAACCTCGGGCTGTGCCACGACGCCCTGGGCCAGCGCGACGAGGCGCTGGCCGCGTACGAGACCGGACTGCAGATGGTCGACGAGACCCTGGGCGAGCAGGCCGACTGGCTGCGCGACGCCCTGTTCGGCAAGCTCACCAGCAAGCCGTTCAAATGGAAGCGCGGGCCGGTCGAGAACGTGGACATGCCCGAGCTCCCCGCCGAGCACAAGCTCACGGGCCGCTACTGGCACGTGGTGGACCACATCGGCCACGCCGAGGGCGACGGCCCGCGCGAGATCCTGCTGTGGGTGGCCCTGCCCGTGGACCGGCGCGAGCATCGCGTCACCCTGGGCGCCATCTCCCCCGACCCGGCCGAGATCCTCACCGACCCCGAGACCGGGAACCGCGTGGTGCTGTGGCGCGTCACCGACCCGACCGAGGACGAGCAACTGGTCTTCCGCTACGACTTCGAGGTGGTCAACCGCGCCATCCTCACCGACATCGACCCCGACAAGGTGCGCCGCGTGGCCGAGGGCGCGCCCGAGTACCGGCGCTACACCATCTCCGAGCCGTGGATCGAGATCACGCCGGCCATCCGCGACCAGGCCGCGACCGTCGTGGGCGACGAGACCAACCCGTACCGGCAAGCCAAGCTGCTGTACGACTGGGTGGTGGACGTGATGGTCTACGACTACCCGGCCATCGACAATCGTGGCGCCGAGATCTCCTACGACCGCCTCGCCGGCGACTGCGGCGAGTTCAGCCACGTGTTCATCGCCATGGCCCGGTCCCTGGGCATCCCCGCGCGGTCCGTGGTGGCCAACTGGCCCGAGGGCGGCGGCCACGCCTGGGCCGAGGTCTACCTGCCCCCGTACGGCTGGGTCCCCGCCGACACCTCCATGGCCCAGCTCGTGGACAGCGGCCTCAAGGGCCAGATGAGCGACGAGGAGGTCGAGGAGTTCACCATCAAGCGCGGCTTCGAGGACATGGACCGCGAGTTCCTGTTCGGCAACCTCTACCCCGACCGCCTCGTGGTCTTCATCGGCGACAACGTCACCTTCACCCCCAACAGCGCCCCCGAGACCACGTTCCAGTTCCTGCAGCCGGGCGGCAAGGCGGCCCACCCGCCGGCCATCCAGATGACCGGCCTGACCGACACCACCGTGGACACCGGCCTGTTCCTCTTCGGCGAGGAGGCCGTGGACGGCGCCCTGGCCCGCAAGCGCATCGAGCACCAGATGGGCGCCGCCTACCTCCAGGCCGGGCTGTACGAGCGCGCCGAGGCCGCCCTGACCAGCAAGCTCGAGGACGACCCCGACCACGCCACGACCCTGTTCCAGCTGGGCCAGGCCTACTTCAACCTCGGCCGGCTCGACGACGCCCTGGGCGCGTTCGAACGGTCGCTGGCCGGCGACGGCGGCTCCACCAAGCCCACCACCGACACCTGGTCGCACATCCTCATGGGGATGATCCACGACCTCAACGAGGACCGCGACGCGGCCACGCAGTGCTACCAGAAGGCCGTGGACGTGGGCGCGGACTTCAACGGATCGCTGGAGACGGCCCGGAAGCTACTCGAAGAGCCCTTCGAGGCCGAGTGAAGCCCCGAAAACCCAGGCGCCGCCGGGACCGCCCGGTGGTCCGACCGCTGCTCGCCACCGCCGCGCTGCTGGCCCTGATTGACGCGGGGATCTACCTGGCCGAGGCTCCGGCGCGGTTCGAGTCGGTGCGTCAGGCCCTGCTCCCCGTCACCGGCAAGACCCTCCTCGCCGCCAGCCTGCTCGCCGTGCTGTGGTGGGTGGCCTACCGGGCGCTGCGGCGTCGCGTGGACGCGCGGGTGATCGCCCGGGCGGTCTGCGCCGCGGCGGTGCTGGCGTATGCGGCCGACTGGGCGTCCTTCCTGCCGCCGGGCGGTCCCATCGCCATCGGGCTCGCGCTGGCCGCGGGTGGCACGTACGCGTGGATGCGGCTGCTGCCGGCGCGCGAGGGTTCCCCGATCCAGCAGCCCGTCCGCGCCGCCCTGTGGATCCTGGTGTTCACCGCCCTGGCGAGCTCCGGGGTGATCCACGTCGGCAGCGCGATCCGCGATGGCTCCGCCCGCGCCGGCACCACCGAAGGCCACACCGTCCCCCGGGTGATCCTCGTCGTCGTGGACAGCCTCCGCGCCGACGCCCTGGCCTGCTACGGCTCGACCAACCCCACACCCCACATGGACACCCTGGCCGCCGACGCCGTCGTGTTCGATCGGGCCCGCGCCCCCGCGCCGTGGACCCTGCCGTCCATGGCCTCGCTGATGACCGGCGCCTCGCCTTGGGTCCACCGCGTGAACACCGCCCACTCGGCCCTGCCCACGGGGTGGTCCACCCTCGCCGAACAGCTGGACGACAGCGGCTACCGCACCGGCGCCATCGGCCGCAACCGCTTCCTGGTGGACCGCGGCTTCGACCAGGGCTTCCAGCACTTCGACCTCTACCCCCGCCCCCGCGCCGAGATGCCCCTGGCCAAGGTGTTCCCGTTCGTCCAGAAGCGGCACGCGGCCCGCCACGCCTCCACCGAGCAGCTCGCGGACCGCGCCATCCACTGGATCACGCGGGAGCGGCACGTCGACTTCTTCTTGTGGCTGCACCTCTTCGATCCGCACCAGCCCTACACACCCCCGGCCGACTACCTCCCCGACACCCCGGACACCGGCCGCGTGGGCGACGCCTTCGACCAGCTCGACGAGGTCCGCGACGGCACCTTCGTCCCCACCCCTGCCGAGGTCGAGCGCGTCCGCGAGCTGTACCTCGCCGAGGTCCGCTTCGTGGACGACCAGATCGGCCGCCTGATGGACCGCCTGAAGTCCATGGGGCTGTACGACGACACGCTCATCGTGCTGACCAGCGACCACGGCGAGGAGTTGTGGGAGCACGGCGGATACGAGCACGGGCACACCCTGTACGAGGAGCTGTTGCGCGTGCCGCTGCTGGTCAAGGTACCCGGCACGGCGCCACACCGCGAACCCGCCCCCGCGTCCCTCGAAGACGTCACGCCTCACATCCTCCACGCCTGCGGCGTCACCACCGATCCCCCCGCAGCCCGCGACCTGCACCACGCCACGGCCAACCTCTACGGGCCGCCGCTCCAGTCCGTACATTTCGGCCCGCACAAGCTCATCCATGACCGCGATACAGGCGGCCACACGCTGTACGACCTGGTCACCGATCCCGGCGAGGTCCGCGACCTCGCCCCCCACCACCCCGAGCAGGCCATACACGCCCGCGGCCAGCTCGCCGACCACCCCCCCCCGGCCGCCGAAGCGCCCGACCGGCAAACCGCAGCCGCTCCGGCGCAGGTCGACCTGAGCGAAGGCGCGCGCGATCAGCTGCGGGAGCTGGGGTACATCGATTAGGGCGTCACCCGCTGGTGAACTCGAACGGATAGCTGACGATGACCACGCCGCCGTCCTCGGGGGGCTCGAACGTCAGGCCTGACATCACGTTGAGCACGCACCCCTCGAACAGGGTGTGGTCCGTGTTGGTGGTGTCCATCGTCTCGGTCCGGGTCACCTCGCCGACGCCGTCCACGTCGGAGATGACGAACTTGACCTCGATGATCCCCTCGAGCTCCGGCTGAAGCTCCAACCAGGACTGGTAACACTCCCGGATTTCGGGCAGCTCCTCGCGGATCGCGTCGTTGATGCCGTCCTTGCTGGTGGGGAAGAGCACCTCGGGCACGGCGTGCTCCTCGTCCAGGGCCTCCTCCAGGCCCAGCTCGACGCGCTCCGCCTCCTCCTCGTCGGCCGGCGCCTCGATCCGCTCGAAGTCCTCGTCGATGGGCGTGGGCTTGCTGGGCACGGGCACGAACGCCGGCTTGCGCCTGTCTGCGGGGGTGGATCGGTCCACCCCCAGATCGGCCGTCGGCCCACCGTTCGAGCCCGGATCGACCACGGTCTCGGTCTGGCCGGCGTCGAGGGTCCTCGAGTTCGCCTCCCCCGGGAACAGGACCGCCGATCCCTCGTACACGGCCACGGTGACGGCCGCTCCGGCCAGGGCCCCCAGCAGCAGTTCGCGATTGCGCATGATCACCTCCTGATCCATCTCACGCAGAGAGGTGTCGAGAGGTTCCACGGAAATCAGGGCGGTCCCGTCGACGCGCACGGGCACGTTCGCGGCCATCACCATGGCGCGCCCCTCGACGAGCTGGCTGCCCTGGACCAGCACGATCGTCGGCTCGGGCCGCGGCCACAGCAGCAGGGCCGCCAGCGCGATCGAGGCCGCAGCAGCGACCCACACCCACGGGCGACGCAGGCGGACCACGTTGTGGTCTGGTCGGGTGATCCGCTGAGCGGCCTGCAGCGCGGCCCGGTCCAGGGCCGGGGGCGGCGGCTCCTCGTCCAGGCCGGCGATCGCGTCCCCCAGCCCCGACATCGTCTCCAGCGCGCGCGCCAGCTCGGGGTCCGCGTCGATCTCCCGGCGCAGCGCCTCGGCCTCTGCCTCCGGCAGGTCGCCGTCGACCAGGCGCGACATCTTCTCGAACATGTCCTGCCTGCTCACGACGCACCTCCGAGGATCTGGGTGAGACGGGCGCGCGCCCGGTGCAACCTGGACTTGACCGTGCCCACGGCGATCATCTCGCCCTCGGCGATGGCCTCCAGCGGCAGCCCGCGCAGGTGGTGCAGCACCACCACCCGCCGCTGCCCCTCGGGCAGGCGGCCCAGCGCGCGCTCCAGGGCTGCGACCCGGGCGGCCCGGTCCAGCCGGTCCTCCACGGGGCGGGTCTGCGGCATGTGGTTCTCCAGATCGACCTCCACCCCCCGGGTCGACCGCTTGCGGTGCCGGTCCACGAGGTGGCGGTGGGTGACCACGGAGATCCAGGTGCTGAGCTTGGCCGAGCCGTGGGGATCGAAGCGCCGGAGCCCGCGGAAGACCTTCTCCCAGACCTCCTGGTAGGCGTCGTCCGGCTCCGGGTCCAGCCGCCGGCACAGGGACCACACCAGCGGCCCGTACCGCTCGATCAGCCGCCGCTGGGCGTCGAGATCACCCGCGTTCACGCGATCGAGGCGATCGTCGGACGTTTGCGACGCGCTCGTGGCCACGCTCATCACCCTGCTCGACCCCCGTTCGTATTCAATAACACGGACCGAGGTCCGATCAGGTTCCACGTTCAAGTGGGGAGAAATTCCCCACCGCGGGGTTTCGCCCCACCTTACGCCCGCGAACGCCGTCCCCGGCATCCGCCCCTCCCGCCGACAATACGTCGTGATTTCAGGGGATTGAAGGTCTTTCGCCCCACATTCCCGACCTGGCACGACCGTTGCGATGGTCCGTACTCGATGGACCGCAAGAGACCCGACGCGACGAGACCTCCCCCGGTGAGCCCACCTCGCCGCGACGCGGACCATCCACCCCAGGCACAACCCCCTGCCCCCGACCTCGACGAGGAGGGGGCGTTGCTCGGCCTCTGTCCGTCCTGCATCCACCGGCGTACCTGCCGGCGGCCACGCCCCGAGGGGGGGGTGTGGCACTGCGAGGACCACGAATGAGCGGCCGGGTACGAGGAGACACGGACATGTCCCAGGACGCAGCTTTTAACCCGTTCGAGATGGCCCGCGCCCAGTTCGACAAGATCGCCGATCTGCTCGGCCTGGACGAGGGAACACGTGCCCTGCTGCGCAGCCCCCTGCGCGAGTACCACTTCCGCATCCCCGTGAAGATGGACGACGGTGCGGTCAAGGTGTTCGAGGGCTTCCGCGTGCAGCACAACGACGCGCGCGGTCCGTGCAAGGGCGGCATCCGCTTCCACCCCCAGGAGACGGTGGACACGGTCCGCGCCCT
>CAZLEO010000237.1:0-15007 GCA_964558555.1 uncultured Rickettsiales bacterium | reverse complement strand
GCGCCTTGAGATCGAGGGCTGCCCTGCGGGTCGGACACTGCCTGGACCGGGATCGACCGTCGGGATCGCGCCAGCGCACGCGCCACCTGCCGTTCCTTCTCTCGATGCTCGCCATTCGTGCACCTCCACCCACCAACGATCGATGTCCTCGGCCCGCCACCGGTAGTCCGGCCGTCGCGCCGAGCCGATGTTCACCCACGGTCGGGCGATATGGGTCGGGGACCGCACCATTCGGTCGCGCAGCGTCTTGGCGTCCACGTCCAGGTACGCCAGCACGCGCCGGTGCCGCCACCATCCGGACGACGTCTCCAGCTCGCGCGCCGCACCCACCCCGGCTCCTCCTACACCCTATTGTTGACATAATCCGCCACGACCCTGGCCGTGCGGATGATCTCAGACTTGCGTTCGTTCTCGCGGTTGACCCGCGCGAGCGCCCGTTCGTACCGCCCTCGCTCGCGTTTCAACGCCCGAATCTGCTCTTCCAGGCGTCGAGCGCGCTCTTCTGCGTCGTGCACCTGGCGGGCAGTCTGCTCCGCGCGCCACAGCCGTTCCTCGGCTTGCCGCAGCTGCTGGGCGAGCTGCGCCACCTCCACCCGCGCAGCGAACAAAGAAGCCTGCAGCATCATGCAGCTGGGGCAAGTCCCCGTCGGCTGACCGATCTCCGTAGTCCCTCTCCCAGTGGGCTGGGGCATCGCGGCCTCAGCGCCGCTGTGCACGACGGGCAAGCCTGCGTTTTGCTCCATCGGCTGCTCCCCATCGTTCGCCGGCGTCGCCTCCCGTTCCTCCCACACGCAGAAGGTCACCCCCCTCACCGATCGGTTCTCCCCGTCCCACCACCGGAGCCGCAGCTTGACACCGTCCTCTCCAGGCCTCGTCCTTTCCACTGCGCCATGCAGCCACTCCCGCATCTCCGCGAACGACGACAGCGGCTGGCTCGCCACCTGGGACTCCTTCCGGTCCTCACCCACACGAGCCAGTGTGAGGCGCCCCGAGTCGGCGGCCGACGCCTCTTCGAGCAGATCCTCTGCCGCTTCGAGATCCTGGTATCGCATCGCTCCTCCAACACTGCTTGTCACTGCTTCCAACGTAGGCATCTATAGCGGCTGTGTCAATCTTATTAAGAAAGAAGGTAGCTTTTGAAGGGCAAGGCCGCCGTTCATCCGGAAGTGCTGTAGGATCATCGTCTCGGCATCATCCAACGCCCAAGAGCGAGGGAGGTCCCATGACCCGAACCCGACACCGCGGCCCCCGCCTCGTCCCGGCCACCCCGATCCGGTTCGTCCCTGGCAAGTGCGCCCTGATGTCCGACATCCTCGGCCGCGTCCTCTGGATCGCCCGCCAGTCCCTGCACGTCAGCCAGCAAGAAGTCGCCGACCACCTCTACCTGCCCGCCTCCACCGTCAGCAAGCTGGAGCTGGGCACCATCACCCAGGCCGTCCACCACCTGGACGCGTTCGCCGATGCCTACACCTTCTTCGACCGGCAGCTCCGCGGCCGGCAGTCCTCCGGATGGGAGGGCTGGGAGATCCACTTCATCGCCACCACCGCGGCAAACGCCCTCACAGACGAGGGCTGGAACGTGGTCTGGGCCTCCCTGGATGACTTCGACGACCTCGAAGCGCCGCCCTTCGTGACCGGCAAGAAGCTGGTGGCAGCGATCAAGGCCCACTGGCCCGAGCAGATGCGGTCGAAGGTGGGGTGGTAGGTGCCGAACGCATCCCCGTTCCGAACGCTTCCGCGGGATTCCACGGCGCTCCGCACTTGCTGAGGAACCCTGTGGAGGATCTCGCCCGGCATCGAAACAAGCCCTCCCGAGTCTGGAACATGAACCAAATAGCGGTTGGAGAGTCCGAAGACGTGGAACTCGTCTTGTCCCTGGAGTGTCCAGGCCCGGACTGTCTCCCATGAGCGCGCGCCGGTCCACTCCGCCACTTCCAGTCAGACGACGGCCAGGAGGGCCTCGCCGCAGCCGCTCGGACTACATCGGCCTGTCCTCACCCGTCCACGGCGCCAGCTGCAGGTCGTAGTCCGCACCCCAGCAGAGATACTCGCCCGAGTCCTCGATGCCGCACGAATGCATGCCACCGGCGCTCACGTCGGTGAACACCCCGGTAGGCGGTACGCTGCGGTCGTCGATTCCCCACTCGTCATCCGCGTTCGAGCCCCAGCACGTCACCGTGCCGTCGGCGAGGAGGCCGCAGGAGTGCTCGCTGCCCGCGTCCATCTGGACGAAACGCTCCTTCGGTGGAGAGTTCTGTCCCGCCGAGTTCCATCCCCAGCATTGGGCGTACCCCTGCTCGGTGAGGGCGCAGGTGTGGTTGAGGCCGGCGTGGATGCTCGTGAACGAACCCGCCGGTGTCAGAAGCTGGTCGTAGTAGTCGACTCCCCAGCACACGGCGGTTCCATCTTGCTCGATACCACAGGAGTGCATACCGCCGGCGCTCACGGAGATGAAGGGGCCGGGGGGTGGTGTGGACTGCCCCTCGTCGTCCCTGCCCCAGCAGACCGCGTCGCCGGCAGAGTCGAGCGCGCAGGCGTGCGCTGCACCCGCGGACACGGCTCGGTACTCGCCGTCCGGTGGGTCGTTGACCTCCCAGTCAGCGCCGTCTTCGCTGCCGCTCCAGCACACCAGCGAGCCGTCCATCTCGATCCCGCAGTTGTACCCCCACCCCGCATCCAGCTGGGACAGGGCGCTTGGCGGCGGCTCGGCGTCGATCCTGCCGAACTCGGAACCCCAGCACTCCACGGAGCAATCGCGGCGGAGGGCGCACGTATGGCTGGTGCCGGCGTGGATGCTCACCCACTCGCCGGCGTGATCGCGATCGGGGCGGCATTCGTACACGCAGCCGGAGACCATGGTCGCCAGGACCAACCCGATCATCGGAGCGTGGAAGCATCGGAATTGGCGGTGGCTCCTTACCTCGTACGTCCCCATGGAGCCGGTCTACCACAACCGAGGCCTGTGGTGGCCCATGGGTGTATACTGTCGTCGTGGGCATGCACCGGAAACGGGGGAGAAGTGCATGGCCAACCTGTTCCAGGAATCCCACCAACGACTCGTGATCACCGCGGCGACCGCGGCCTGGCTCGGCCTCGGGCTGGGGGGATGCCCCGACTGCGTCGATGCGGACGGAGACGGGTACTTCGAGCGAGACGGCCACTGCAAGGCCGTCGGCCCCGGGGACTGCGACGACACCGATCCCTGGCTGAACCCAGGCGATGAGGACGGCGACGGACACAGCACGTGCGAGGGGGACTGCGATGACGGCGATCCCCTCATGACCCCCGTGGATACCGACGGGGACGGGTACAGTACCTGCGCCGGGGACTGCGACGACAACGACGAGCGCCGCAGCCCCGGCCTGGCCGATGTCCTCTGTGACGGCCTGGATCAGGACTGCGACGGCGAGGACGACGTGAGCGTCGACCTGCGCGCCGACTACACGCACCCGGACGAGGGAGAGGAGGATGTCCACCCCTGGACGTTCGTGCGAACGCGCGTGGACAGCTACATTGGGGGAGACGAGCATGGCCTTCCCGTTGGTTTGACCTTCGCGCTCATCGATGAGGGTGGCGAGGAGGTCGTCGGGCTCCTGCAACGGGACGACGACGAGCTGTTCTTCCGGCCCGCCGATCCGCTGCCTCCCGAGACCGGCTACACGGCCTCGGTCACGGTGGGGCAGTGCGAGCCGGTGAGCTGGAGCTTCCACACCAGCGACGCCGGCGCGCCGGTGGAGCCGGACGTGTGGGCCGGCGGGGACTTCTACATCAATCACGAGACCGGCTTCGCCACCGAGGCCACCTGCTTGGCCAGCCTGTTCGAGGGGTACGCGGAGTGGGTCGAGGTAGCCCTCCACGTCGAGCCGATCGCCGACACCGACACGCGCGTCCGCATCTTCTCTGCCGTGGTCTGGGACCGCGGCCCCAGAGTCCAGCAGAACCTCTGCCATGCCACGTCCAGCTGGAGCGCCCCCGGGCCCCGCAGCGCTGCCGAATGGGACAACCCGACCTTCCTCGCTGCCGACTTCGCCTTCTCCTTCCACTTCGACGATCCAGAGGGCAGCGCCGTGGGCCGCGTCCACGAGACGTTCGCCGGCGGCACGTTTCGCACGGACGGCGAGCGCATCGACGGTATCGTCCTCGACGAGCTGCTCGATCTGGGCTTCCTCGCCGAGACCAGCCTCACCCACGGCGAGCCCGCCTGCGAGCTGTTCGAAACCCTGGGATGCGAGTGCATCGAATGCCCGGACGGTCACGTCGACTGCGTCCACCTGCGCATCGAGCTGCTGCAGGCCCACCGCACCGACGTATCGAGCACGCACCCCGAGACCGGCGAGGAGCTGACCACCCTGATCGAGGTGAGCCAGGAGGAGGTAGACGCGTGGACCGCCGCGGGGCTCTGCCCCTGATCCCTTTGAAAGGCCGTTCCACCACCAGTCGTGCTAGGCTCGGGACCATGGAAAAACGGCCTTTGCTCGCAGGATCTCTGGCGGGGATCGCCGGATTCGTCTGGTTCACATTCTGGCTCCATCGGCAGCGGTTCTACGACGATGACTACGGCCGATGGCTCAATCCTTCCCAGGACGTTTCCTGGGGTTCCGCGCTGTGGAACCTGTTGCGTCCCTTCCCGCCCGACTGGGGGTTCCTCGACCGGCCGGCGCTGATGCTCGGCTTCAAGATCCACGACGGCCTCTTCGGCGCGTACGCCGCTCCGATGTTCTGGGCCAAGGCCGCGCTGGCCGGCATCCTGGTGGCGGTGTTGTTCGTCGCGGCCCACGAGATCGTGCGCCTCGGCGGCGCCACTGGCCGGGCTGCCATGCTGGGAGGGATCGCTTCCGCGCTGCTGTTCGTCACGGCCGAGCCCGTGTTCGCCTCCCTGGCCTGGGCCAGCGACTCGGAGATCGCGGCGCAGCTGTGCGTCGTGGCGGGGCTCGCGATCTACCTGGTCCTACTGGAGCGCCACGCGGACGAGGACCTCCTCTCCAGGGAGGCGATCGGGCTGCAGTTGCTGCTGTTCGCCGTCGCGTTCGTGGGTTTCAAGACCAAGGGCTCGGCCAAGATCCTGCCGATGATCCTCGTGCTGCACCTGCTGTGGTGCCGGCGGGGGGCCCTGCGCCCCCTGGCCCCGCTGGTCGTGGCGCTGATCGCGGTGAACGTGCCGTGGGGACACGTCCTGCAATCGCCGTTGCCGCCGATCGTCGATTTCGGAGGGGAGGCGAGCCGGGAGGGGTTCTACTGGCACGCGGCCAACGGCCAGTCGTTCCTGTCGCTGTTCGTCGGCGGCGGTTTCGATCTCTGGCCCTTCGGAGAGTCGACCGAGCTCCCCCACGGCCTGCTACAGCTCTTGGTGCCGTTCGGCCTGATCGCCGTGGCCGTCCTGCCGCTGCTGGCCGCGATCGGCTCCCCCCGGCCGGCAGGCTCCCACGCGAAGCTGCTGGCGATCTGGATCGGGCTGCACGTGGTGTTCATGAGCAGCTACCCCCACATCCCCGAGCACCTGCTCGGCCGCTACCTGCTGGGCGTCCTCGCGCCCCTTTCTGTGGTAGTCGGAGCGGGCCTGGGGCTCGCGTCGTGCCAGCCGGGTTGGCGCCGCTGGGCGTCGCTGGTAGTCGGTGCGGCGCTGCTACTGCAGATCGGTGTGGGGATTCGTAACACGTCGCTGCGAAAGCGCACCTGGTGTGCCCAGGTCGTCGTCAGCGACCAGTTCCGCGAGGATGTCGAGAACGACTACCAGGACGCCAACATCGCGCTGGTCGATCTGCCCGACAACGGCTACGCCACGAACGAATCGGGCAACCGCTACTACGAGATCGACTCCAGCGATCCCCGGGCCGAGTTCCGGATCAACTCCCTGATCTTGGAGTCGAGATCCACTTACATCGCCTCCCCGCGTCCCCCCAAGGAGGGCAGCCCGTGGCGCCAGGTGGGGCACTGGGCGATCGAGGACGACCTCTACTGGCGCATCGTAGGTACACCCCTGGGAGCTTGTGAGCGGTACCTGTACAGCTACCAGTAGGAGGCCATCCGACGGGAGGGGACTGCATGCCTTTCGAATCCGAAATACGCCGAGTGCCCGGGCTGCACCACCTGCTCCTCGCCGGATCGCTGCTGTTCCTGCCGCTCGTTCCCGGTCTGCTGGGATGCCCCGAAGAGGAGCCTCCAGGGGGATCGGGCGACGACGACGCGGTCCCGTCCGACGATGACGACGAGACCGGGGACGACGACGACACAGCCGACGACGACGATACCGGGGACGACGACGACGCGGTCTGGTTCCTGGACGCAGACGGGGTCCTGGGGCAACCCGACGTCCAGGTCGAGACCGGCGAGGATCCCATCGAGCCACCGCCCGACGTGCCCGAGGTCGATCCGACCGAGCCGCGTGACTTCTCCGAGTCCGTGGAGTTCCTGTACGACGGAGACACGCCGGTGCAGACCGGGGTCGACCCGGCCACCATGGAGGACCACCGCGTGGCCGTGCTGCGGGGGCGTGTGCTCGACGTGACGGGCGCCGGCCTCCCCGACGTGGTGGTGGACGTCCTGGGCCGCCCCGAGTACGGCAGCACCCTGACACGTGCCGACGGCGGATACGATCTGGCGGTCAACGGCGGCGAGTTGCTGACAGTGCGTTTCACCGTGGACGGCTTGCTGCCCGCACAGCGCAAGACGCGCGTGCCCTGGAACGACTTCGTGCGGCTTGCGGACGTGACGATGATCGAGGTGGACCCGCAGGTCACCACGATCGACCTGAGCCACGCGACCCAGATGCAGGTGGCCACGGGCAGCGTGATCAGCGACGACGACGGCACGCGACAGGCCACCGTGCTGGTCCCGCCGACGCTGGAGGCGACCCTGGTGCACGCCGACGGCAGCGAGGAGATCCTGCCGTCCATGGACCTGCGGCTCACCGAGTACACCGTGAGCGAGTCCGGCCCCCAGGCCATGCCGGGAGACCTGCCACCCAACAGTGCCTACACCTATGCCGTGGAGGTCAGCGCGGACGAGGCCCTGGCCGTTGGCGCGGACTCGGTGCGGTTCAGCGAGCCGCTGTTCTTCTACGTGGACAACTTCCTGCACTTCTCGATCGGCGCAGACGTGCCCAGCGGGTTCTTCGACGCGCAGCGCGGCGTGTGGGTCCCCTCGGACAACGGCCGGGTCGTGGAGATCCTGGGCGAGGCAGGCGGCCTGGCCGAGGTGGACGTGGACGGCAGCGGCCTGCCCGCCACCGAGGAGATGCTCGCCGAGCTGGCGCTGACGGACGGCGAGCTGCAGGAGCTAGCCTCTCTCTTCGCGATCGGCGACTCCGTATGGCGGGTGCCCATGGCCCACCTCACGCCGTGGGACGCCAATTGGGGCTGGGGCCCGCCCGAGGACGCGGAGCCGCCCGACGGCGACTGGGAAGGTGGCGACGACGATGACGAGGGCGGCGTGGGCCCCGGCGACGGCGGCGACGGCGTCCCGGCGAGCTCCGACGACTGCCCCAACCCTCCCTGCTGCCTGGAGTCCGGCTCGATCATCGACTGCGCCAGCCAGGTGCTGGGTCAGAGCGTCGGGATCACGGGCATGCCGTTCGCCCTGCACTACCGCAGCGACCGTGTGGTCGGCACCGGCCACCACCTGCGCATCCACCTCAGCGACTCCGAGGTGCCCGCCAGCCTGCAGCGGATCGAGCTGACCATCAGCGTGGCTGGCCGCGACTTCGCCTACCCCTTCGACCCCGACCCGGACCAGGTCGTCGTGTTCGAGTGGGACGGCGAGGACGCATTCGCGCGGCCTGTGCAGGGCGCCCAGCCCGCCACCGTACGCATCGGCTACGTGTACGAGGGCACGTACGAGCCGGTGGACGCGTTCGGCTACAACGGCAACGGCCTGGAGATCGACGGAGACCGCACCCGCGAGGAGGTCACGCTGTGGTCCGAGTGGCCGATCTCGCTGGGGAGCATGGATGTGTCCGGAGCTGGTCTGGGCGGCTGGAGTCTGAGCCCACACCACGTATACGACCCCGAGTCCGGAATACTGTACCGCGGCGACGGCCGCCGTGAGAGCGACGTGGAGGTGGTGCCCGAGGTCCTGACCACTCTGGCCGGTGGCGGCGACAGCGAGCCCGCGGACGGGATGGTGGCCACCGACGCGCGCCTCGTCCTGGACCGCGATGCCCTGGCCGTGGGTCCGGACGGGTACGTCTACTTCGTCAACGACGAAGGCCCGCTGGGCAACCACCCACACCTGTTCCGTGTGGGCTCCGATGGCGTGCTGCGGTTGGTCCGGCAGCTGGCACCACGGGCCTGGGAAGGCTGCTGGGGCGTGCGCGAGATGACGTTCACGCCGGAAGGCACGATGCTGTTGGTCTACAACGGCGCGCTCAGCGAGATGGCGTGGGACGAGGGCGCTGGGGAGTTCGTCGACACCGTGCTGCTGCAGTCGTTGGACCCGATCTTCGATGCCTTCGGCAACGAGATCGACTCGCTGAGCAGTGGCGTCGTCTCCGCCGACCTCGCCGTGGACGGGAGCATCTATGCCACGGCCCACGACCAGGTGGTGCGCATCGGCACGGACGGCCTGGTGACCCTCGTCGCCGGGAGTCCGGAGCTCGGCGCCGGCTTCTCAGGCGATGGAGGGCTGGCCGTAGACGCCCAACTCGGCATCGCGTACTGCGGGGGAAACGACGTTCTGGTCACCGACGCAGGCGAGGTCTTCATCGCCGACACGGACAACCACCGGATCCGCAAGGTGACCCCCGACGGGATCATCACAACCGTGGCCGGAAACGGCCTCGACGGTCTGGCCGGCGACGGTGGGCCGGCCGTGGACGCCGAGCTCGATACGCCCAGCAAGCTCGCCCGCGACGCCCGAGGAAACCTGTACGTCACCGGCTACTCCACCTGGCAGGACACATCGCACCACGTGGTCCGCCAGCTCCGCCCCAACGGCACCATCCACAGCTCCTCGGGCACGGGCGTGGCCGGGATGACCGACGACCGCTCGCCCCTCGCCGGAGCCGCCCTGACCGAGCCGTCCGGGCCGGTCATCGGTCCCGACGACCGCTTGCTCTTCATCGAGTGCATCGACGGCGACGGCTGCTCCCCCCGCGGCGAGGCCCGCATCCGCAAGGCCCTGTTCAGCGTCCCGAATACCACGGGCAACGACAACGCCCTCGTGCCCAGCCGCGACGGCCGCGAGCTGTACGTGTTCGACGAGGACTGGCGCCACGTCCAGACGCTGGACGCCCTCACGGGCGCGGCCGTCTACACCTTCGAGTACGATCCCGACGGCCTGCTGAGCACCATCGAGGACTACGACGGCAACGTCACCACCATTCTCCGCGATGGGTTCGGTGCGCCCACCGGCATCGAGGCTCCGGGCGCGCAGCTGACCGATCTCGAGCTGGACGCCGAAGGCTTCCTCGAAATCGTCGAGAATCCCGCCACCGAGCAGCACCGGTTCACTTACCTCGACAGCGGCCTGATGGAGACCCACACCACACCCCGCGGCCACACCAGTGTCTACGGCTACAACGACGTGGACCTGCTGACCCTGGCCACCGACCCGGAGAACAACACCAGGGGCCTCGACCGCTCCTACTCGTGGCGCGGCCGCGAGGTGGTCGTCGAGTCGCCCGAGGGGCGCACACGCCTCGTCGCGGCCTCGGCCGACGCCGAGGGCGACGTCGCCGTCACCACGGTCAGCTCCGCACTCGCCACGGCCACGCGCACCCGGACCATCGACGGCCGGATAGAGCAGACCCTCGAGGACGGCACCTACAGCGAGGTCGTACAGGCCCCGGATCCTCGCTGGGGCATGACCTCACCGGTGGAAGAGCAGGTCACCGTGACGACCCCCATCGGGGGGCGCTTCCTGCAGGTGGACACCCGGCGCGAGATCGAGCTGGACGACCCCGACGACGTGCTCAGCCTGCTGTCGCTGACCGAGACCGTCACGGTCAACGGCGACGAGTTCGTCTCCCGCTTCGACGCGGGCGACCTCACCTGGACCACCACCACCCCCGAGGAGCGCCAGACCACGGTGTGGGTCGACGAGATCGGCCGGTCCGAAGAGGTCCTGCTCGACCCACTCATCGAGCCCATTGTCATCGAGCGCGACGCCCTGGGCCGCGTGGACCTCGTCACCCAGGGCGACTTGGTCTTCGACCCCGAGTACGACACCCTCAACCGCCTCGACTCCATCACCGACGGGCGAGGCGACACCGTCTGGTTCACCCACGACGACGCCGACCGCGTCGAGACCGTCACCCTCAACAGCGGTCACACCTACACCCTGGGCTACGACGACAACGGCAACCTCTCCAGCGTGACCATGCCCAGCGGCTACACCCACGACATGGGCTACACCACGCTGGACCAGTTCCACACCTACACCCCGCCCGGCGGCACCGGCACCCGGACCACGCAGTACGACCCAGACCGAGACGTCGAGTTCGTCACCCTGGCCGGCGGCCGCCTCCTCACCTTCGTCCGCGAGCCCGATGGAGGCCGGCTGACCGACGTGAGCTACGACGAGGCCGACGTCGCCGTCACCCACGTGGACGCCACGCAGCGCCTGGACGTGGTCATCCGCACCCCCACCGGCCCTGGCGCCTCCCAGATCCTGGACTACGGCTACGACGGCTCCCTGATCACGTCCGTGGCCGCCACCGGCGCGGCCGTGGGCGAGTACACCTACGCCTACGACAACGACCTCGCCCTGACCTCGATCCAGCTCGAGAGCGACGGCGACACCCAGCTCATCGACCTGCGCCACGACGACGCCGACGGCCTGCTCACCGGCTACGGGCCCTTCACCGTGCACCGCGACGGCCCGGCCGGCGCGGTCAGCGAGATCGAGGACGGCAACGCCTCGACCACGTTCGTGCCCGACAGCCTCGGTCGTACCGACCTGCGCACCCACAACGTGGCTGGCCAGGAGATCTACAGCATCGACCTGGACTTCGACGCCACTGGCCGCGTCGAGCGCCGCGTCGAGACCGTGGCCGGCGTCGAGCGCGAGCACGTGTACGAGTACGACCTCGACGGTAAGCTCGAGAGCGTCTGGCTCGACAACGCCCTGGTCGAGGCCTACACCTACGACGAAAACGGCAACCGCGACTCCACCCTGATCGCCACCGCTTCCTACGACGTCCAGGACCGCCTCACCTCGTACGCCGGCACCTCCTACACCTTCGACGACGACGGCATCCTGCTCCACCGCGGCGCCGACACCTTCACCTACTCCGCCCGCGGCGAGCTGCTCGAGGCCACGGTCAACGGCCACACCGTCACCTACGACTACGACGCCTTCGCCCGCCGCACGACCCGCACCGAAGACTCCGGCATCACCCAGTACCTCTACGGCGACCTCTCCGCCCCCTTCCGCCTCACCGCCACCCGCGATCCCGACGGCGTGTTGACCACGTACCACTACGGCGCAGGCGGCAAGCTCACCGCTCTGCTGCGCGGCGATCCCTGGGACCAGGCCCAGTGGTTCCACGTAGCCACCGACCAGGTGGGCACGCCGCGGGTGGTCGCTGATTCCAGCGGGAACGTGGTCAAGGTGCTCGAGTACGACAGCTGGGGGGTGCTGCAGTACGACAGCGACCCGAGCTTCGCGCTGGAGGTGGGATTCGCCGGGGGGGTGGCGGACGACGTGACCGGGCTGGTGAGGTTTGGGTTCCGAGACTATGAGCCGGGTGTGGGGATGTGGACTGCCCGGGATCCAGTCTTGTTTGGCGGGGGGCAACTCAACCTATTCGCGTATGCTCATAGCAACCCTGTCAACCACGTCGATCCGTCCGGACTGGTTCCGGGAGATCCGTTCAACACACCAGATGAGGCAGCCATCGATGCCATCGATTTCATCTTCACGACCTATGCCGATGACAAGGGTGTGGTGGAGTGGGGGGGATGGATTCACGAAGATGACGGCCAGTTCTTCGCCACACCGCCAAATCGCGGCTCGGAGGGGCTTCCCGTTGTGGACCCAGGTCCCATGCCAGAAGGAGCACACTCCTTGTACCATACTCATCCCACAAACCGCCCCTGCAAAGAGACAGGAGCGCTCCATTCGTCAACCGATACGAACTTTCTTCTGAATACCAAAGGCGTGGACGTCCTCTACACAGGTACGCCCAACGGAATGATCGAGAGATTCGAAATGTGGGGATTGAACAACTGGATAGTCCGAATCCCATAGATTCGTGTGCACAGGAAGGAACCAGAAACAGATGCCGAACAAACCGAGGAAACGACGCCTGGTTTGGAAGGTTGTGGCATGCTTCATTCTGTCTTTTCCGCCGAATGCAATTGCGGAGACACCCGACCGATTGGAACCCGGCGTAGACCTGTTTGCGGAGTCGGTGGCGGGTCTTGGCAGACACAAGGTCGCGGTACACGAAGCGTTGTTTCCAGAAGTGCAACCTCTGTATGTACTCCGGATGGTCCACGACGGCTACATGACCCCTGCGTGGGCGGTATCGATAGTTGCTGATGAACCCGGGAGTTACCACGTCGAACACCGAGTCGCGGCTTCGAGTTGCAGGAGCGAGAACACACCACGGAGTGAAACGGCCGCTCCGGGTCCGAGCATCCGTACCTGCCCGATATCGACGAAGACGGTTGTGGCCGTCGCTTCCGTCTGGGAAGCCATCGTGAGCGGAGCTCGATACCCCACGGTCTCGTATCTAGGTCTAGATGGATTCGTCGCCTACTTCTCCTGTTTTCCCAGTCTCGTGTGGCCGGAACGGAGTGACCTCATGGGTATTCGTTCGGGGAAAATCTGGACACCGGATCCTGGGAGTATCCCAGGGAGACTGTACTCGCTAGGTGTTCACCTGTCCGAACTGCCGAGCACTGACGAGGACGCGAGGTTGGATAAGGAGCAGGCGATTGTGGTCGAGGCCGAAGAGCTACTCAAGGAGGCACAAACCGTCTACGAGGAGTAGCCAGATGTGTGGCAATGCACGGGGCCTTGCCTCGTTGCACCGTGCAGGCCTCGGCCCGTCCCACGTCGTCGCGGACGGTCTCCGCCGGGACACACCTGGGACACACGCCCATCCCCGAACATCCCTCCAGATCCCGCCTCATCCCTTCTCGCGGTAAACCCGAACGCACCCCCGCACCCCTTTCACGCCCCACCGCCCTCCCCTCCCCCTCCCCCGGTGAGGTTCCCGCCGGAGTCCACCCAGGCCGTCCCGCCGCCGCCCACCGCCGTCTCGTTGCCGATCACCCGCAGGTTGGTCGCCTGCGCACTCGATTCGTACGCGTACAGCCCACCCCCGTCCAGGGTCGCCTCGTTGCCGACGATCTCCACCCGCTCCAGGCTGGCAGTGGCCTGGTAGAGGTAGACCCCGCCGCCGTAGGCCGACGTCCCGTTGGTGTGGATCGACACGTCCGCCATCTCGATGCCGCCGGCGGTCACATAGGCGCCGGCGCCGCCGGTCAGCGAGGTGTTCTCGTAGATCACCACCTGCTGGATGTCGGGCTGGGAGTCGGACACGTACACCCCACCGCCGGAAAGCGCGTAGTTGCCTGCCAGCGATCCGTCGCGGAACGTCGGGTACGACCCCGCCTGCACGGCCAGGCCGCCGCCGTACAGCCCGTTGTTGCCGTTGATGCGCACGTCGGTCATCGCCGGCGAGGCCGAGTCCAGGTACAGCCCGCCGGTCATGGCGCCGTCGTTCTCGCAGATCAGCACGTCGTCCATGGTCGGCGACGAGAAGTGCAGGTACATGCCGCCGCCGCTCCAGCCGAGGTTGTACTTGATGTCCACGTCGTCGAGGGAACCGGAGCTGAAGGTCATGCACAGGCCGCCGCCGTGGGCGCCGATGTTCGACGAGAACTCCGAGTTCGTGGCCACGAAGTTGGCGTAGGACACGTACGCGCCGCCACCGTGGTCCGGCGCCTCGTTGTACTGGACGAGGATGTCGTCCACGGTCAGCGTGCAGTTGTGGGCGTGCATGCCGCCCCCGGTGGCCCCGGTGGTGACGTTGTCGGCGATCTCCACCGCGCTCATCGACACGGTGGCCGTGCCGATGTACAGGCCGCCGCCCTCCCCTGCCGCGGTGTTGCCCGACACGACCACGTCGGTCATGTCCGCCACCGAGGCGTTGTACACGAAGATCCCGCCGCCCTGGTCGTCGGCCTCGTTCTCGGTCACCGCCAGCGACGTCAGGGTGGGTGAGGACGCCATGACGAAGATGCCGCCGCCGTCGTTGTTGTGGCCGTGGGTCAGGGTGAAGCCCTCGAGCACGGCCGTGGTGGGTTCGCCGCTGTCGAACGTGGCCACCGGGGCCACGCCGCCGCCGTCGATGATCGTCACGTCGCGGCCGCTCACGCCCAGCACGTGCACGCCCTTGCCGAGGAAGTCGATGTTCTCCGGGTAGGTGCCCGGGAGCACGCAGATCAGCCAGCCGTTCACCGACGCGTCGATGGCGTCCTGGATGATGGGGTAGTCCGTGGGGACCGTGGCCGAGCACTGCTGGCAGCCGTCGTCCACGACGCCGTTGCAGTCGTTGTCGGCGCCGTCGCAGATCTCGGGCGCGCCCGGGTAGGTCCCGGCATTCGCGTCGTCACAGTCGCCGTCGAGTTCGGTGTACCCGTCCCCGTCGTCGTCGTAGCACTCGGTCTCCTCGTCCACGACGCCGTCGCAGTCCTGATCCACGCCATCGCAGACCTCGACCTCGCCCGGGCCGACCGCCGGATCAGCGTCGTCACAGTCGCCGTCGCACGCCATCACGCCGTCGCCGTCCGCGTCCAGCTCGTCCGCGGGCACCACGTTGTTGCAGTTGTTGTCGAGACCGTCGCAGAGCTCGGGCGCGTTGGGGTAGACCAGCGCGTTGTTGTCGTCGCAGTCGTCGCCGACGGCGTAGCCGTCCCCGTCGGCGTCCACCGGCTGCACCGTGTCGTCGTCGTCATCGTCGCCCTGGACCGTGTCGTCGTCGTCATCACCCGGCGTCGTATCGTCGTCGTCATCGTCCCCCTGGGTCGTATCGTCGTCGTCATCGTCCCCCTGGACC
>CAZLEO010000236.1:0-15035 GCA_964558555.1 uncultured Rickettsiales bacterium | reverse complement strand
ACGTGGCCGACGACGACGACGCGGCCGACGACGACGACGCAGCCGACGACGACGACTCCGCAGCCGACGACGATGACGACGACGACGCGGCCGACGACGACGACGCGGCCGACGACGACGACACGGCCGACGACGACGACGCCGTGGGTGACGACGACGACGCAGCCGACGACGACGACGATGCCGACGACGACGACGCGGCCGACGACGACGACTCCGCCGAGGAGGGCGGCTGCGAGTGCAGCGCCGGGGCGGCGAATGGCTCGGGTTCGTTACTCGTCCTGGGGTTGTTCGCGCTGCTGATGCGGCGCCGCTAGGTTCCGTCCCGCGCGCTACGCCTTGCGCACCCGCAGGCTCATCTCGTAGCTCTCTTCCGCCACCGGGAACGACCACTCGTCGATGGTGTCGCTGACACAGTCGCGCTCCGCGTCGGTCCACACGCCCTTGTAGGCGAGGGAGTGGGCGCGGCCTTCCTCGTCCACCTCGAGGTTGATGCGGTGGGTGCGGCGTCCGTCCATGCAGGCCATGAGCAGCCGCTCGAGCGCCTCGGCGGACTCGGCGCGGTCGCCGAAGCCGTCGTCGGTGCCGCCGCCGAGGCCGAAGCTGCCTCCGCCGCCGGGCACGCCGCCCTCGACGCCGCCCTCGACGCCGCCCTCGACGCCGCCCTCGTCCGCGGAGGCCACGGCATCTTCGCTCGCGTCGGGCTGGTCCGCCTCGTCGGCGGGCTCCTCGGCGATCTCGTCGGGCTGCGGGGTGACGGAAGGCTCGGGCTCCTCGGGCTGGGGCTCCTCGATCTCCTCGGCCTCTTCGGCCTCCTCGGCCTCGGCCAGGGCGTCCTCGGTCAGGGGCGTCTCGGGATCGGGGATGGAGGTCCAGGCAGACGCCGCGCCGGCGGCGTAGTCACCGGCGCCGAAGGAGGCGACGCGGTCGGGATCGAAGCCGGCGCCGCCCTCGCCGAAGGCGAACACGGCGGGGTTGCCGCGCAGCGAGCTGCCGGCCCAGAGGCCCAGGCTGCCGATGCCCACGGTGAGCACCAGCGCGATCCACATCAGGGGCAGGGCGCGGGCCGCGAATCCGGCGATGCGGCCGAGGCGACCGTGGTCGTGGAAGGGCTCCGCGCGGGTCGGCCAGAGCTTCAACCAGGCCTGGCCGTCCTCGATGGTGACGCCGGCGTCCCAGTCGTGCAGCCGGATCAGGCCCTCTCTCACGTCGGCACCCAGGACGCGGGTGCCGCGGGGCACGGCGACGACCCACGTCTCGCCGCGGCGGGTGGCGGTGATCGGGTAGCGGCTGGGGAACGGCAGGTCGCAGCGGGCGTCGCCGCCGGCGCGCATGGATCGGCCGGACGCAGCCTGCGACCGCTGCAAGGTGGTGTCCCCGAGGCCCACGGCCGCGGCCAGGACCGGGCGGGTGAAACGTCGATTGCTCTTGTCGGGAGTCACGCTCATTTTTCATCCCCATTCTCAACGACTGCATGCTTCGACGACAACCGAACCGGTTTTCTTCAAAGGACGGGGTTGATACATTCGGTACGGGCCACGCCGGCCCCTCGGAGAGGGACATGGGACGCAGACACGACCGAGACGACGACGCACCCTCGTGGCGCGATATCGACCGCGGGCGCGACAGTAGCCGCCACACGGACCAGAACAAATCGGCCTACGGGGGCAAACGCGCCAACGACCACTCCTACAAGGCCCGCCTGGACAAGGCGTGGAAGGAGCGGGCCGAGAACGTGTTCAAGGATCCGGAGCGGGACAAGGCGGCCAAGAAGGTCCAGGTGGCGGCCACCGCGTCGGAGCGCAAGGCGGCCGCCCAGGCCTACCTCGACAAGTACGAACTGCCCACCGACTTCGAGACCCTCATGGCCATGGCCGAGGTCAAGGACGACGCCCTGTTCGCCCAGGTCATGCCCCCCATGGCCGAGCTGTGGGACGAACAGCCCGCCAGCCGCCGCAAGGTCGCCGCCCAGATGCTGCAGATGCGCCTCATGCGCGTGCGCGACAAGGACGCCCGCAAGATCGCCACGGAGCTGATCGACAAGGGATAGTTCTTTCCGGGAATAGATTCTCCGGTCGTCTGTACCGTACCCTGCAATGGGATCGACGATGACCCTCACCACAGACCGATCGACCCTGGACGGGAAGCACGCCGTGGGCGGCGTGGAGTGGTTCGAGCAGGTCGTCCACCTCTACCAGAGGCGGGCGTTCCTGGCGGCCATGAGCTACATGCGCAACCCCGAGGACGCCCGCGAGGCGAGCCAGGAGGCGTTCGCGCGGGCCTTCAAGGCCCTGGATCGGTTCAACCCGGAGCTGCCGTTCTATCCCTGGTACTACCGCATCCTGCGCAACCTGTGCCTGGACCGCATCGCGCGCCGCAAGCGGGGCCCGTTCCCCAGCGAGCACGTGGAGCGGGCCGCGTCCCCGGCCACGGCCCTGTTCGGCCGCAACCCGGAGACGGCCACCATCGGCGCTCGCCGGCAGATCCAGGTGCAGACCGCCATCGACACCCTGAAGGTGGACCACCGGGAGATCATCTACATGCGGCACTACCAGGACCTCTCCTACGAGGAGATGGCCCAGGCCCTGGACGTGCCCATCGGCACGGTGATGAGTCGTCTGTATCGAGCACGTCGCGCGTTGAGGAGACAGCTGGAGGAAGAGCCATGAGCTGCGAGGACGCTCAGATCCTGATGATGAAGAAGGTCGACGGCGTGCTCGGCGACGACGAGGAGGCGCAGCTGAGCGAGCACGTCTCGGACTGCGCGTCCTGCGCCGCCGAGCTCGACGACTTCATCGAACACAAGGAGGTCACCGACCTGATCCGCGAGCGGCTGCAGTACGACGAGGCCCTCGACAACTTCTGGGGCGGGGTCTACAACCGCCTCGAGCAGCGGGTCGGCTGGTCGCTGGTGATCATCGGCGTGAGCATCTGCTGCGGCTTCGGCCTGGTACACCTGTTGATGGATCCGTCAGTGCCGGCGTGGCTACGCATCGGCACCGGCGCAGCGGGCGCCGGCTGCCTGGTCCTCCTGGCCAGCGTCGTGCGGTGGCGGCTGACCACCGGCAGCAAGGACAAGTACACGGAGGTGGTCCGATGAGTCAGCTTCCCGTCAAGACTTCCGAGGACGGCGTGTCGCGTCAGGACGAGATCATGATGACCACCAGCGACGCGGTGCCGGGGTACCGCGTCGTCCGCACGGTGGGCCTGGTGCGCGGCAACACCGTGCGCACCCGGCACGCCGGCCACGACATCATGGCCGTGTTCAAGACCCTGGTGGGTGGCGAGGTGGAGAACTACACCAAGATGATCGCCGAGTCTCGCGAGCAGGCGCTGGACCGCATGGCCGACGAGGCCCTGCGCAAGGGCGCCAACGCCGTGATCACCGTGCGCTTCTGCACGTCCGAGATCATGACGTCGGCGGCGGAGCTGCTCGCCTACGGTACGGGGGTGATCATCGAGAAGGTGGCCGAGGAGGACTGACGCGGCGGCGTATCAGCTCCCGCCCCACCATCCCCAGGAACGCCATGTCGTCCCACAGGTAGCGGCGCGCCAGCCGGCGTGGCTCCTGGGCCAGCCTGTACAGCCACTCCACGCCCGCACCCGCCATCCAGCGCGGCGCCCGGCGCGTGCGTCCGGCGGCGATGTCCAGCGCGCCACCCACGCCCAGCACGAAGGGCACCTCCGCCAGCAGATCGCGGTTGCCGTGGACGAACTGCTCCTTGCGCGGCGAGCTCATGGCCACGAACAACAGCTGGGGCTGTGCGTCGCGGATGGCGGCGGCCACGTCCCGCTGGTCGGCGTCGTCGAAGTACCCGTGCTGGCTGCCGGCGACGCGCAGGCCCGGGTGACGGCAGCGCAGCACCTGTTCGGCCTCGGCCAGCACCTCGGCGCGGGCGCCCAGCAGATACACACCCCAGCCCTGCTCGGCCGCGACGCCCAGCAGCGCCTCGAACAGGTCGATGCTGGGCAGGCGGCCGGGCAGCGGACGCCCCAGCAGGCGCGAGGCCCAGACCACGGGGGTGCCGTCGGCGGTGATCAGGTCGGCCCGCGTCACCAGGTCGCGGAACGCGGGGTCGCGGCGCATCTTCACCAGCTGATCCACGTTGACGCCGCAGCTGCTGTGGAAGGTGCCGCTGGCCACGTAGTCGGCCACCCGGTCGAGGGCCTGGCGCAGGTCGAGGGCGTCGAAGTCGCAGTCGAGGAGGCGGACGCGGGTCATTCGTCCGCGGTGATCTCGCGCACGGCGGACGACACGCCCGGACCGAAGCGGGCATCGGATTCGATGCGGTCCCAGTTCGCGCGGAACCAGGCGTGGGCCCGCTCGATGCCGGCGCGCAGGTCGGTGGTGGGCCGCCAGCCCAGCAGGCGGTCGGCCTTGTCCACCGAGGCCAGGACCCGCTTCTTGACGTCCCAGCGGCGGACCTCGGCGGAGACGGTCCCGGCGTCGTTGCCGGTGACCTCGTTGATCACGGCGGCGAGGTCGGCGATGCGGGTCTCGCGGCCCGACGCCAGGTTGAAGGCCTCGCCCGCGGCGGCCTCGTGGGTTCCGGCGAGCAACAGCCCGCGAACCACGTCGCCGATGAAGGTGAAGTCGCGGGTCTCGTCCCCGGAGCCGGTGAGCGGCAGGGGCTGCCCCTTCATGGCCCAGTACAGGAAGTTGGGGATCACGTCGCGGTACTGGCCCGGGATCTGGCCCGGCCCGTAGCAGTTGAACAGCCGCGGCACGGCCACGGCCAGGCCGTGGTGGCGGCCGAAGAAGTTGGCGTAGGCCTCCCCCAGCATCTTGGTGACCTGGTACGGGGTGGCCAGGTCCAGCGAGACGAAGTCCTCGGTCAGGGGCAGCGGCGCGTCGGTGCCGTACACCGAGCACCCCGACGACGCGTACACGAGCCGGTCCACGCCGGCCAGGGTCGCGTACTCCATCAGCCGCAGGGTGCCCAGGCCGTTGACCCGCAGGTCGGCCTCGGGGTGGTCCACGGAGTTCTGGTTGGCGAAGAAGGCCGCGAGGTGGAAGACCACCGACGGCCGCTCGAGGAACACCCGCTTGAGCAGGCCCTCGTCGAGCAGATCCCCCTCGATGAACAGCACGCCGGGCAGGGACGGCACGCTCCAGCGCGCGGACGCGGACAGGTCGTCGAGGATCAGGACCCGGGCGCCGGCCTCGGCCAGGGTGCGCGACAGGTTGGACCCGATGGCCCCGGCCCCGCCGGTGACCAGGACGGTCCGCCCCGCGTACGCCCGCGCCGGGTCAGGCGAGGTCACCCAGGTAACCCTTCTCGCGCAGGTACTCGATGACGATCGTGGCGCTCTCTTCGGGCGTCTCGTCGGCCGTCTCGAGCACCACCTCGGGGTCGGCGGGGGCCTCGTACGGGGCGGAGATGCCGGTGAACTCCGGGATCTTGCCGGCCCGCGCCTTCACGTACAGCCCCTTGGGGTCGCGGCGCTCGCACACCTCCAGGGGCGTGTCCACGAACACCTCGATGAAGTCGCCCTCTTCCTGGATGCGGCGGTTCTGGTCGCGGTCCTCGCGGTACGGTGAGATGAACGCCGTGAGGTTGATGATGCCGGCCTGGGTGAACAGGCGGCCCACCTCGCCGATGCGGCGGATGTTCTCGTTGCGGTCCTCGGGCGAGAAGCCCAGGTCGCGGTTGAGGTTGTGCCGGACGTTGTCCCCGTCGAGCACGTAGCAGTGCACACCCATCTCGGTGAGCATCAGGTCCACCATCGTCGCCACGGTGGACTTCCCCGAAGCGCTCAGGCCCGTGAACCACACGGTGACCCCCTTGTGGCCCATGGCCGACTCGCGCTGTTCCCGGGTCACGTGTAGCTGGTGACGCGTGATGTTCTTGCTCTTGGGCTCGCCCATGCTCTCGTCCAATCCTTCGTCGATGTGGTTGTGCGGCCGCCATCCCTACTAACCGGCGGTCACGACCGGGGGTGAGCGTACTACTTAGCCTCCCCATCCGGAGGTTTCAATACCTAACCACGCCGCAGGACACGCAGCTCCAGGCCGAGCTTCCCCATCTCCAGCGACACGTCCGTGATCCGGCGCCAGGACAGCACCTTGGAGCTGCCCGCCCGGCGGGGGCGGATGTGCAGCGTGGTCTCGGCCACGCGCGCGCCCGCCCGGATGGCCCGGATCGGCAGCTCGAGGTTGAGGAAGAAGGTGTCCGACTTCAGGGGCACGCGCTGCAGGTAGTCGCGGTGGATCAGGTACGCGCCGTCGAGGCGGTTGGACACGCCCGTGGCCATGAAGGTCAGCGCGCGCAGGCCGCGGCTGAGCACCTTGCGGCCGAAGTTGTCGGCTTCCTGGAAGCGGTCGGGGTAGTGGCAGATGACCAGGTCGTGGCCGTGGCGCAGCTCCAGGAAGCGGTCGATCTGGTCGGGGGGGACCTGGCCGTCCGCCGGCAGCAGGGTCACCCACTCCAGGGTGGCCGCCGCGTAACCCGTCTTCAGCGCCGCGCCGATGCCGCGGTTGGTCTCGTGGGAGATCACCTTCACCGAGTCGTCCTCGGCCGCCACCTCATCCGCGCGGACGCGGGTGTCGTCCGAGGAGCCGTCGTCCACGAGGATCAGCTCGTAGCGCTCCACTCGGCCCCGCAGGTACTCCAGCGCCTCGACCATCACGGGCCGCACGTTCTCGGCCTCGTTGAAGGCGAACATCACCACCGACAGTTCGATTCCAGACACGAGTGGCCTCCGAGGGAACGCGCAAGGATAAGATCGATGTCGGACGGAGGCCAGATGGCGCGTCGATTTGTCCTGCTGCTCACCGTGTTGCTGTGGGCCCTGCCCTGCGCCGCGGACGAGCTGTCGGCCGAGGAGCTGGTGGATCGGGTGGCCGAGGCGCTGGGGGGGCGGGAGGTGTTGGCGTCGATCCCCGGGTACGAGATGACGTCGCACGCCGAGGGGCTGGGGCTGGAGGGGACGGCGCACATCTGGACGCGGTTTCCCGACCAGCAGCGCAACGAGCTGAGCCTGCCGCCCCTGGCGCTGCTGTCGGTGCACGACGGCGGCGAGGCGTGGCTGCGAGACCACAACGGCCAGGTCGTGGCGTTCAACGAGTACCAGCTCGCCGACGCGGTCACGGGCCTGTACCTCGACGCGTTCCGGCCGTGGATCGATCCCTTCGACCCCGAGACCGTCCACCTGGGCGATCCCGTGGAGGACGACGGGGTGCTCTGCCAGACCCTGATCGTCGAGCCCCCGGGCGGTCACCCCTGGGTGGTGGCGATCCACCCCGCGACGTTCCTGCCGGTGCTCCAGGTCCACGCCGACGAGTCCGGCCTCGGCACCGAGGTGCTGGTGCTGCGCGACTACCGCGCCGTGGACGGGGTCCAGGTGCCCCAACAGGTGGTCAGCTACAACGACTCGCTGCCCGAGAACGCGACGGTCTACCACATGGAGAGCCTGCGCTTCGGCGATCCGGGCGGTGACGCGCTGTTCCAGCGGCCCCTGGAGGCCTCGGACGTCACCTTCCAGCCGGGCGTGACCTCGGTGGAGCTGCCGCTGATCTACGCCACCGGCCACGCCTTCGTGGACGTGCACGTCATCGGCAAGTCTGCTGCCGTGGACGGCCTGTTCCTGCTGGACACGGGCGCGACCCTGTCCATGGTCGATGCGTCGCTGCTGCCCCAGCTCAACCTCGAGCCGGCAGGGGATCTCGAGGGGCTGGCCGTGGGCGGCACGATGGAGGTGGAGCTCGCCGAGATCCCGTTCTTCAATGTCCACGGCGTGCTGCTGGAGGACCAGGTCGTCGGCGTCTCCACGTTTGCCGAAGCGATCAGCGGGCAGCTGGGCGTCGCCGTCGTCGGTATCCTCGGCTACGACTTCTTCTCCCGCTTCGCCGTCACCCTCGACCTCGCCGGCCGCACCTGCACCCTGCACCACGCCAACGCCTGGAGCGCCCCGGAGGAGGGCGTCGTCCTCGACATCGAGTTCGCCGACCACCAGCCCACGGTCCACGGCGTGCTCGACGGCACCTTTGTCGGCCGCTGGCGCCTCGACACCGGCGCCGACGCCCTCGCCGTGCACGGCCCGTCCGCCGAGGCGTGGGACCTGCTGCAGCTGCACGGCCCCGGCCGCTCCCTCACCACCGCCGGCATGGGCGGCCTGAGCCGCGCCACCCTGGTCCAGGCCCGCTCGTTCTCGCTGGGCCCCTATGAGATCGGCCGTCCTCAGCTCATCCTTCCCCAGGGCGACACCGGCGTGCTGCACGCCGAGGCCATCGCCGGCAACATCGGCACCTCGATCCTCGACCGCTTCGTCGTCACCGTCGATCTGGGCCGTCAGGTTCTCCACCTGGTCCCCGGCCCCACCTGGGGTCGCCACGACCGCGTCCGCACCGTGGACTTCCACATCGGCTGGCGCGGCGCCCGAGTCGAGGTGATCAGCGTGCTGCCGGGCGGCGAAGGCGAGGCCACCGGGTTGATCCCCGGGCAGCAGGTGCTGCGGATCCGCGGCAAGCCAGCAGCCGGCTGGACCGAGGCCGAGCTCGCCCGATTGTGGGCTGGCGAGTCCCCAGGGGAGATCGCCCTGGTGATCAAGGGCGAGAACGGCCGGCAACGAGTCCCCATCCATATCCCCCCGCCCCCCTGACCCCTGTCGCAAAAACGCGACACTTCCAGCCGCACCGACCGCCGATCTGTCGCGTTTGTGCGAATCGGGGATCCGCCGTCCAGCCCCGTGAAGATCCCCCAATCCCCTGGAATCACGACCGTTCCGGGAAAAAGTCCGCCACCTCCCCCTTCCGGCACACGTCTTGCCTTACCGATGTCCCATGACGTCCGCACAGGAGCAACCCGTGAGCCCACGACCGACCCTCACCGAGCTCGTCGACGAAGTCCGACGCCACGCACACCGCACCTCCCTGACCCAGGCCACCGTGGTGCGCGCCCTCGAGGTCCTCGCCGACACCCCCCACGCGTGCCTCGCCACCCTCGCCGGCTGGCTCGGCCACGACAGCCTCGCCCACATGAGCCGATCATGGCGCCACCACGCCGGCGTCACCCCCGGCTTCGCCGCCCTCGTCCTCCAGCGCGCCCGCCGCCGCACCCCCGTCTCGATCTCCGTCCGCGAAGCTGCGGCCCTGATCGACGAGGAGGTGGAGATCGCGGGGAGGCCGGACGCGGCCGAGGTCGGCCTGGCCCGGTTGCGCGGGGTTTGATCGACGTGAAGCCTCGCCTTGTCGCCCTCGTCGCTCGAGTCGAGCGCGTCCGCCGCCGCTGCTGGGCCTACGATCCGGCCGTGCAGGCGGCCCTCGAGGGCATCCTGCAGCCGGGTGCCCTCGAATCACCGCGCGCTACCCGCAAGCCCGAAATCCTCGGCGTCACCCCCCGCACCCTGCGCAACCGCTTCAAGCGCTGCACCGGCCTCAACCGCTCCTCGCTCCAGCGCAAGGTCAACGTCGTCCGCTCACTGGAGATTCTCGCCGACGATCCCCACGTCAACCTCGAGTGGCTCGCCAACCGCGCCGGCTACACACGGCTCTCCACGCTCATCTGCGCCTGGAACGACGAGGCCGGAACCACTCCTGGCTTTGCGGCCCGGGTGTTGAAGCGTGGAGAGCTGGATTCGAGGAGCCCCGAACGGGTGATGGAGGCGGCGAAACTGGTGGACGAGGCGAGATCTCGAGGGGGGGGGGGACCTGATCCTTCAGATGCACCCTAGCTCGGCGGTGCAGGTGAAGGTCTCGTTGGGGCCGAAGGCGGCGTAGGTATCGCCCTCGTAGATCTGGACGTCGTAAGGGGTATTGTCGTCGACGCCGGTGCCCCAGTCGGTGTCGATGGAGGTGAGGGAGGAGTTGGAAGTGGTGTTGCCAATCCAGGCGCCACCACCCGTGTTGGTGTGGACGGTGCTGTCGCGGAGGGTGCAGGCACAGTTGGTCGAGCAGGTGAGGGCTCCGAGCTCATCCGTGGTGACGACGTTGTCCTCGAACAGAACTCCGTCGAACTCTGCCAGGCAGGAGCCATCCAGACTCATCAGAAACGCGGCTGCGCCGTTCACATCCGACTCGTTGCCAGTGAAAGAGCCGCCGGTCATCTGGAGCTGCACGTTGTCTGTCGAGTAGAGCTGGAGGCCCCCTCCTTGGACAGACGCGATGTTCCCTTCCAAGTTCACGTCGTCGAAGGCGACCACGTACTCTCCGCTGCCGTCCAGAGCAAGACTCGCGCCGTATTGCGCCGAATTCGACGAGAAGGTGCAGGTGTCCAAGCACAGAGATACGCTCTCGCTGTTACCCGTACTGGCGTGAAACGCCCCCCCGGATTGATCGGACGAGTTCTCGGTGAAGGTGCAGTCAGACACCTCTACGACCGACGGCTCTGCTTGCGGCTCGCCGAGGCTCACGGCGCCGCCTTGATATCCTGCGTGATTCCCGGTGAAGACGCTGTTGGAGACAAGCAACGAATTCCAGACGTACAGATACAACACTCCGCCGGAATTCCCGGTCTCGTTACTGTCGAAGGCACAGTCTTCGATGGATACCGTGACCGCATGGACGTTGTTCCCCGTAGCGTACACGGCACCTCCGGTTCGGTCCGAGCTGTTGGTCACGAACGTGGAGTTCGAAATACTCAAGGCATGCGGGGTCTGGATGCTCGAGGAGTAGACCGCCCCACCGTTTCCGCCCTCTCCCAAGGCCGTGTTCGACTCGAAATGACAACCTTCGATGGTCACGGAAGAGGCGTCGCCGCCTGACCGACGTGCGGCAACCGCTCCCCCGCGACCACCGGGTTGGTCCACGGCGTTGTCGATGAACACGCAATCCACGATCGAGGTAGACACACCGAAGGCCATGACGCCGCCACCCGCGTAGTCGCCGCTGAGCCATGGCTGGCCCAGCCCATTACGAATGGTCAGGTGTGAGAGAGCCACCTGATTGTCCTCGCCGACGTACACTACGGTCTCCAGCCCAGCGCCATCGAGAACGGTCTCATCACGGTTGCCGCTGTACGAGGTGATGGTCAGGGCACGCTCGTCGTCGGTGTATAGCTGACCCACGTGTACACCTGGGCACACGTAGATCGTCTCGCCGTCCACAGCTGCGTTCAGGGCGTGGGGCACGGTGGCATACTCCACACTGCCCACCACGGCACCAGACAAGATCCCATATCCGTCGCAGTCGTTGTCCACGGCGTCGCAAGGGACTTCCTCGGCATCCGGATGGACGGACGCGTCGGTGTCGTCACAATCCCCTGCCGCCTCCGACCAGCCATCGCCGTCCTGGTCGTCGTCGGGTGCGGAATCGTCGTCCCCCACGTCGTCGTCCTGAGCGCTGTCGTCGTCCAGCGCGTCGTCGTCATCCGCGCTCGCATCATCGTCGCCGGGCGTGTCGTCGTCGTCCGAAGGTCCGGCATCGTCATCGACGGTGGCGTTGGTGGCGCACCCCATGGCAACCAGCATCCAAACCGCAAATAGGCATGATGAGGGCGTCCTCATGTTGCGGATCCCTTCCTTCAGCGACTATCGACGTCGGTACAGGTGTTGGAAGCGGTTCGCGCTCTCCTCACGAGGCGCAGGGACAATCGTCGGACAAAATGCCTCCGCCGCAGTTGGTGACCGTGTCGTATTCCTCGGTTGCCGGGTCCGTGTCCCACACGTAGTAGCAGTCGTCCGTGTCCGCGTTGCCGTTGATGGTATCGTTCTCCCCATCGACGTTCATCCCGGTTCCCCACGAACCGCCGCACAGGCAGTCGTCCCCCCCATCACCGCCGACGAAGTCCGCGTCCGAATTCCCGACTACCTCGTCGTCATCTGCGCCGCCGAACACGTTGTCCTCTCCCATTCCCCCCCAGACCGTGTCCTCTCCACCGTCACCCCGGACTGTATCGTTGCCGTTTTCCCCCTTCAACTCATCGCCACCACTTCCGCCGCCGATGATATCGTTCTCGTTCCCACCCCACACATAGTCTACGCCATCACCGGCGTTGATGATGTCGTCGTTCCCTTCGCCGTCAATGGTGTCGCTGCCGTCGTAGGTGAACACGGTGTCGTTGCCGTCACCGGCCTCCACATCGTCGTCGTACGAGCCAGTGGGACAGGTGCGAACCTCGTCATTGCCTGAGCCGGGGTACACGTTGGCTACCGCGTCCCAATATTTGAGCGTAGAGAATTCACTAGGGCAGCTGCCAGCACTCGGATCACGCAGACAGATGAAGTCGTGGCTCGAGCCACCCGTGATGGTCACCTCGACGGCCGACGACGTCCCCAGGTCGTTGGTGCCGTCACAACAGAAATTCACAGGAGTGCTCTGGAGGTCGTACTGTCCGTAGGCATACGTCTCGCTGTTGTACTCGATGAGGGTGATCTTGAATCCCTGACTGCCCGTGTAGTCGCAGCACACCTCCGTACCGCTGTTGCAGCTGTAGCACATGCCGCTACAGGAGGCGGTACGGTATGCGTGCCCCGCCGGCAAGCCGGTGCAGTCCGTCCCCCACGCCTGCCCAACCATCCCCAAGCTCACCACCATCACCACCAGAACCATCAGCCTCATCACACTCCTCCATCCGCCGGGAACACCGGCGCTCCGTTTCGCCGGCGAGGCCGGCTGCGTGTTCGTGGGGTCGGGGTCTGATCCCCCCCTTCCCCCGGGTCGTTCGGACCACCCCGGCCCAGGCTTCCCGAAGATGTCACGTCCGGGAGGTGTGCGGTTCACCGCAGCGGAAAGCCCGTTCACCGGAACGGAAAGACGATGCACCAGAACGGATCGGGGCGGTTTGTCCGACTCGCAGGATCCGGGCAGCATCGATTCCTTGTCACCTGCGATCCCCGGCCCTATAGTGCGTCCATCATGACGGCAGCCATGTGCGAGATCCGGATGTCCTCCATCGCCACCGGGCGGGAGCGCCGGCCTGCGCTCGTCAGGAACCACGCTACCGCGCGTGGTTAGCCCGCTCTCCTCGTCTTCCGACAACCAGACCAACCAACGAACGACCCCAGAGGAGATGTGTCATGACGACCCTGTTCATCGAGATCCGCGCCGCCGAGGGCGGCGCCGACGCCAAGTTGCTGGTCCTGCGCCAGCTGTCCGTCTACGAGAGGCTGGCGAGCCTGGAGCGGCTTTAGCCTGACGCTGGTGGAGTCCCGTCCAGGGTTCGTCCTGGTACGGGTGAGAGGGAGGGGAGCCGACCGGGCCTTTGCCGACGAGGCCGGCGGCCACCGCTGGCAGCGCGTGCCGCCGACGGAGAAGCGAGGCCGTGTTCACACCTCGACGGTGACCGTGGCGGTGCTCCCCGAGCCGAGGGCCTTGGATGTGCGGGAGAACCCGCGCGACGTGGACGAGTCCTTCGTCCGCGGCAGCGGTCCGGGCGGCCAGCACCGCAACAAGACCTCTACGGCGGTGCAGCTGGTCCATCGTCCGAGCGGTATCCGCGTGCACGTGGACGGCGGGCGGAGCCAGGACGCCAACCGCCAGCTGGCGGCAGAGCTGCTCCGGGCGCGCCTGGCCGCCGAGGCGGCGGGCAAGGCGACGGCGACTCGCAACGACCGCAGGCGGCGCCAGATCGGCGCGGGCATGCGGGGTGAGAAGGTGCGCACGATCGCCGAACAGCGCGGCCGGGTGATGGACCACCGCACGGGCAAGCGGACCACCCTGCGCAGGTACCTGCGCGGGTTCGTTCGTGACCTGCGCTGATCCCGCGGGAGCCTGGGGGGGCCGGGCCGACGGCCATGCCCCCCCACCCCCCCCCCAGGCCCCCCGGTCCCCAGCGTGGCACCAAGCGACACGGCAAACCCCAATAAAAACCCCACGAACCCAACGCGGACGGGTCGTACACGTTCCGCACGGGGCGGTCGGCGGTGATCCTCGTGCGGTTCTTCTTTGGACTGTTCGGCCTGGCCATGATCTGGATGCTCTACGACATGCTTCGTGGCAAGGAGCCCACCGACATCGGCACCGTGGCGCTGTGGGTGGGGTGCAGCACGGCGGCGTTCCTCGGGGTGACCGCGCTGCCGCGCATGATGCAGGGCACGCTGACGCTGGGAAACGACGGCGTGGAGCAGGTGACGTTCTTTCGCCGCACGACGATCCCCTGGGACAAGGTGAACTGGGTGTGGACGGGGTACGACGTGCGGCACGTGCCGAACCACCCGGGGGGGACGCGGCGGATGTCGGGCAACTCGGTCGTGAGCTCGGCCGTGTCGTCGTTCTCGGCCGACGGCTGGGTGGTGGCCATCGAGGACGGACGCAAGAACCGCGTCGTGGTCAACGGGGTGAACGTCAAGCGCTACGAGCACGCGCGGTTCGTGCTGCGTCGGTTGATACGAGAGCGGGTGGACGAGGGGTTGATCGAGGACGGGATAGGGTTCATCAGAAAGGGCGCCTGCGCGCCCGTGTTATCCTGAGTACATGCGCGGAAGAAGGTGGTTGCTGGCCCTGACGGCGCTGATGTGCGCCTGTTCGAGCGAACCGGTGCGCGTCCAGGGGGTGCTGGACACGGCGACGGCGTCCGTCGTGTTCGACGATCTGGACGTGGGGGAGTGGGACGCGGCGGTCGTCGAGGTCTCCAACGGCGGGAATGCAGCGCTGCGGATCGTCTCCGTCTCGGTGACGGATGACGATGGGTTGTTCCAGGCGCTCGCCCCCGGGGTGTTCCCCCTGGAGCTGGCCCCCGAGGACGGCTACACCTTCGAAGTGGGGTTCGCCGGCGGGGACGAGGGCACGCACGAGGGGACCATCCGCATCGTGTACGACGCCCAGCCCCTGTACGTGGGCGAGGGACGGGCCGTGCAGGTGGCCGACGCCGCGGCTGGATCGGCGGTGCGGGAGATCCCGGTGGAGGCGCACGTGGTGGTCCACGACGCCGACGGGGACGGGTGGACCGCGGACCAGGGGGACTGCGACGACGCGGACCCGGCGGTGAATCCCGCGACCCGGGAGGTCTGCAACGGTATCGACGACAACTGCGACGGGATCGTGCCGGCGGTCGAGATCGACGGCGACGGCGACGGCCTGGCCGAGTGCGAGGGGGACTGCGACGACCACGACGCCGCCGTCTCCCCCGCCGCCGCCCACGTATGCACGCGCGTCGCCC